>DASQLH010000363.1:0-2151 GCA_035630155.1 Chthoniobacterales bacterium
TCTCGAAACGAACGCGCAGCCTTCCGACGATGAGGCGCCGGATTTCGACGAGGAAATCCTGAAGCTCGCGCAACGTCTTCTCAACGAGCCGGCCGCCCCGCTGGTCGCGGTCGCGGACAACTTGCTGGCGCAGGCGCGGCAACATTATACCAGGAGAGGAGAGTCGTGTAATCTTCTCCACGACGTGCGCGATGTGCTGGCGGGCTCGGCGCAAAACAAGGCAGCGGCCGCTGATTACCTGAAGTGGCGAGTCGCGAATAAGAATCCATTTTCCACCTCGGGAGAGGTGCCGACACCCACGGCTGAGCTGGAGAAAAACACGCGGGAAGCATCTGGCCCGCTGAAGGCGCACTGGCTCTACCTGATGGGCGCCGCCACTTATAGCGCAGGGGATCGCACGGCTTGCCTGCCCTGGTTCGAGCGGGTGGTGAAAGAGTTCCCGAACCATCCGCGCGCCGAGATCGCGTTATTCATGGTGGCGCGTTGCGCCTTTGCGGAGTCGCGGCGCGGGATCGATTCTCAGGACCAGCGCACCGAGGAGGAAGCGCGGGAACGCGCCCCGGCGCGGAAGAAGGCGGCGGAAATGTTCGAGCGTTATCGGAAACAATATCCGCGCGGCCGCTTCGAAGCGGATGCCCTCGGCTGGCTCGGCGCGCTGGCTTTCGACAGCGAGAATTATTTAAAGGCGCTCGAGTATTACATCGCCCAGGCCGAAACGCCGGGGCATCCCGAGACGATCAAGTCCGCCGTTTACATGTCCGAGAAATGCCTCGTCCGCGTGGCGGAGAAGCCCGACAGCACGGCGGCGTTCGCGTTGATCGCGCGCCACCCGCGCATCGCGATGGGATTCATGTATCTCGTGCTCGGCGCTCCCGAGGCAAAGAACTACGACGGCCAATACGATAAGCCGGCCGATGTGAAAAAATGGCGGCGCACGATCCTGCCGCGCATCGCCGCAGAAGTGGCAAAACAAAAGCAGATTTATCAGTCCGGCGAGTGGCAGCCGCGCTACCTGGCGATGCTGGCCCAGGCCGCCAGTGCGACTGGGAACCAGGAGCAGGCGCTGCAATTGACCAACCTGGCTCCCGCCGAACTCGAACGCAGCGACGACCTGCTCATGGTCCGCGCCCTGGCGTTTCAACGCGCGGACAAAGCGGCGGAGGCGATTGAAGCTTATCGCAAATTTCTCGCGAAATTTCCCAAGTCGCCGCTGGCCTCCGGCGTGCGCCTTCGCCTCGCTCTCGCGCTCCAGGACAATCACAAGGCCGGCGCCGCCGTGGTGGAGCTGAGGCGTTTGCTCGTCCAGCCAAAGGAGGCGGAGGCCAAGACCGACGCTGAGGAGGAGGAAGAGGAGGAGCCCGAGGATTCTTCCGGCCCCTTTGAATACAGCCCGTCGCGCTACACCGCGGGTGAGGTCTATCCTGCGGGCGAAGAAGAGTGGAACCTGAAGGAAAGTAGCGTTTATCCAAACCTGACCGGCGCGGACGTGGAACAGATCCAGCAAGCGATCGATACGCTGCTGAATTTCGCGCCTTTGACCGAGCTGGCTGCGGCGCTGGCGGAGCCGGGCTTCGACGAGGAAAGCAAAAAGGAATTGCGCGCCATCATCGCGCAACGCTACCTGGCGCAGGAGAACTTTGCCGAAGCGAAGAAGTTCATGGAGCCGGATGAATTCAATCGCGTGGCCGCGAACCTGGAAAGGCTCACGCTGGCGGCATCGGGGCCGTCCCAGGAAAAAGCCGAAGAGATGTTGCGCCTGGGAGATGCCTGGGCCGAGGCGCGCGGCCGGCTGTTGCGCGCACCGCTCGATACGGACGTGCAAATGCTAAAACGGGCCGAGCGGCTCAATGCCCTGGCGCGCCGGGCGAACGGCCGCTCGATTCGGTTGAAGAACGTGGACGCCGAACTGGCGGAGCGCGACGAGCTGCGCCATGCCTCGCGCTGGTGGTTGAACGCCGCCCGGGCGCGGCCCGGAACTCCGCTGGGAGCGAAGGCGCGATGGAAGGCGCTGGAGGCGATGCCGAAAATTGCCGCGGCCTCGGAGTATGCGGAGCAGTTGGCGCGGGAGATAAAAGGCGAGGCGGTTTCGAAGGAGATTTACGAGCGGTTGCGCACGGAAGCTCCCGATTCCGTCGAAGCGAAACGACTGGC
>DASQLH010000364.1:0-2771 GCA_035630155.1 Chthoniobacterales bacterium
GAATTTTGTGGAGCATTATCCGACCGATCCGGAGCTGCCGACGATCTTTGCGAAGCTCGATCAGCTTTACCGCGCGGAGCGGCAGTTCTCGAACCAGGAGCTGAGCCGATGGGCCAACGATTCGGTGCAGCCGCGCCGGTCCCTCGCGCAATGGTATCTCGCGAGAAGCGAACTGCGCGCCGGACGCCGCGATGGCGCGCGTCGGGCCTACAGCCGGCTGCGCGAGGATCACGCGAAGTTGCCGGCGCTGGCCGAAGGCCTGTTTGAGTTTGCGCAGCTGGAAATGGAAGATCGCCGGTTCGAGGAAGCGATCGCAGTCCTGAACGAGGCGAAGGCGCTTAATCCTCCACGCATCTGGCTGGATCGGATCGCGCTCCTCGCCGGCCGCGCGCATTATCAGGCCAGGCATTTCGAGACCGCGGCACAAATGTTCGAAGAGGTCGCGCACACGTCGCCGCGGCTGGCGAGCGATTCGCTCTTCAATGCTTCCCTGGCCTGGCTTCAACAGAATGACAATATTCGCTTTCTCGCGGACGTTAAGGAGCTGACCCAGGGCGGCGGAAACGAAGAGACGCGCGGCGATCTCTTGCTCGAGGAGGGCCTTACCCAGGCCGCGCAGGGGAACAAGAAATCCGCCGAAACGCTCGACAGTTTCCTGCGGCAATTTCCGCGGCATAAACGCGCGGCGGAAGGGTGGATCGCGCTCGCCGAGCTGGCCTTTCACGGCGCGCCGCCTCGTTTTGACGATGCCCGGAAACATCTTGAGAGCGCTAGAAAAAGCGAGCCGGGCCTGGCGGCGAATGAGCGGGCCGATTATCTGGCCATCTGGATCGAGGATGCCGCGCCGAACGCCGATGCCGCGAAAGTGATCGCGGCTGCGACCGAATTTCTCCGGAAATATCCCGAATCGCTTTTCATTGCCGATGTCCGAATGAAACTGGCGGAAACTTATTACCGGCAACAGGATTTTCCCAACGCGCAGACCCAGTTTCAAATTCTTGCGCAGGAGAATCCGAAAGGGCCTTTCACGGAGCGAGCGCTTTTCTTTGCCGCCAAGTCAGCCACGCAAAGCATGGCCGAGCAGTCGCTCGATCGCGCCCTGGTGTTGCTCGACGAGGTCGTTAAGAAAAACGGGGAACTAAAATGGAGCGCGCGCAACGAACAGGCCGCGATCGAGCGCAAGCTGGGCAAGGCGCAGGACGCGGCCACGCTTTACGACGAAGTGTTGCAAGGCAACGCCAAGCCCGAGGAGAAACGGGAAGCGCTCTGTGGCAAAGGTGACATTCTGTATGAAGCGGGCGAAGCCGACCGGGAGAATTACCGGCGCGCGATCGAGATTTACGATCAGCTCGCCGAGCAAAAGGACGCTCCTGCGCATTGGCGAAACCAGGCGCTTTTCAAGAAAGGGATTTGTCTCGAGAAATTGGACGACCGCGAAAACGCGCTCGCCACGTTTTACAAAATCATCGAGGAAGAGACCAGGCCGGACCGGCCGCAGCGGGAATTCTTCTGGTACTACAAGGCCGGCTTCAACGCGGCGCGGCTGCTCGAGGACGACTCGAAGTGGCAGCCAGCCGCCGTCGTTTACCAAAAACTCGCGTCAGCCGGCGGCGCGCGTAGCGAGGAAGCCAAGTCGCGCCTCGGGCGATTGCGTCTCGAGCATTTCCTTTGGGAGCAATGAACGCGGCGGAGTTTCCATCGCTTCGATAATGTCGGTGAGGGCGCGATTGACTGGACACGGCACGCCGTGCGCGGCGCCCAGAGCAGCGACGGCGCCGTTCATGTAATCAATCTCGGTCGGGCGGCCGCGCCGCAGGTCCTGGAGCATGGAGGCAATGTTATGCGAAGGCGCGAACCTTTCGTTGATCTGTCGCATGAAATCAGAGTCGTCGAAGGCTATACCCTGGGTTAGGGCGACTGCGACGCATTCGTCGATCACAAGTCGCTCCAGCCGATCGAGTCCAGGCTGGACAATACTGCCCACATCGCAGCCAAGGATCGCGGTGATGGGATTCACCACGCAGTTGATGACTGTCTTGTGCCAGACTTCCGCGGCGATGTTTGGGGAAACGTGGCAGTTCAAACCGGCGGCGGTGAGTACCTCCCCGATCTGGTCGCTGCGTTCATGCTGCTCGATGACGGTGTAACCAGCAGCCATGTATTTGATTGCGCCGGGAGTTTCGAAAATCGCGCCGAACTGGGTGATACCGCGGAGAACAACGCCGCGGTTTCCCACGGCCGCGCGGGCGATTTGTTCGCTGCCGAGGCCATTTTGTAAACACAGGATCGTCGTGTCGTCGCGGACCAGCGGAGCAATCGGCTCGAGCGCCGCCGCACTCGCCATGACTTTGGTGGTCAATAGGACCAATGCGTTCGCGCCGATCTGCGTGACAGCCGTAGCCGCAGGGACTCGGACCGTCTGTGACTCGATGCCTTCAATGCGCAGACCGCGGGCACTAATCGCGGCAGCGTGCTCCGGCCGGCCGACCAATAAAACATCGTTCCCGGCCGCGAGCTTCGCGCCGTAAAGACTGCCGATTGCGCCGGCGCCAAGCACAATGATCTGCATCGCGCGGAGCTTAGCACGCGCCGCGCCCAGCGCGAACAAGTCGTGCAGGCTCAGTTCGCGGCTGACTCGCGGACCGCCGACTGTAAACGCGTGACCTGGGCAAGGGCCGCCTGGGCTTCATCCGCGCGGCCCATTTTCCCGAGAATGTCCGCCAGCAAAAGATACTGGCGGGGCTGATCGGGCTGGCGCGAAACTGCGCGGC
>DASQLH010000365.1:0-2011 GCA_035630155.1 Chthoniobacterales bacterium
ACCAGGTTGAAGTCCACCGTCACGGCCTTGTCTTCTTCGTAATTCAAATCGAGAACCGGCACACCGCCGAGCACGCCGGCGCTGACCGCGGCGACCAGCTTCCGAATCGGCGACGAATCGATTTTCTTGTCATCGACTAATCTCTGGCAAGCGACAGCCACCGCGAGACTGGCCCCCGTGATCGCGGCCGTCCTGGTGCCGCCATCGGCCTGGAGCACGTCGCAATCGACCCACATCGTCCGCGAGCCGAGCTTCTCCAGATCAACCACCGCGCGCAACGACCGGCCGATCAGGCGCTGGATCTCGGTGCTGCGGCCGTCGAGCCGGCCCTTGGTGATGTCGCGGGACTTTCGCGTGTTTGTGGAATACGGGAGCATCGAGTATTCGGCCGTCAGCCAGCCGCCGGTCACGCTTTGCTCTTTCATCCAACGGGGGACCGTCTCCTCGATCGTCACGCCGCAAATCACGCGCGTGTTGCCCATGGCGACGAGAACCGATCCCGTCGCGTTCGGGGCGATGCCGATCTCAAAGGAAATGGAGCGGATCTGATCGGCGGCGCGTCCGTCGGTGCGTTGCATCGGGCAATTGTAGGGCAGGCGCTTCGCCTGCCAACCAAAACATCGGGCGAGCGAGCGCTCGCCCTAACCGTTCACGACGCGGCCGCCGTTCGGATGCAGCACCTGCCCGGTCATGTAGGACGAATCGTCCGAGGCAAGAAAGACGAATGAGGTCGCCACTTCCTCCGGCTCGCCCGCGCGCCCGAGTGGCGTGTCGGAGCCAAACGTCGCCACCTCTTTCGCCGGAAATGTCGACGGGATCAGCGGCGTCCAGATTGGCCCGGGCGCGACCGCATTCACGCGGATCTTCTTGTCCGCCAGCGCTTGGGAAAGCGAGCGGGTAAAGGCGACGATCGCGCCCTTGGTCGCGGAGTAATCGAGCAGCTCGGGGCTGCCTTGATACGCGGTCACCGAGGCGCAATTGATGATAATGCCACCGTTCTTGAGATGCGGCATGACGGCCTTGGTCAGAAAAAACATGGAGAAAATATTGGTGCGAAAGGTTTTCTCGAGCTGTTTCTCCGTGATCCGGGTGATGCTTTCCTGCGGGTGCTGCTCCGCCGCATTGTTTACCAAAATGTCGATCTTCCCCAGCTCGCGCTTCGCCTGCGCCACGGCTGCCCGGCAAAATTTCTCGCGGCCAATGTCCCCGGCGACAAGCAGACATTTCCGCCCTTGGCTTTCCACCAGGCGCCGGGTCTCGCGGGCGTCTTTGTGCTCGTTCAGGTAAACAACCGCAACGTCCGCGCCTTCTTTTGCATAAAGAACTGCCACGGCCCGCCCGATTCCGCTGTCGCCGCCCGTAATGAGCGCGACTTTGTCTCGCAACTTCCCGCAGCCGATATAATCGCTGGCTCCTGATCGCGGTTGCGGGCGCATTTTGTGTTCGCGGCCGGGCCGCTGTTTTTGATGCTGGGGCGGGCGGAGTTTTTTCTCTTTCGGCATGGCAAATGGAATCGATTCTCACGTAGTGCCCAGATGTCTGCGTCCGGCAGGCCCATCCGGAGCCAAAAAACTTCACTTTTTCGAAAAAAAATCGCTTTCCCGGGTTGACGGTTATTTTTTGGTGGCTACCTTGCTGACCCCGCCTGAAGCGGGCCCCGACTATGTCGGGGTGGTTCTCGCCTATTTTGGGACTGCAAATTGGAACTCAATTTTGTCCCGGTTTATCACGCCGTAGCCCTTGGGCGAAGGCGGACAGAATAGACCGGAGATCAGATTGGGTTTTTTTGTGGGCTGAAACGGGCGTAAACCGCTGGTTCTTTGATATCTACATACAGGGTAGTAAGTACAACTTTTAAGAGCTGAGTCTGAAAAGAAAGACCGGGAAGGTAAGATGTCCTGGTCCGAGAGTTTCAGTTATCAAGTTTGAGCGTCCGGAATCGGAAACGATTTTGGCGTTCTACAGATTGATCAAGCTACAAAGAGCACATAATGGATGCCTTGGTGCCAAT
>DASQLH010000366.1:0-9995 GCA_035630155.1 Chthoniobacterales bacterium
GTGACGACGCACCAGGTGGAAGAGATCCAGAACGTGCTCACCGATCTCATGTTCATCAACCATGGGCGCATCATGCTCGAGTGCAGCATGGAGGAGTTCGAAGCGCGCTATGTGGAAGTGATGGTAAACCCCGATCGCTTCGCCGCCGCCCAGATGCTCGGGCCAATCTATGAGCGCCAGCTCTTCGGCCGCAGCATTCTCCTTTTCGACAATGTCGATCGCCAGCAGCTCGCCGCGCTCGGCGACGTGCGCACACCGAGCATCGCAGACTTGTTCGTGGCGGTCATGGGCCCGTCGCCAGAGGTCAGAGGACAGAGGTTCGCCACGGCAAAACAGTCCTTTGGCGAATCAAAGGCCGGGGGAGCCGCCTCCGCACAAGGCTCCGGCGAGCCGAGGAAAAGCTAATGAATACGGAATCGAACATCGCGAACTCCGAGGTCACCGACCCCGGCTATAAGCCCGCAGCGATGTCGGCCACCCAGCCATTCGTCTGGTCTGTCCGGCGCGAGCTCTGGGAAAACCGCTCCATTTATTTTGCCCCGCTGATCGCCGGCAGCGTCATCATCTTCGGCTCCCTGATCACGGCTTACCGCCTGCCCCGGCTAAGAATGAACGCGCTGGCGCTCGAGCCCACGCGAATGAGGGCCGCCATCGAGGCGCCTTACGACATCGCGGCAATGATGATCATGTTCACCGCTTTCATCGTCGCGGTGTTCTATTGCCTCGACGCGCTCCATGGCGAACGCCGGGATCGCAGCATTCTTTTTTGGAAATCGCTGCCGGTTTCGGATTTCACGGCCGTCCTCTCGAAGGCGTTCATCCCGCTGGTGATTCTGCCGCTGTTCACTTTCGCGGTCATTATCGCGACGCAGTTCATGATGCTGCTAATCAGCACGGTAGCTCTCCTCCCGAGCGGCCTGGCCGGGAGCACCTGGAATCTGCTGCCCTGGTTTCAGCTCTCGGTCATTCTCCTCTACGGGATCGTGACGATGGCGCTCTGGCATGCGCCCGTCTTCGCCTGGCTGCTGTTGGTCTCCGGCTGGGCGCGGCGCGCGACCTTCCTTTGGGCTTTGCTCCCGTGGCTGGCGGTCGCGGCGATCGAGAAGATTGCGTTCAACACCGCCTACTTCGCCCAGATGCTCGGCCGGCGTGTGGGGGGCAGCTTTGAAGAGGCGTTCGTCGTCACGACGTACCCGAAAGGCTCTCATTACCCCCTTGTCGATCGCCTTACTCAGCTTGATCCGCTGAAATTCCTGAGCAGCCCCGGCCTTTGGATCGGGCTGGTCGTAGCCGCGGGCTTTTTCGTCGCCGCGGTGCGCCTCCGCCGTTCTCGCGGGCCCCTCTAATGACAAGGCCTGGCAATGAATAGCATGATCTACCGATCCACGTCGCCGCCGGCGGGCTCGCCCTCATTGTCGGCGCTCTGGCTCTATTCGCCGCCGTCGCCCGTTACCAGTGGTTCTCCGACACGATGCGATGCCACTCCCTGCTCCCGCGCAGGGAATGTGAATGAACCGGGAAATCCCCACCCAACCCAAACTATGAAGAACCTCATCACCAACCCCCTTACCCGTTTGGCAATCGCCGACGCAGCCGTCTGGCTCGGGTCCGTTTTTATGGCCCACGGCGAGAACAAGCCGGACGACCTCAAGCAACGTATTCTCACCCAGGCGCAGAAGGTTGGCGCGGATGATTACGCCTTTACGCGGACCGTGCGCTCGGAGCCGACCGCCAACGGCAAAAGCGAAACAACCGTCACCGTTGAGAAATATGACCCGACCAAAAACGGTGAGGCGCGCTGGACGCTAATTTCCGTGGACGGCGCACCGCCTTCGGCCGACGCGTTGCGCAAATACCGCAAGGAAACTCCGAAACGCCGCGTTCCAGGATACCACCGCCTGGCGAACTACTTCGCCGGACCGGTGACGACCGCGACCGACTCACGCGGCCGGACCGTGTTCCGTTTTGAGTCCCTGCCGAGAGACAGCGTGTTGGTGTTCAATAGCGACCTTTCGCACAACACCACCGCCGAAGCCGCGGTCGGTGAGGCCAACGGCGTTCCCTTCGTCGAGCAGGTGCGGCTCTCGATCAAACCGACGCGGATCATGTTGGTCATGAAGCTCCAGCATTATGAATCAACGTCCCGGTTCCGAATCGGACCCGATGGCAAACCGGTTCTCGTCGAACAGGTGGCGGACGTGACGGGGTCCGGCATGGGCCAGGAAGGTCGCCTGCATCAGGTGATCACCTACTCGGACTACCGGGCGGTCGGCAGCCAGCGATAAGCGACGCACTTACCGCAAAAGGAGAAACAACCAATGATGGACCTGCGCCTCGGCCTCCGCCAACTGCTCCGCTCGCCGGGCTTCACCTTGCTGGCCATCCTCACGCTTGCGCTCGGCATCGGCGCCAACACCGCCACTTTCAGCGTGCTCAACGGGATCATGTTCAAGCTCCTGCCCTATCCCGAGATCGCGCAACTCGACCGCATCTACCGCGCGACTGCGCAAAACCGGGATGGAAGTATTTCGCCCGCGGACTTCCTGGAATTCCAGCGCGCGAAGGACGCTTATGGCGATGTTGCCGCTTACGCCATCGGCGAAGCGAGCCTGTCAGAACCTGGCCAGCCGGCAGAGATGGCCCACGCCGCACGAAGCTCCGCGAATCTCTTGTCGTTGCTGCGGATGCAGCCTCAACTCGGCCGCGATTTTCGCGAAGGCGAAGACACGCCCGGAAACGACCGCGTTGTCATTCTCAGCCAACGCACCTGGCGCAATCGCTTCGGGCTCGATCCGCGCGTCATTGGCCGCACCATTCGGATCGACGGCGAGCCGCATGAGGTGATCGGCGTAATGCCGGAAGCATTCAACGACTGGCGCCATCTCGGCAGCGTCGATTTTTTCCGGCCGCTCGCCTTCACCGCTGAGCAAGCCTCCGACCGCACCGGCGCGAACCTGCGCGTCCTCGGCCGGCGTTTGTCCGCCCGCTCGCAGGCCGAGACTACCGGCTTCATCGCGAACTTCGGCGCGCGCCTCGCCAAAGAATTTCCCGAAGCAAACGCGGCCAGCACCTGTCGGAGCGAGCCGCTCCAGGAAGCGGTGCGAGCTCGGAACGGCCGCGTTGTTCTGTTCATGCTCGTCGGCCTTTCGCTCTTCGTGTTGCTCATAGCCTGCTCGAATCTCGCGAACCTCCTTCTGGCCCGCACAATGTCCCGCGCGCGGGAGTTCGCCGTGCGCGCCGCGCTGGGGGCTTCGCGAATGCAGTTGCTCCGCCCGTTGATCGCCGAAGCGCTCCTGCTGGCGATGGCGGGCGGCGTCGCCGCGATCTTCGTCGCCATGTGGGCGCGCGACTGGCTCGCCATGCGTTCCACAGGCGACAACGGCGAGCAAGTTTTTCTGCCCATCGATTTGCGCGTGCTCGGCTGGGCCTTTTTCGCCTCGCTCATCACCGCGCTTGCCTTCGGGATCGCCCCCGCCCTCTTCGCGTTGCGGCTTAACCTAACCGAGACGCTGAAGAGCGGCGGGCGCGGCACCACGGGCGGCCGCGGGCATCGCCGCTTTCGCCAGATTCTCATCATCGGCCAGTTCGCACTTGCCATGGTCCTTCTCACTGGCGCCGGCGTTTTCATCAATGGTCTGCGCGATCTGAACGAACGCCGCGCCGGCTGGGAATCCACCAACCTGACTACCGGCACGATTCTGTTGCCTGCCGGCAAATATCCCGACGCGGAGAAGATCACCGCGTTTCATCGCCTCACTTCGCAACGTCTCGCGGCCCTGCCCGGCGTCGCGTCGGCGAGCATCTCGACGTTCGCGCCTTTCTTTCCCTGGCCCGACACACGGAAGTTTCTCGTCCAGGGCCGGGAACGCCCGGAAACGGGGCGCGAGCCTGCCGCCATGGTGAACAACGTGGGTCCCGGCTATTTCGAGACCTACGGCACGCGCGTGCTCTCAGGCCGCGCCTTCCACGACCGCGATACCGCCACTTCGACCAAGGTCTTCATCATTAGCCAGAACACGGCGCGCGGTTTGTTCGGCAACGAGGATCCGATCGGCCGCCGCATCGCGCAGACCGAGGGTGACAATGTTCGCTGGGGCGAAGTCGTCGGTGTCGTGCGCGATGTGGAAACGAATGTGGATGACCCCACAACCGTTCATTACCAAATCTATCAGCCCCTGGAACAGGAGCCACGGCGCCAGAACGAGATCGCCGTCCGAACGAATGGCGTCGCTCCGGCCACGCTCGTCGAGAGCATTCGCACGACGATGACGGAGCTCGATCCCGATCTGCCGGTGCGGCAACTCCAGCCCGCCGACGCCACCATCGAGCGCGCGAATTATCAGACCGCTGTTCTGCGCGACATGCTTACCGCGTTTGGCCTGCTCGGGCTCGGTCTTGCCTCGTTAGGCATCTACGGCGTCATCGCCCGCACGATGGCGCAACGCGAAGGCGAATTTGCCATCCGCCTCGCGCTCGGAGCGTGCATCAAGGACATCTCCCGCATCGTCCTCGGCTCCGGCGTGAAGCTGGCGCTGCTCGGATCGGCCTTCGGTCTCATCGGTGCGGTTGGGATTACCCGGCTCCTGGCTGCCAACAGTCCGAACATGCGGATGAACAGCCTGCCCGTATTAATCGGCACCACTCTTCTTCTTATCGCCATCGCCCTGCTGGCCTCATGGCTCCCTGCCCGCCGCGCTCGCAAAGTCGAAATGATGTCACTCCTCCGCGCCGAATGAAAACGGTTTTCACGCAAAGGCGCAAAGGCGCAAAGGGGGGAATTAAGACTCAAAATCTTTGCGCCTTTGCGCCTTTGCGTGCTTCCTCCGCCCCTCATTCAAAACGACGGCGGTTCTTCGTCGGGCATGCTGTTGGCAACGCGTTTGATCCCATTCTTGATCAAGTGCTCGCCGAAATTAATGAGAATTCCAAGGCGTTTGTCCATCAGCCGCAGGTAGGTCAGAACTTGCTTGCTGTGAACCGGATCGAGCGCAGCGATCGATTTCACTTCCACGAGCACGCAATCATCGATGACAAGGTCGGCTCGAAAGCCTTCGTCGAACCTGAGTCCATCCCACGTGATCGGAACCGGGACCTGTCTTTCCACAATGTGGCCATGCTTGCGCAGTTCGTGCGCGAGCGTGACTTCGTAAACGATTTCAAATATTCCGGGCCCGAGACCGGTGTGCAGGCGGTAGGCCGCGTCAACGACGTGGGAGGCAACATCATTTTCTTTCATGCAGGGAAGCCTGCGCCCTTCACGTCACCTAACGAAGCCAAAAACCTTTGCGCCTTTGCGTGAGCCCTCCCCTCCTGTTTCTCGCAAAGGCGCAAAGAAGAGACAGAACCTAAAATCATGAACTTTCGCCTCGCCTTCCGCCAGCTGATCCGGACCCCCGGGTTCACGCTCATGGCGATCATCACCCTCGGACTCGGCATCGGCGCCAACACCGCGATGTTCAGCATCCTCAACACGATCCTGCTCAAGCCACTTCCGTATGCGGAGAGCGAACAGTTGGACCGCATCGATCGCGCGACGCCGCAAAATCCGCAGGGCCGCATGTCGCCGGCCGACTTCCTCGATCTCCAGCGCGAAATGCAAAGCTATGGCGAGATCGGGGCGTATGCGCTCGGCGACACCAGCCTCTCGGAGCCGGGGCAACCGGCCGAGGTCGTGCGCGCTCTTCGCACCACCGCGAATTTCTTTTCCGTCCTCCGCGTCCAGCCACAGCTCGGGCGCGACTTCTTCGCGCGGGAAGAGATTCGGGGCAACGACCGCGTGGTCCTCATCAGTCAACGGGCCTGGCAAAACCGTTATGGCGGGAGGGCCGACGTCATCGGCCGCACCATCCGCGTCGATGGCGAACCGCACGAAATCGTGGGCGTCCTGCCCGCAATGATGAACGACTGGCGGCACCTCGGTGCGTTCGATTTCTTCCGCCCGCTCGCGCTCGATCAACAGAAAGCCGCCGACCGCCGCACCACCAGTCTCCGCGTTCTCGGCCGGCGCTCCGGCAACCTCTCCGCGACCGACGGCGCCGGCTTCGTCGCCAACTTCGGCGCACGACTCGCCGCCGATTTCCCCGAAGTGAACGCCGGCAGCACCTGGCGCGCGATCCCCCTCAACACCACCGTCGCCTCCGGCGCCGCCACCAAGATGATCGGAATGCTGATTGGCGTCTCCGGTTTCGTGCTGCTCATCGCCTGCTGCAATCTCGCGAACCTCCTCCTGGCCCGGACCATGGCCCGCGCGCGTGAGTTCGCCGTGCGGGCCGCGCTTGGCGCGTCGCGCCTGCAATTGCTGCGTCCCTTGATCGCCGAGTCCCTCTTGCTCGCCGTCGCCGGCGCCATTTCCTCGATGCTGGTCGCGCGCTGGGTGACGGACTGGCTCTCCGCCCGGACGGTTGGACAGAACGGCGAACGCATGGTGTTCGCCTTCGACTGGAATGTGTTTGGATGGGCTTTCGCCGCCTCGGTTATCACAGCCGTTGCTTTCGGCCTGGCGCCCGCGCTTTTCGCCCTCCGCCTCAACGTCAACGACACCCTGAAGAGCGGCGCACGCGGTATGACGGGCGGCCGCGGTCATCGGCGTTTTCGTCACGCCCTGATCATCGGCCAATTTGCGCTCGCGATGGTTTTGCTCGCGGGCGCCACCCTCTACATCCGCGGCGTTGACCAACTGAACAGCCCGCGCGGCGGCTGGGAATCCGAGCAGCTCGTCACTGGAAGTGTCGTGCTCCCAGGTGGCGGCTATGGCGACGCCGAAAAGATGAACACTTTCCATCGCCTCACCCTTGAGCGGCTCGAGTCCATCCCGGGCGTGGCTTCGGCGAGCATCTCTTCGTTCACGCCGTTCTTTAATTGGAACGATGTCCGCAAGTATCTCGTCGAAGGTCGCGAGCTTCCCCAGCCGGGACACGAACCTGCAGCCGTGGTGAACAGCATCAGCGCGCGGTATTTCGAGACGTTCAGCACGCGGGTGCTCTCGGGACGCGCGTTCAACGAGCGCGATAATCTCGCCGCGCCAAAAGTCTTCATCATTAGCCAGACGATGGCCGTGGCTCTCTTCGGAAAAGAAAATCCGATCGGCCGCCGCATCGCTCAGACCGTGCTTGGAACTCCGCAATGGGGCGAAGTCGTCGGCGTGGCCACGGATGTGAAATCGGTCATGAACGATCCGGGGCCGGTGACCTTCCAACTCTACCAGCCGATGGCGCAGGACCCGCGCCCCTATAATGAGATCGCGGTACGCACCACCGGCGTCGCTCCTTCAACGCTTGTCCCTGCCATTCGCAGCGTGATGACGGAGCTCGACCCCGATCTTCCGGTGCGCCAGCTCCAGCCGGCCGACATCACCATCGAGCGCGCCAACGACCAGCTCAGGATTGTGCGCGATATGCTCGCCGCGTTTGCTGCGCTCGGTCTCGGCCTGGCTTCGTTAGGCATCTACGCCGTCATCGCCCGCACGATGGCGCAACGCACCGGCGAGTTCGCCATTCGCTTCGCGATGGGCGCGGGCATG
Source organism: Chthoniobacterales bacterium (assembly GCA_035630155.1). GTDB lineage: Bacteria > Verrucomicrobiota > Verrucomicrobiia > Chthoniobacterales > UBA10450 > AV80. Next base: position 7,520 of record DASQLH010000366.1, read on the forward strand.
GTGGACATCACGCGCATCGTCCTGACTTCCGGCGTGAAGCTGGCCCTCATCGGGTCGGGCATTGGCCTCGTCGGCGCCATCGGACTGGCGCGCTTTCTCGCGACCTTTAATCCCGGGATGCGCTTCGACAATCCTTTCGTCTTCATCGGCACGACGCTTCTGCTCATCGCGATCGCGCTGGTGGCCTGCTGGCTGCCCGCGCGCCGCGCCGCGCGCATCAACCCCATCGAAGCCCTCCGGGCCGACTAATCATGAAGTTCAAACGCATTCTGAAATGGAGCGCCCTCACGCTTTTTGTCGTGCTCTTCGCCTGGTTCCAGTTCGCCTACTGGACTTCGACGAACGACTGCGGACGCAGCATTCCGGCCGGGGCCGAGCGGATGAAGGCGATCAGGTATTGCGAATACGGTTCGCCTGATGACGTTCTGAAACTTGAAGAAGTCGCAAAGCCGGTTCCGAACGACAACCAGATTCTCGTCCGCGTTCGTGCCGTTTCCCTGAGATTTTTCGACGGTGGGATGCTAGGAGGCAGCGTCCCCGGTAGGCTCCTCTTCGGACTTCGCAAGCCGAAAAACACCTGCCCGGGATCTGACTACTCCGGAACCGTTGAAGCCGTCGGCAAGAACGTGACCGAGTTCAAGCCGGGCGATGAAGTCTTCGGGGTAAAGGCAGGCGCCCTCGCCGAATACATTTGTGTCAAGCCTGGCCGGGCGGTGGTTTCGAAGCCAGGCAACGTTAACTTCGAGCAAGCCGCTTCGATCCCTACCGCGCTCGTTGCCTTACAGGGCCTGCGCGACACCGGGCGGTTGAAAGCAGGACAAAAGGTCCTGATCAATGGTGCCTCCGGAGGCGTTGGAACATTTGCCGTGCAGATCGCCAAGGCTTTTGGCGCTGAAGTAACCGGCGTTTGCAGCACCAGAAACCTGGACCTGGTCCGATCGCTCGGTGCCGATCACGTGATTGACTATACGAAGGAGGACTTCACAAAAGGCGATCAGCGCTATGACGTGATCTACGATCTCATCAATAATCGTTCTTTTGCAGAGCGACGCCGCATCCTCAAGCCCGGCGGTATCTGTGTATTGGCCGGTGTTGGTGGCTCAGGAATGCACAAGGAGACTCTGGGCAATTTCGTGACTTCGCTCACCGCCTCCCTTCGTTCGAAGTTTTCGAAGGAGAAGTTTGTCAGCTTCGGCGTCAGCTTTAACACCAAAGACCTCGGCATTCTGCGCGATCTGGCGGAAAGCGGAAAAGCGGTGCCCGCTCTCACCAAAACTTACCCGCTTACTGAAACCGCCGCCGCATACGAGTATCTCGAAACCGGCCACGTCCGGGGAAAGATCGCCATTACGATCGAATGAGGCTCTTGACGTCAACCCCGGCACAAATCGCCTGCTCGATCCCCGCGCGCCGAGCGGCCTGCATCATCTCGCTAGCCATATGAAAGTGAAACTTCTCGTGAAACGTATTGTAAAGTGGACCGTTCGCGCGATCGCGCTCCTCTTATTCCTGGCAGCAACCTGCATATTCATCGCCTACTGGAGATCGACTAACGAGTGCGACCAGGCTGCGGCGCCGACAAATCCGATGAAGGCGGTTCGCAACTGCGAATACGGTTCACCCGATGTGCTCAAGATCGACGCGGTCGAAAAGCCGGTTCCGGACGACGATCAAATCCTGGTCAAAGTGCGCGCCAACTCAATTAACGCGGCCGACGGCCACGGACTGCGGGGCGGGTATCTCCCACGGTTGTTCGGCGGGTTGCGCAAACCGAAGGAAACGCGTTTTGGCATTGATTACGCGGGCACCGTCGAGGCGGTCGGCCGAAACGTGACGCAGTTTAAACCTGGCGACGAGGTCTTCGGAGCGAAGAACGGAGCCGTGGCCGAGTATCTGTGTGCGCGAGCAGATCGCGGAGTTGTTTTGAAGCCGACTAACATCAGCTTTGAGCAAGCGGCGGCAGTGCCGGTGGCGGCAATCACTGCTCTGCAAGGGCTGCGCGACAAGGGGAAAATCCAGGCCGGACAGAAGGTGTTAATCAATGGCGCATCTGGTGGCGTCGGTACCTTTGCGGTGCAAATCGCAAAAGTCCTGGGCGCGGAAGTAACCGGCGTCTGCAGCACGCGGAACCTGGAGATGGTCCGCGCGATCGGCGCCGATCACGTGATCGACTACACAAAAGAGAATTTCACCAAGGGCGCGCAACGTTACGACCTGATTTATGACCTCGTCGGCAACCATTCGTTCTCCGACCGGCGCCGCGTTTTGCAACCCAACGGCGTCTGCGTCCTTGCCGGCGTGGGCGGATCGGGATCTAACGACGGCCAAATGGGCCCCCGCCTCTTAGGCATGCTTCGCGCCCTCGCCGGCTCACCCTTCGTGAGCCAGAGGTTCGTCTTCTACATCGCGCAAATCAATAAGCCGGACCTCCAACTCCTGAGCGATCTGATGCAATCGGGCAAGATCACGCCGGTAA
>DASQLH010000367.1:0-7207 GCA_035630155.1 Chthoniobacterales bacterium
AGGAAACGGGAAAATCTTGCCGCTCGCGCGATCAGGCGCCGGCTGCGTCCTGCACGTTTTTATCATGCCAAATTCCATCTACGCCCTCATCCTCGCCGGTGGCAGCGGGGAGCGTTTCTGGCCGTTGAGCCGGCGGGCGCGGCCGAAACAACTGCTCCGTTTGGTGGCGGAGGAAACGCTCCTGGAGCAAACGGTCACGCGGCTGGAGGGGTTGGTTCCGCCGGAGCGGTTGTTGATTTTGACGAACGTCGATCAGGAAGCGGCTGTGCGGGAATTGCTGCCCAAGGTGCCGAAGGAAAACATCGTGGCGGAGCCGGCGAAACGCGATACCGCGGCGGCGGTCGCGCTTGGCGCAGGCTGGGTGGCGTCGCGCGATCATTCGGCGACGATGATTGTGTTGCCGGCCGATCACGTCATCGAGGACACCGCCGCGTTTCAGAAAACTCTCAAAACGGCGGCGGTGGCGGCCGAGGAAACCGGCGCGCTCGTGACCATTGGAGTGAAGCCGACCTGGGCTTGCCCCGGTTATGGCTACATCGAGCAAGGGACCGCGGTGCGGCTTAAGAGTGGTGGGGTGGAGAACGCGGTAAATCGCGTGGTCCGTTTTCGCGAGAAACCAAACGCCGATCTGGCGGAATCGTTTTTGCGGAAAGGAAATTTCCGCTGGAACGCCGGCATGTTCGTCTGGTCGGTGCCGAGCGTGCTCAGCGAATTCAACCGGCACACGCCAGAGCTGGCCAGTTTCATTTCTCAGCTTCGCGCGCCGGACAATTTCGAAAAGACGATCCGCGAACGCTTCCATGCACTGCCGCGAATCTCTTTCGATTACGCGATCATGGAAAAGGCGGACCGAGTGCTGGTCGTGGAAGCGGGCTTCGATTGGGACGACGTCGGCAGCTGGCGAGCGGTCGCGAAATATTTCCAAAATGACGCGGAAGGAAATGCAGCGAATTGCGAGATCACGGCGTTGGATTCAACGAACAACATCGTCTTCAACCCTGACGGGGCGCGCATCGCGCTCCTCGGCGTGCATAACCTGATCGTGGTGCGGACGCCGGACGCGATCCTGATTTGTCACCGTCATCAGGCGGAAAAGATCAAGAACCTGATTGGGAAAGTTCCGGAGGAATTGCAATGAGCGATTTCCAAATTCGGAGGCGTATCCTCGGTATCGACCTCGGCCAGGCGCGCATTGGCGTAGCCGTCTCCGATGAGCTCGGAATGCTGGCGCATCCGGTCGAAACCATCCCCGCGCGCGGAGAGGCAGCGTGGCGGATTGCGGAGATCGTGCGCGAGAAAAACGCGGAACGAGTGGTGATCGGGCTGCCTCGCCATATGAATGGAAGCGTTGGTGTGGGCGCCGCGGAAGCGCTCGCGTTCGCGGAGAAGCTGCGCGGATTTGTAGAGTGCGAAGTGGTGACCTGGGATGAGCGAATGACGACGATGGCGGCCAATCGGGCCTTGCGCGACAGCGGACAGAAGACGCGCAATTCTCGAGCTGTCGTCGACCAGGTTGCCGCTCAGATGATTCTGCAGGGCTACCTGGATGCGCAAGCCGCACGCTCCCACGACGAGGATGCCGGCGTGGTCGAAAACGATTAGATGCCCTCGCGGCTGAAGCTCATTGTGGCCTATGACGGAGGCCCGTTTGCCGGATGGCAAAGCCAGGCCAACGGAAACAGCATCCAGGACCATCTCGAAACGGCCTTTCAGCGTATCTGTTCGGAACGCGTTCGCGTTCACGGCGCCGGGCGAACTGACGCGGGGGTGCACGCGCTCGCGCAATGTGCGCATGTGGATCTGCCGGCTCGCCGCTACGGAACCGACAGATGGATTTCCGCGTTGAATGGTGTGCTGCCACCCACCATTCGAATCATGCGGTGTCGGTTTGTTTCCGAATCGTTTCACGCGCGCTTTTCGGCGAAGGGAAAAGTGTATCGCTATCGCATTTGGAACGCGGATGTTTTGCCGCCGCTGGAAAACGGCCGCGCGTGGCATGTGCGTAATCCTCTCGACACAGTGGCGATGACGTCCGCGGCCAAAGCGTTTCTTGGCCAACACGATTTCGCGTCGTTCGCGGCCAACCGCGGCGCGCCGGTGACCGATACCGTGCGCAAGATCAGCCGCATTCATCTGAGCCAGGCAGGTCCGCGCATCACGATCGAAGTCGAGGGCGATGGCTTTCTTTACAAGATGGTTCGGCTAATGGTGGGCACACTCGTGCGCATCGGTTCGGGGATGGCCTCGCCTAACGAAATCCGTTCGCGTCTCGAGACTCCGCGCAAAGGGAATCGCTACGGGCGAAACGCTGCGCCAGCCGCCGGATTATTTCTTATTCGCGTGCGGTACTGAGCCTGCTTTTGACAGGTGAGTCTCGGAGTTCCGTAGGCAGCCCAAAAGGGCGTGGCAGGCTACCTGCTTTTGTGGAATTTATAATGACCCAGATCGACGCACCACAACAACAAAAGGTCCGTCGAGGCATTTTTGGCCGAACCGCCGCGTGGCTTTTCAGCCCCAAACATTTTCATTTCAAACTGCTCTCCGGGACCGCCGTCGGCATCGTGGTCATCACGTTTTTGGCGGGTCTGTTTCTCTTCGTTACCCTCCGTAATCACCACCAGGAAACCCTGCGCGCGCATACGTTGGAAGTGATGCGTCTAAGCAGCCTTCTGGAAAACGACATCGCGGCGCTGGAAACCGGCCATCGCGGATATTTGCTGACCGGTAATGCTTCCTATCTCGAACCTTTCGAACGCCGACGCGAGCTCATCAAAAGCCGAGTGGAAGAGCTTACGGTGCTGATTCTCGACATCCCGAAACAGCGGAAGCGGGTGATGAAAATACAGGAGATCGTCCAGAAATGGCTCGACACCTTCGCATTACCTCAAATGAGTGGCCGCCTCAGCAAAGGCATTTCGGTCGTGGCGGAATCGTCTGGCGACGCATCTGGCGCACTGGGCAGCGGACTGCTCGGTCAGGCCCGCGAAAGCCTCCAGTTGCTCCAAGCTGACGAACAAATCGTCCTGAACGAGCGGATGCGCGAACAGGAATGGGCGGCGCAATCGACGCAAATCCTCGATTTCCTCACGAAGCTCGAGCGGTCCGTGATTGAAATGCAAAAGGAAAAGCGCGGCTATCTCCTCACCGGCGAGAACTCCTTTGCCGAAGCCTATCGGCGGGCCACCGCGGATTTTTATACCTATCACGGCTACCTCACCATTCTCGTTGCCAACTCCCCCGAGCAGTCGACTGCGCTTAGCCAGATCAGAAAAGGAGTCGAACGCTGGGCTGTGGATGCCGCCGCCCCCGAGATGGAAGCCAAGCGAACCGGAAAGGATGCGGTAGCTCTGGTCGCGAAAAATAACGGCGAAGGCCTGATGACGGACATTCGTGAGATGATCAAAAAATTTCAGACGGACGAAGTCAGCCTTTACGAGTCGCGTTCCAACACGGCCACGCGAGACCGGATCATCAAGACAACAGGGCTGGCGCTCCTGTGCGTTTTTGCGGTCGGGCTCCTGATTGTCTCGAACAGCTACAGTTTCGTCCTGGTGCGACGCCAGCTGGCCAAGCTCGAAGGCATCGAGACGCGTATTCGCTCCATCATCGAGAATATTCTCGACGGCATGATCACGGTCGACGAGCAGGGCATCATTTGTTCGATGAACCCGTCTGCGGAAAAAATGTTCGGCTGCATCAACAACGAAATGGTCGGGCACAAGTTCACCAAGCTCGTGCCGAAATCGTACGGCAACGAACCGGATCCGGTCGCCTGCGCGTGGGATGATCTGGCCAAGCGAACCGGCAGCACGACCATGGCGGTCGGCCGCACGCGCCGGCACGCCACTTTCCCGATCGAAATTTCGTTGAGCGAAATGGTGGTCGATAAGCAGAAGCTTTTCGTTGCGATGGTGCGGGACGTGACTGAGCGCCGGCGCTTCGAACAGGAAATCGCGGCAGACAAGGAAAGCCTTGCCGTCACCCTGCGCTCGATCGAAGACGGTGTCATCACTACCGACGTCCAAGGCAAGATCATCATGATCAACAACGCCGGGGAAAATCTCACCGGTTGGACCTCGAAGGAAGCCATCGGGCAATCTCTCAAATCCGTTTACAACATCGCCATCGACCTGGCGGCGCAGGCCCGGGCGCAAAAGACGGGCTCGCGCAACGAGGCGCAATCGATCCTCCTGAGCATGCCGGAGAACGCCACCCTGCGTTCGCGCCATGGCCGGGAGCATGTCATCGAGCAGGTCGCCTCCCCCATTCGCGACAGCAAGAACGAAGTGGCCGGCGTTGTCTTAGTTTTCCGCGACATTACCGAACGTCAGCGCAACGAAGCCGAGCGACGCAAAGCCGAGACCCTGGAACAGCTCGGCTTGCTCGCCGGCGGGATTGCGCACGACTTCAACAACCTGCTCACGGCCATTATCGGCAACATTTCGCTCGCGTCGCTGCTCCTGCCGCCGGACGACGAAATGGGCACGCGCTTGAACGATGCGAAAAATGCTTCCATGCGGGCGCGCGATCTCGCCCAGCAGCTCCTCACCTTTGCTCGCGGCGGCGCGCCGATTAAGAAGACCGCGTCCATCGGAAAACTGATTCAGGACACGGTGAGCTTTTCGCTACGCGGCACGCATAGCCGAAGTGAATTCCTCTTTGGCGCCGATCTCTGGCCGGCGGAAATCGATCCTGGACAAATCAGCCAGGTGATCGCGAACCTCGTGGTGAATGCAGATCAAGCCATGCCGAATGGCGGAACGCTTAGAGTCAGCTGCGATAATTTCAGTTACGATTCCGATACGACGCCCGCCATCACCGATCTACTTCCCGGCGATTATATCCGCATCGCCATCCGGGATGAAGGCACCGGCATTCCGGAAGATTGCCTGAAACGAATTTTCGATCCTTATTTCACCACCAAGCCCAAGGGCAACGGTCTCGGCCTCGCCACCACCTACTCGATCATCAAGAACCACAACGGGCTTATCTGCGTCGATTCGAAGGTCCATTATGGATCGACCTTCACTCTTTATCTCCCGGCGCTTCGGCATCATGAGCTGCCGGTCGAGCCGCCGCGTCAGCTCAACCAGGTCATTTCTGGTACCGGGCGCATTTTGATCGTGGACGATGAGGAAGCGATCCGCGCGCTGGTGGAATTCACGCTCGAGCGGCTCGGCTACCAGGTGAGCCAGGCGGAGAGCGCGCTCGAAGGCGTGGAGCTCTATCGCCAAAAGCTCGAAGAGGGCGAACGCTTCGACGCGGTGATCCTCGATCTTACGCTGCCCGGAGGGATGGGCGGCAAGGAAGCGCTCAAGAAATTGATCGAGATCGATCCGACCGTGAACGCGATCGTCTCCAGCGGATACGCGATGGATGCAACGATGAGCCGCTATCAGGATTTCGGGTTCCGCGGCGTGATCGCGAAGCCATACGAAGCGGCCGAGCTCGGGAAAATCGTCCACGAAGTTATCGCTTCGAGCCACGTTAATTTGGTGGCTGATTATCCGATGCAGGCGGCCGGTTAACGGCCAAGGTCGACTTCTCGGATTCTGCTTGCGACGCCTTGGGGCGACTCTAGTGTTTCGCCATGCGCGAAGTCCGGCCCGCAGCCTACGATTCCAAGATCGAAGGCAACGTCATTTTCACGCGGCTCGACGCGGCCATGAACTGGATGCGCAAGAATTCCCTCTGGCCAATGCCGATGGGTCTCGCCTGTTGCGCGATCGAGCTGATGGCGACCGCGGCGGCGCGCTTCGATATCTCCCGTTTCGGAGCGGAAGTGATGCGGTTTTCGCCGCGTCAATGTGACGTCATGATCGTGGCCGGCACTGTCACTTACAAAATGGCCCTGGCCGTGAAGAGAATTTACGAACAGATGCCGGAGCCCAAATGGGTCATCGCCATGGGTGCCTGCGCATCGACCGGCGGCATGTATCGCTCCTATGCGGTGCTCCAGGGGATCGACCAACTGCTGCCCGTCGACGTTTACGTTTCCGGCTGCCCTCCCCGTCCGGAAGCGTTGCTCGAAGGTCTGATGAAGTTGCAGGAAAAAATTTCCGGCGAGAGCTCGTTCCGTGAACAGAAACGCCGGCTCATGGATAAGTTTGAAGGCGTGATGGCATGACCGGGCCGGACCTTCTGGCGTCGCTGGGAAGACTCCTGGGCGGAAAGCTCCAGGAGAAGATCGAATTTCGCGGCGAATCGACTTTCGTCATTCTTCCCGCCGATCTCCGCGAAGTCGCAAAATTCTGCAAGGACGAGCTCTCGTTCGATTATCTCATCGACATTTCGAGCGTCGATAATTTCGGGGAGGAACCGCGTTTCGAGATTGTTTACGAACTTTACTCGATGACGCTCGCGATTCATCTGCGGCTGAAGCTGCGAGTTTCCGAGGATGAAGGCGAGGTCCCGACCGTGTCGGATATTTGGCCGACGGCCAACTGGCATGAGCGGGAGATTTTCGACATGATGGGAATCCGCTTCACGAACCACCCGGATCTGCGACGGATCCTGATGTGGGACGGCTATCCTTACTTCCCGCTTCGCAAAGAATTCCCGTTGGAGGGTTTGCCGAGCGTGATGCCGGATGTCGCCTTCACAGAGAGTGCGCCGCTGGAAGGCGGGCCGTTCGTCACTTCGCCCAGCACAGCGACGACGAAGGACCGGGAGCCGCGGGCGCGCAGACCGCCTGGGCTGATGTGACACGCTCAGGGCCCTGCTGAAATTGCTTCTGGTTCTTCCGCTCATGCTTGGCCTCGCAATTGTCGGCGCAGTCGTCGCGGCGCATCTCAACCTCAATCCCCTGCCCCAGGATGCCGTGGCCGACCGCATTCTCGTGGAAAAATCGGAGCGCCGGCTGACTCTTTTGCGCGGTGAGACCACACTCAAAACATATCGAATCTCGCTCGGGCGCCAGCCGATCGGCGCCAAGGAATTTGAAGGCGACCAACGGACGCCGGAAGGCCTTTATACGGTCGATTTTCACAAACCGGACAGCGACTACCATCTCGCGTTGCACATCTCTTATCCGGAACAAAGAGATATCGACCGAGAGGCGCCGCACAATCGTTCCGCCGGAAGCGACATTATGATTCATGGGCTCCGAAACGGAGATGGCTGGATCGGAGCCTTTCATCGGCAAAGCGATTGGACGGCGGGTTGCATCGCCGTGACCGACTTCGAGATTGAAGAAATCTATCGGGCG
>DASQLH010000368.1:0-3651 GCA_035630155.1 Chthoniobacterales bacterium
GAAGCGATCGGGGTTTACCATCACTTCCACATAGCGCGCTTCGAACTCCTCCATGCTGCACTCGAGCATGATGCGCCCATGGTTGATGAACATGAGATCGGTGAGCACGTTCTGGATCTCTTCCACCTGGTGCGTCGTCACGACGATGGTACGGCTCCGATCGAAATAGTCGTTCAGCAGCGTGTCGTAGAACTGCTTCCGATAGAGGATGTCGAGGCCGAGGGTGGGCTCGTCCAGCACCAGCAATCGCGCGTCGATCGCCATGACCAGCGCGAGGTGGAGTTGGGCCACCATGCCTTTCGACAATTGCCGCACCTTGCTTGTCCGTTTGATTTCCGTCCGGGACAGAAAGCCTTCCGCTTTCGCACGGTCGAAGCGCGGATGCACGCCCGCCACGTAGTCGAGCGCCTGCGAAACCCGCATCCAGCGCGGCAGCACCGCGACGTCGGCGATGAAGCAAACATCGCGCATGAGCAGATCGCGCTCAGCCCAGGGATCGCGGCCGAGCACGCGGAGTTGTCCCTCGAAGGGGGTGATGCCGAGAATCGCGTTGAGCGCGGTGCTCTTGCCGGCGCCGTTCGGACCGATGAGGCCGAGGATGCGGCCCTCTTCGACCCGCAAATTAATACCGTCCAGCGCGACCGTCGTGCCGTACGCCTTGCGGAGACCGCGTGCTTCGATACAGGCCATGATTACTGCTCCTCCTTTTGTAGGGTCGATGGCGACGGCGCGGTGGCGGCGGCCTCCATCAGTTCTTTCGGGGTCAAGCCGAGCCGCTCGATGGTTTTGGCGATGCCCGGCCATTGCTCGGAAAGAAATTTCTGGCGTTCGCCCTTGAGCAACAAGTCTCGCGCGCCGGTTTTGACGAACATCCCGAGCCCCCGCTTTTTCTCGACCAGGTCTTCATCGACCAATTGCTGGTAGGCTTTCAGGACGGTGAGCGGGTTTACCCGATATTCGGCCGCAACCGTTCGGACCGAAGGGAGCGGATCGCCTTCCTTGAGCACGCCGTCGAGGATCATATGGACCCCCCGGTCGCGCAGCTGGCGGTAAATCGGTTGCCCGTCGGTCCACTCATTCATTCTGATTACCCTTGGGCGGGAAGTCCGAGGAATGTCTCCGGTTGAGTGTTTGGCTTCATCTGGTGATGTAGTTGACTATAACACCATCTCACGCGCAAGCTTTTTTTTATGATTCTTTTTGCCCCCTCGAAAAACAGCCGGTTTCACGAGGGATATTTCCGTCACGGGAGTCATCGACAATGCACTGCGCTGCCTCTAATGATTTGCCATGCTCCCCACCGGAGACTCCCGAATGCCGGTTTGGCAGGCCGGTGGAATTTTCTTTCTCGTCGCCCTCCTTTGGAGCTCCGCGCCTTTCCTCGATCCCCGGCCCCTGAGCGGCGAGAGCTTCCTTGGCCATGATCGCAGCTACGCTCTTTTCACGGCCGACCAGCTCGTAGCCGGCAAACTGCTTTTTCGCGACGTCTTCTATCAGTACGGCGCGTTGACTGCCTATCTGCACGCCGGGTGGGCGAAGCTTTTTGGCAACTCCATCCTCGCCTATTGGCATCTCGCCCAATTCCTGACCTGCATCAGCGTGATCCAGGTGTGGGCGTTACTGCGGCGGAGCGGGTCGCCCTGGCAAGCTGCGGCTCTCGGGGTCGTAGTTATTTTTCCCTATTTTTTGGTGCCGGGTGGAATGGCGGGAGGCCTTCTGGCCAGTGTCTATGTGGAGCTGGAACGAATTTGCCTGCTGGCCATCGCGGTGGCTTGGAAACCGCCGGCCAGCCGGACCTTTCGCGTGGCGCTGTGCCTCGGTTTGTGGCTGGGGACGATGCAATGGATCAAATTCGGCGGAGCCTTTGTCGCCGGCGCGAGTTTGATTGCGGCAGACCTGTTGGTTCTGAGCCTGACCAGGGCCCCAAAGCAGGAGTGGCTCCGCTGGGTCAGGATAAGCCTGGTTACGCTCGCGGGTTTTCTGGCCGTCGAAGGGATCTTAATTGCGCTCGCCCTCGCTTCGCTTTCCGGGCCGCTCGCGAGCGAAGTGCTTTGGCCATCATGGATGGTCGAGAACTATCGTGCGTATCGCGACCGGACAGTCTCGCTGTTTCATTGGTTTAACCTCAATTACTTCCTTGGAACGCAACTGCCGATCGTCGCTGCCTGCCTGGCGAATGCCTGGCTGGCAGCTCGCATTTTCCTGGGCCGCAAGGATGTCCCGCGGGAGCAGGCGTGGTCCCTCCGTTTGGGGCCCGCCCTTTTCCTGGCGATTTTCCTTGGTCTCGCGTTGCTGATTTACCTTCCGCACATGTGGGTGGCGGCTCCCTACGTTTGGCTCCTTTTGTTGCCCCCTCTCTTGTTTCTGCGCGAGATGAACGTCCTTATGAGGGTGGCTTTTTGTGCGGCCTGTTTTCCCGCCTTTCTCCTCTCCCTCAAGAACGTGGTTTACCCGCCTCACGTCGATTCATTCCAGGAGGTGCAACTTGCGGCAGACCGTCTCTGGCTGTCGCGCGAAACGGCCGAACGCATCGCCAGGTTGCAAGGCATGTTGGAGAACATCGCCCGAGAAGATGCGAGTGGGGGCCCGGCCCGGCCGGCCATTCTGGGATATCCCCTCGGCTCTGGTTTGCACCATTTCCTCGGTTTTCCTCCTGCCACCCGGCATGCCTGGTTCATGCCCGGTTTTGTCCGGCCACGCGAAGAAGCGGAGCTTTTAATGTCTCTCGATCGAACCTTCGCCGTGGTCGTCTTTTTCACCGAGCCGTCTATTGAAGCTCCTTCTCCCGATCCATCGAGCTGGGAACCGTTTGCCAGTCCCGTGTTCACGAAAGAAACCTGCCAGCTTTTCGCGAACCGGCTGCTGCCTCCCAGGCAGGTTGATTCCCACTGCTGGATCTTTCCGGTGGCTCGCCCCGGACCACCGTAAGGACGGCGCCGTCATGTCAACGTGATGCGAAAGCGCAGGCCCGGCTTGCCGCCGAACTGCTGCGGCTTGATGAAGCGCTCGACCAGGATGCCTCCATTCGCTTCGATGACTCTCCGTGACGCGATATTGTCCGGATCAGTGGTGATCTCCACGAACGGAAGGCCGACTGCCCTGGCCTCGGGAAGGATGAGGCGTAGCGCTGACTTCGCATACCCGAGGCGCTGCTTCCACGGCACGACCGCGTAGCCGATATGCCCCAGACAATGGGGCGGAAGCGCCGTAGTCCCTGGCTGCCACCGCAAGCCGATGCTTCCGCAGAACTCGCCGTCCCAGAGCCAGCGCCTGAAACCCGGGAGGCGCCTGGCCGTCGAACCGTCTGGGAGAGTGACCGGAGGACCCTGGGCTTCGCGGTCCTCCATGCTGGCGAGAAACGCCGCTGCATCGGCCTGAATGCGGGAGAGCTCTTCGCGGGCGACCTCGACACCGCGCTCGTTATCGTAAGACCACCCGCGCTCCAGCGCGGCGACGTAACTCGCAAGGTGTTCGGGACCGGGACGGACGAGATGCATGCGTGAGCGCCTGATGAGACCCAAATTAGAGAATTGCGTCGTGCCCTAAAGCTTTCTGTCCTTGATGCGGAAGGTGATCGGTGTCCGAACATGCCGCACTGTTCGAGGCTTAAACCGCGATTTCCGAAACGCTTTCAAAGCGGCCTGATCGAGG
>DASQLH010000369.1:0-4690 GCA_035630155.1 Chthoniobacterales bacterium
ACGGCAGCAATCCGCCGATGAAGAGACCGATGATGACCTTCGGGTCGTTCAACGAAAATTCGAATGAGTAGTCGCGGCCGGCCGCGATGAAATGCGCGCGCAACTCCTCGACGTAGGAACCGAAAAGGACCAGCGCCGCCAAGCCGGCTGAGGCGATAGCATAACCTTTCGTGACCGCCTTCATGGTGTTGCCGACCGCGTCGAGCTCGTCGGTGATGCCCCGAACTTCCTTCGGCAAATTGCTCATGACAGCGATGCCGCCCGCGTTGTCGGTAATCGGGCCGAAGGCGTCGAGCGAGATAATGATTCCGGCCATCGAGAGCATGCTCATGACCGCGATGGCGATGCCGTAAAGACCGGCGAAATGGAAACTGAGCAGAATGGCGATGCCGATGAACCCGACCGGCAGCGCGGTCGCGTGCTGACCAATGGCAAGCCCGGCGATGATGTTCGTGGCGTGGCCCGTTTCAGAGGCTTTCGCGATCTTGCGCACCGGCGCGTAGGCGGTTGAAGTGTAGTAATTCGTGATGACCACGACGACGGCGGTCATGAGCAGCCCGACGAGCGACGCGAAGTAGAGATCGTTCGCCGAACGGGCGACTCCGCCAATCGTGACCGATTCCGGAAAGAGCATGTGCGTCGCGGGCCAGAACAGGATGGCCGAGACAAGTCCGCTGGCCCCGACCGCTCCCATTAAAACGGTCGCCGGCTTTCCGCCGCTGAAGTTCACAAACAAAATTCCGAGGATCGCGCCGAGCACCGAGATGCCGCCCAGCACGAAGGGATAAATGATCGCCGCCGGATAAGTGCCGAGGGTGAGCGCGCCCACCAGGATTGCGCCGATCAAACTCACCGCGTAAGTCTCGAAAACGTCCGCGGCCATGCCGGCGCAATCGCCGACGTTGTCGCCCACGTTGTCCGCAATCGTGGCCGGATTCCGCGGGTCGTCTTCCTCGAGGTTGCTCTCGATTTTGCCCACCAGGTCGGCGCCCACGTCGGCGGCCTTGGTATAAATGCCGCCGCCCAGTCGCGCGAACACGCTGATCAAACTCGATCCCAGCGCGAGGCCCACCAGGCTCTTCACCGCCATGTCGTGCCCGACCCAGTTATTCACCAGCGTGTAAAAAATGCCGACCGACAAAAGCGCCAGGCCGACGACGAGGAGGCCGGTCACGGCACCGCCGTTAAACGCCACTCGCATGGCGGCTGGGCGGGATTCGCTGGCGGCCTGCGCAGTCCGGGTATTGGCCAGCACCGCGATGCGCATCCCAATGTAACCAGCCGCGAGCGAACAAAACGCGCCGATCAGGAAACCGAACGCCGTATATCGGTCTCGAAAGATCCAGAGCAGAATGAAGATGACACCGGCGATGGCGCTGATCGTCACCACCTGGCGTTTCAGGTAAGCTTTGGCGCCTTCCTCAACCGCGCCGGCGATCTGGCGCATTCTTTCATTGCCGGGCGAAAGTTTGATGACCGCTTTGATGAGGAAAAAGGCGAAGACCAGCCCCAGGACGGCGCACACCATGGAAAGTGGGACACCAGATTCGAGAAAAGTGAGGGCGAGAAAGGTCATAACGGCTCCGTTGAAGTGGTGGACTTTAGTTAGGTTTCCCTCGCTGGCAACGGGTAAAATCCCCTTGGCTAAGCTGTCGCGCTATGTCGCCGTCTCTTTGCGCTTACGCCCCGACATAGCGGGGCGGCTACAGCAGCGAAATAAGCACGGGCGCCCTACAGCTCGAAAACTGTGCGCAACCTGTGCAGGAAAGAGGCGCGAAATTCCGACTCTTTTTTCTCATGGTCGTGGGGCTGGGTCGCGTCTTTGACGATGCCTTCCCCCTCGAGCTTTCGCTTCGCCAGAAGCTCGCTCAATCCGTGCAGGCATTTGGGCGAATCCCGCAGCACCTCGCCCATGACCGATTTGCTTATTTCGAGCACTTCGCAATCGCTCTCCGCCCGGACTGTGGCGGAGCGCGGCTCCCCGGTCAGCATTGAGATTTCGCCAAAACAATCTCCAGCCCGCATCACGCCGACCCGAACGCCGGCGCCGTTTTTCGCTATCGAGACCGCCGCGGTGCCGCGCAGCATGATGAACATCGAGTCGCCCTCATCGCCCTCCTGGATCACGCGTTCGCCCCGGCCGTAGCGATGGATCTGCGAGTTTTGCAGCACGGCCTCGAGATGCTCGTCATCCATTGAATTGAAGACCGGCTCGCTCCGCAAAATCGCCCGGGCATCGGCGCGCGAATCACCGGTCCGTTTTCCGCCGCGCTGCAAATGGAGGGTGCGGATCGGGAAGGGGATGGCGATCTGTTGGCGTCTGAATTCGTACCAGATGTTGGTGCGGATCGCGTCGCAGATGTCGTTGTAGGCCCGGTGATTTCCCATTGAGAACTTGATTTCGTAAATCACGGCGGACTCCGCAAAGTCCATGACGAAGACCTTCGTCGGCGGATCGGGCAAAACGCCCTCCGCGTTGGAGGCCGCGCGATAGAGCGCGTCCTTGACGCGGTTCGGCGGGACGTCGTAGTCCGCGCCTACGCGCAGGCGCATGGCGTGCACCTGCGTCGGATAATGGAGGTTGGTGATGGTGCCGCGCGCGATCCGGTAATTCGGGACGTCGAGGTAAATGCCGTCGTTGGTCCGCAGCCTGGTCGAGCGCCAGTTGATCTCCATCACCTCCGCGAACCGCTCCTCGATATGGAGCCAGTCGCCGACCTTGTAGGGCTTGCTGATTTGCAGGGCGATGCCGGAGATGATCCCGCCGAAGAGGTCCTGCGTTGCGAAGCCGATGATGATCGCGGCAATGCCGGAGCCGGCGAGCAAACCTTTCAATTCGCTTTGCGCGTTGTAGCCGATGCTTAAAACGAGCAGGAGCGCGATGAGATAAATGAAAAGCGCGATGACCTGCCGGAGAAATTGCGGGATCGTGGTGCGCCGCGTTTTTTCGAAATAGCCCTCCCAGAGGTAGCGATCGAGCAGGGCCACGATAAAAGCCGTGCTGAGCAGGAACGCGACGGCGCCCGCGTGATTTCGCCAGGTCGCCGTCACGCCGTAGAACGAGAGGGCCGCGTAAAACGCCAGCGTCAGGCAGAAGAGCTGGAAGAGGAGGCCAAGGCGCACGCCGGCCTTGCGCTTGAGCAAGCGGCCTATGGTCAGTGCGCCGAAAAAAGTCCCGATGAAGATGGCAACGGTGACGGCGGCCCTCTGCGTTACGAGCAAATCGTTAAACACGGCAGAGGTAGAATATCAGCCTTGCGCCGATGGCGACAAGCATCGTCATTTTGTAGCCACGGCCCTGTGGGCCGTCTCCTCAGCAGCGTAATTCGAACGGCCCACAGGGCCGTGGCTACATCCGCGGCGAGATAACCAGCCAGGCCCAGCCGGCGAGAAAACAAAGGCCGCCGAGCGGGGTGATCGCGCCGAGCCCGCGAATATTCGTGAGCGCCATCGCGTAAAGACTTCCGCTGAAAAGCAGGACCCCGGCGAGCAGGAGAAACCAGGCGGCGCGATTCCCGGCCCCATGCAAAGCGAGCGCCATGAGCGCGATCGCGTGGAGAAAATGATACAGCACGGCCTTGTTCCAGGCATCGAGCATGCCGCTGGTTTGCAACGTCGCCTTCAGCGCGTGGGCTCCGAAAGCGCCCAGAGCAACCGCCACAAAACAGAGCCCGGCCGCGATTCGGAAAAGCGTAACGGCGCTCATTTTCCGCCGAAAAATTTCCGGAACGATTGAAAGAGCCGATTGGGCAGCCGGGCAGCTTTTTGTTCCAAATCCTGGAGTTTCTGGGCGAATTGCGTCTGTGTCCCGCCATGAACTTCGCAGGCGACCGCCGGGACCCTGCTGTCCGGCAGGGTGATTTCGTAACTCGTGCCCGCCTCGTTGCACCCGGTCGTGGCAAGATGATTGGAGATCGAACACACGGCCGCGCGGACGAGCGGCATGGTGGGCTCGAAAGGTCGCGCGGGATAACGCTGCGCCGCCTTGTTCATGACCTGGGTCCAGATCGGCAGGGCGAGCGCCGAGCCGTAACCGCGCGACATGATCGTCTGCGGTTGATCGAAGCCGACCCAGACGCCGCAGGTCAGCGCGCTCGTGTAACCGACAAACCAGGCATCCTTGTAATCATTCGTTGTCCCGGTTTTTCCCGCGGCCGGCGCCTTCCAGCCTAACGACTTCGCGCTGGCCGCGGTTCCACTCTTCAGCACTTCCTCCATCAACTGCGACGTCATCCAGGCCGAGCCAGGATCAACCACAGGCACGGTGACATGCGCGGCCCGGTAGATCGGGTTGTGATCCGCATCGTCGATCCGTTCAATGATGTAAGCCTGCTTCCGGACGCCGGCGTTCGGAAAAACCGTGTAGGCGGCGGTGAGGTCCTTCAAATTGGTTTCAAACGAACCGATATAAGTCGCCGGGCCGCGCGGAATATTTTCGCCGAGCCCCAGCGTGGTCGCGATCTTCTGGACGTCATCCATTCCCGCGAGTTCGCCCACTCGGACGCTCATTGTGTTCCGCGAGTGAATGAGCCCGTAGGAGATCGGCTGAATGCCGCCATACGTGCCATCCGAGTTCCCCGGGGCCCAATTCCCGGCGCCCTGGATTTCGCCCGGCTCGATCGGGCCGTCGCTGACCGCCGCCCCGGGCAGAAATCCGTGCATGAACGCGACCGTGTAAACGAACGGCTTG
>DASQLH010000370.1:0-2136 GCA_035630155.1 Chthoniobacterales bacterium
GCCTGGTTCTCGACCACCACAATGCTCCGGACCCGGTCCTCGATCGGAGCGTACTTGCGCTTGATGAAAACGCCGACGTCGAGCGCGCGCGCATAACTCATCGGGTTCTTTTCGTACATCGCCATGTCCTGCATCAGGAAGAGCTCTTTCCTGATCGCGGCCTGCAAGAGGCGCAGATCGATTCCCGCGCGCGCGCCGAGCTTGGCCAGATCGAATTTCTTCAGCCGATCGTCGAAGCGGGTGAGGCGGGCGAGCTCGGCGTCAATCGAAAGGCGGGTGAACTCATTGATGCGCCCATCGTATTCGTGAAATCCGAGCGCGGTCGCCTCCAGGGGTCGGGCCGCGAGATAACCGCGAATGTATTCCTCGGCGACGAGGTCGAGCTCGGCGTCAGGTTTGAGCGCGGCGGTCGGAGATGGCGATGATTTCGGCGAAGGGGAGCCAGAAGGCGACGGCGAGGCCGAGGCGTCGGATGAGGGCGGCGTGGAAGATCTTCGTCTGGGTGGCGCGGTTGCGACTGGTGTCGCCGGGGGTGTGGGGGAAGCTTTCGACAACGGCTTGACGGGCCCTGTCGGTTTCAGCGGCGCGGCGGGCGGAGACTTGACCACCGTGGGAGAAGGGGACGGCGCGGCGGAGACGCTCCAAAGCGGCAGGTAAAGGGCCAGCGCGAAGATGAAGGAGCGTAATCTCATGGCAGACGCAGCCGGGTCCCTGCGGCGGCAACCTTAGACGACGCTTTGCGCGTTGCCAAAAATTTCCGCATGAGCGATCATCGTCCCGCCCGGAACGGGATTTCTCATGAAGCGCCGCCTCTTACTCAGCACCTTCGCCTGTCTCATCATTTTCAACGTTCTCCTCGGGGTCCGTTTCTACACGGTCCACGCCGCCCCCGCCGAGGACGACAGCGGCTACGCCCAGATCGCCGTCTTCGCCAAAGCGCTCCAGCTCCTCCGGCAGGATTACGTGGATGGCAGCAAGACCAGCTACCACGACCTGATTTACGCAGCGATGAAAGGCATGCTTGCCTCGCTCGATCCGCACAGCCAGTTCATGGACCCGAACGACTTCAAGGACATGCAGGACGATACGCGGAGCCGGTTCAACGGCCTCGGGATCGAAGTCGCGGTGAAAGGCGGGTTGCTCACTGTGATCACGCCGATGGAGGACACGCCCGCCGCGAAGGCCGGCATCCTCTCCGGCGATCAGATTTTGCGGATCAACGGCAATTCGACCGAGAAAATGGATTTGCAGGACGCGGTCAATTTTCTCCGCGGAACCACCGGGCAAAAAGTGACGCTGACGATTTTGCGGCCGGCGACGAAGGAGATCAAGGATTTCGCCCTCGAACGGACCGAGATAAAGGTGCACAGCGTCAAGGCCGTGAAGATCCTCGACTCCGAGCTGACCGGCCCCTTCAAGATCGGTTATGTGCGCCTGATCCAATTCAACGAGCCGACCGCGGAAGAGCTCTCGAAAGCGCTCGACGAGTTGCAAAAACAGGGCATGCAGGCGCTGGTGCTCGACCTGCGGAACAACCCGGGCGGCCTCCTGAATGTGGCGGTGGACGTTTGCGCGCAGTTCCTGCCGCCTAATACGAAAGTGGTTTCGACCCAGGGGAGGGTGGCTTCGCAGCAGCAGGATTATTCCACCGCGCCCAGCACGAAGGAGCGGCCGCGTTTTCCGCTGGCGGTCCTCGTCAATGAAGGAAGCGCGAGCGGCGCGGAGATCGTGGCCGGCGCGATGAAGGATTTGAAGCGGGCCGTGCTCGTAGGCGAGACGACGTTCGGAAAAGGTTCCGTGCAGAATGTCGTGCAGTTGCCGGATGGCTCGGCGTTGCGTTTCACGACGGCGAAGTATTACACGCCGAGCAAGCAGGTCATCCACGCGAACGGCGTCGTGCCGAACATCCGCGTGCCGATGACCCAGGAACAGGAGCGCGCCCTCTTCGCCATGCGCAGCGCCGATCACATCAAGCCGGAAGAAGAGAAGAACATGATCAAGACCAAGGATCCCCAGATGTTGCGCGCGATCGATGCGTTGAAAGGCGTGATGGTTTACGCGCAGGAGTCCGCGCCGAAGGTCGATCCGGTGAAGAAGTGACGCAGCACAGGCATCTTGCCTGTGGGGCCGTCAGGC
>DASQLH010000371.1:0-12574 GCA_035630155.1 Chthoniobacterales bacterium
AATCAGAGCGACAAAGGAGACCGCGTTACAGAAAAAGGCCGAGGCGGCGCCCCACCACGCCACGAACAAACCAGCGAGCGAGGGCCCGACCAAACGCGATCCGTGAAAGACCGAACGGTCCAGCGCGATGGCGGCCGGAATATCCTCCTTTTCGACCAATTCCGGAACGAGCGCGTTGATCGCGGGCATCTCGAACGCGATGCACACACCGAGAATCGCGGCGAGCACGACGACGTGCCATATCTGAATCACGCCCGTCCAGACCAGGAGGCCCAACGTCACCGCCGTCACGATCTGGACCAACTGGGTGGCGATCAGGATCATGCGTTTGTCGTAACGATCGGCGGCCGATCCGCCGATCATGGTCAAGGCGAGCGTCGGGATGCCGGCCGCAAAACTGACAAGCCCGAGGACGAGCGCCCTGTCGGTGAGCGAGCTTAGCACCCAGCCCTGCGCCATCACTTGCATCCAGGTGCCAGTGTCCGAGATGGCGGAGCCGATGATGTAAACACGAAAAGGCCCCTGGCGCAGCAGCGCGAGCGCGCGGCGTGCGAATGGTGGTTCCTTGGCGCTCATGGGACAGACTCATAAGCGGGGAGGGAGGCTGCCGCAACGGGCGGCACGGGCGTTACGGTGGCGCTGTTGGCGCGGAAGTTAAATCCGGATACCAGCGGATCGCATGGATCTGCCAGATGCCCCGGGCTTCACCAATTATCATCTGCATCTGGATACGAGTGCGGTCTCCGACGCCCCTTGCCGTCATCGGTCCTTCAATGCCTATGTGCGAGGGGAAGATGTACCAGAAGCGGAGCCCGCCCACCGCGGGTTCGATAGTATGCACGTCCCCGGCGCGGATTGTGGCGTCCTGTAGAAATTTCGTCAGCGGCCCCCGGCCGCCCGCGTCGGCCAACAATCGCTCGCTCGCATGCTCGATCAGGAAATACGTGTCGTGCTCGGCAAAAATCCTTCTGAAAGCGGTGTCGGCGAATTTGCGCGCTTCCTCTTCGAGGCTGGCCTTGTGACCCAACAGGCCGAGCACTCCCGCGGTGAGGCTTCCGAGAAGAAGCAGGAAGACGGCCGCGATGACGAGCGATTCCGACCAGCGAACCGATTCACGCTGCCGTTTCGCGAAGAAATAAACGGCCGGCGCCAGCCCAAGGTACGCGCCCATGCCCAGGTGATAGAGGCCAAGCACGACTGGGAAAGCGGCTCCGTCTCGAAACGCCCAGATGATCAATGCGAATCCGGCCAGCGCATTCCATCCGCCGATCAACCAGCGAACCCAATGCACTCCGATCCAAATAAAATAAAAGCAAAACCATGAGACAAGACTGACAATGCTGAACTGCAGCACCCTCTCGATGTCGCCCCTCATAATGAGAGCCCACAACGAAAGGCACTGGAAAACGAAGGTGAGCGCGCCCAGGATAATGAGAAATAGACGGCCACGGCGCCATGGCTCCGTATCGCCAACCACTTCCCGCCAGAGCGGCTCAGGAGTGCTCGGGTTCATGCGCGGTCTGGTCAGCAACGGCCTAACGAAGCGAACGGCGTCCGCTACTTCCGCGCTTCAGGAAGCTTGAAGCCAACGTAGGTTCCGGCGCTGATTCCCAGCAAGCCGAGCAAGGCGGCGCTGAATTGCGGCATCGCGAGCTCACTATACACGCTGACGATGAAAATGATCCCGAGGACCAGCGTCCAGACGAAGATCTGGAAGCGATGGAAACTGATCAACCCGCCTTCACTGAGCAGGTCGTGCATCACTCCCTTCCAGGGCGGCCAGCGAAAGTAGTCGGCGCTCCAACCTAACGCCTCAATGTCTTCCCGGAGCGCTTCCTGTTGCCTCTGGTTCGCTTCCGGGTCTGCGGCCGTCGGTTTCTGGGCCTGCAAGTCATCCAGTCTCTTTTTCGCTTCGGCAATGCGCGCTTTGTATTGCTCCGCGACTTGTTCGCGAGGCTGGCCGAAATCGATCGGTTGTTCGCCCACCAGGCTCGGTTTGGGCCTCTTCCCGGCATCAATGAACGCGGAGCCCAAGGCGGTGCCGGCGCTGATCCCGATCAGGGCCAGGACCGAATCCGTGAGCGTGTCCATGTCGCCGGTAATGATCCAGAGGAAGAAGAACGAACCAATGACGAGAAAGAACCAAAACGCCATTTGGGCGCGGGCGAGGCTGTACGGTCGTTTCCCATCCGGACGGAGCGCCACCGTCGTGTCGCGAATAATATCTGTGGTACGGGCGAGCATGAGAAAGATCACGAACGATCCAATTATGACCGCTACCCCGGCAGCGAACCGCCCCGTCGGGATGAGGACCAACTGGAAAGGTGATTCCTCGTCCGTTTTCGGCACCACCCACGTCGGCATCCGCTCACCGTTTTCAAAGCCAATCGAGAGTTCCATCGGCCGCACGAAGACGGGCCGATTCAGCAGCTTGTCCCAGCTGCCTTTGGAATTTGCCGTTCGCGTGAGGACGAAGTGAAAACTTCGCCCGATATGCATGCCATCGGCATCGGGGTATTCGTAGAATTCGCTTTTGTCCGGGTAGACGCCTTGCAGGGGATGGCCATTGATGAATGGCACCAGGCGATTGGTGGCGCGGTCCTGCGGCAGTCGCTCCGCGACCTTCGGATCTTGCAACCACTTGTCGATGTCCAGGACATCAATCCAGATTCCTTCCCCCCGCTTTACCTTGCAAGGCTCCAGCGAATCGCCCGGGGTGCCGTCTTTCCGTGCTTTCAGGACGCTGTAAGTGGTATACACGCCGGCGGTCTGCAGGTTAGAACTGACGGACGCGGGCCGGACCGGCACTGCTCCCGACGCAGAGGCGAGGGAACATGCGCTGATCATCGCGACAGCGGTGGCAAGGACATAAGGGGGATAACGCATCAGCTTGATCGCTCCGTGTCGGTGAGGATGCCCGAACATCCGTCGAATAGTCAAACGCGTTTTCCGGTGGGCAATCCGCGCGGGAGTGAAATCGCGCCATCTTCGCGCCAGCGCGCTTTAGGTTCCGGCGGAGTCCTGCGGGGCGTTTAGGGAGGAGCGATTTAACGAGAGAATCAATGCCCCGCCGAGCAGGCTCATAATGAGAATGTACTCCGCGATACTCGCGCCGGTCAGCGCGCCGGCGACAGCACCCAAAAGCGTCAGAAGAATATTCGCGATCCAACAAACGACTCGCAGGCCAGGAGCAGAGCGACCGTACGCGCGATGAAGGAGATTCAAGGCGCCGCCCAAAGCCATCGCCAGCCCTGCACCGAAAAACCAAACGCGGAAAGCAGGCGTAGATGCGGACAGCCGGATGGTAGTGAGCATATGTAACCCGCCCAGGGCGACTATCGCCCAGCCGATAAAGGCATAGAGACGATTCGCGATCCGCATACGGTCTTAACTAGCGAGACAAAACATCAAAATGTCGGCTCGTCCCGCGCGCCATGCCACACGTGAAGGATCTCAACGCTGCTCGATTCCTCGGACACGTCTTAGAAGATGCGATAATTCCGGAAAACGATCTCGCGCAGCGGCCCTCGTGAACCGCGG
The DNA here is from genome assembly GCA_035630155.1 of Chthoniobacterales bacterium. Lineage (GTDB taxonomy): Bacteria > Verrucomicrobiota > Verrucomicrobiia > Chthoniobacterales > UBA10450 > AV80. Next base: position 3,541 of record DASQLH010000371.1, read on the forward strand.
GGATAAGGCGGGCCGATAAACGGGAAAGTGGCGAGGATTCGAACATGGTCGAGAATGCCGCGTCCCATCCGTTGCGCCGCCTGCGCATGATGTTGGGCAATGTAAGTGCAGATGTCATGCAGGTCGGCGAGAGCCGCCGCTGACCAAATCAGTTTGAAGGCCATGCGTTCGCCCACGACTCGAATAGCCGCTCGGCTTCCTCGTGGGACTTGCTGCGACCGGCGGCGATATCAGTCCGTCCGCGCCGAATGGCCGCCATGATGCGCAACTCTTCGGTGATCTCATCGAGAGAGGCTGCCTCCGGGAGTCTTTGAAGCGCGTCGATCACCGCCTGCTTGTCAGTCATGGTGAGAGGCTACTGCTTTTGAATTCGGAGAGCAAGAGACGCTCCGAGCGCGCGCGAGCAAGAAGCTAATGCAATGCAGACAGATATCTGGGTAGCGCACGCGTCTCGCCGAAACAATCTTTTCCGAGGGGGTCGACCTTCCGCTTAATCCCTTTTCGGGGGCGAAAGGACGCGACCGAAAGTTCGCACCTCCGAGACGCAGGTGCCATCACGCGAGACGCGTGCGCTACCCAATCATTCGGCAGCGATGCGCAAGGGACACTCGAAGCGAATCGTTACGGAGCCAATCGTCGCTTCTTCGCGCACGACGTAGATTTACGCCGCTGCATGATCGCCCGACCCGTGGCGTCTTCGTAGGCTCGCAGGAGGCGAGCAAGTTGGGTTTTCTCCAGAACCAATCGTTTGGTGAGGCCCCAGGGGCTGCGGCCCCGTTGGTACTTGAAATCAATCCATGGCACGCGGGGATTCGAATGCCGAAAGGTTTCCCAGAGCATCGGCAGATAATCACCCTCCGGGCCAAGCCCGACGATATGTTTCACACTGATTCTCTCCGGATCGCCCCGCTTAAACCGGTAGGTGATGCGCAGCGAGTGGCGTCTGCACTTGCACCGGCGGCGCAGAAGCCGCTGATCCCATCCACTTGGCGCCAGCTCATCCCAGATGAAAGCGGCTATGCTCCGCGAGTGGCAGACCGTCAACCAAGCTGGCCTGTCTCCACACGACATGCATTGCCACCAATATTTGGCCATGGCGCTTGGACGATCAATTGTCGTCGTCCGCGGGCGAGTAGATACGAAGTCCGAGCTTGATACGACGGTCTCCCAATACCTTCAACGTCTCCGGCGACGCCTGCACAAAATCGCCCCCTTCGCCCATGAAGTACACGCAAAACAGCTGAATCCTGTACTCACCGGACAACCTCGCCCATGCCGACAAGTCGTTGTTCACTCGTCCGAACAATTCAGCGACATGAGCATCAAGGTTCCCGGGTTGCTGGCCGGCCGCGTCGAGCTGCCAAGCTCCGGTCTCACGGATTATGGGCTTTCCCTTCGATGGCTCAATCTGGCCTTTGACATGGCCAAGCGTCGGGCTGCAACCGAGGAGCCGAGAGATTGCATCGGGGTTGAGCGAATCCCCAGCGATTCTCAATGCGGCACATGAATGATGGAGATAAGGCATTGGAGAAGATTCAAGATTCCGCCTCAACTATTCATGGGCATTGGCTAGAACGCTTTCAGCTTGTCGCCGAGGTGGTGTCTCAAGTTCCACTTCTTTGTCGTGTCGAGCGCCAGCTCCAGGCAGATGAAGAAGTGTTCGGTGTGGTTCTTGAAATGATCCACCGTCTCAGGCGCGATCCTGGCGTCGAGGCAAATGAGGCTTTCCTTATGCGCGTCTTTGGCGAGGAATACTTCGTTCTTCGTGAACTCGGGCCGGGGCGTGAGCGTGTAGTCGAGCATGAAGCCGTTCTTGAGCAGCACTTCGTCCAGCACCGTCTCCCGCTCCCACTGCATGTGAAAGGTGGCTTCCTTCTCGCGGATGTATTGCTTGAGCAATTCGATGTTCTCCGCCTCGGTTTTGTCCGGGTCGGGCGCGAATTCCACGCGCGGGAAGTTCGACTTGGCGAGCTTGAAGACCTTGAAGCCGAGCCCGTCGGCAAACTGGCGCTGCGGGTCATTCGGGAACAGCGCTTCGGCTTCTTTTTGAATCTTCGTGATTACCAACTGGTTTCGCTTAATGGTAATGTCGCTGATCTTCTTGAAGCCGGCCTGATGTGCGGGTGAGTCGGCGGCGGTTAGTTCCGGAAGCTGCACGAGGACAAATTGCCGGTTCCCGCCGTCGGCCTTGTTCAGCTCCATCACCGCTTGCGCCGTCGTGCCGCTGCCGCCGAAGAAGTCGAGATGGATACCTCCCGTGTCCTTTGTTTCGTTCACCGTCAGCGAGAGGAGCTGTTTAATCAGCGCGACAGGTTTCGGAAACGTGAAGATTCCATCGCCGAGGAGTTCGTCGGTTTCCTTTGTGCCTTCTTGATTAAACGGGCCGACGAACAGCGAGAGAGGTTTCTTTTCGCGCAGATTCCCATTCTCGTCCTTAAGATATTGCTTCACGCGAACGCTCACCTTTCCGTCCGTTTCGTTGACGACGACCTCGTCGTTTGCAATCGCAGCCTCAACCTTCGTTCGCTCCCAGATCCATTGCTTGTCGGGCAAAATCTCCCGCCCACCAATTGTGATCGGATACATGAGATTCGGACGAGGATCTTTACTGCTCGTTGCAAGCGGCTGCGTGACGTAGCCGCCGCGCGTGGCAAACTTCGCATCGCGCCCTTTGTACTGAGCGATGTCTTCGTCATTAAGCGGCTGAGTCAGGTTGGTAATTTCAGAACGCGAATAACAAAGGATGTATTCGTGAACGCTTGAGAAGCCCTTGGTTAGCGCGCCGGCGTTGTATTTGTTCTTCCAGACGAGCTGAGCGAGGCGGCATTCCTCACCGAAGACATCGTCCATTACACGGCGGAGATTGACCACCTCAGTGTCGTCGATGCTGACGAAGACAAGGCCGTCCGGCCTCAGTAAATACCGCGCGACCAGCAGACGGCTATGAATCATCGAGAGCCAGTTCGAATGAAAGCGGCCGTCGCTGTCGGTGTTGGTGTCCACCTTCACGCCGCCCTCGGTTACGCCGGTCTGTTCCCAGTATGGCCGCTGCCCTTCGGCGAAGCGATCAGAATAGACGAAGTCCTTCCCCGTATTGTAGGGCGGATCGATGTAAATGAACTTTACGCGCTCGCGATAGGAGCTGGTGAGGAGCTTGAGGACTTCGAGATTTTCGCCCTCGATGATCATATTGCCGCCGGCCTTGGCCGGGTTCACGGAGCGGGCCTTGTCGCAGACGAGCGCGGCGCGGCTCGGGGTGAAGGCTTCGCGCTTGGATGCGGTCTTGCCGTACCAGCGGAAGTCGTAGCGCTCCGTCTCGGAGACGAGCTTGGGGTCGACGACTTTCTTCAGCTCATCGACGTTGAGCCCGCCTTCGTTGGTGAATAGGTCGGGGAAGAGCTGTTTCAGCGCGGCGAGCCGCTCCGTATTGTGGTCGGGGCTGAGAGGCAGGAGATCGCCTAGCTTTTCAGTGGGGTCGCTCATGGCTGCGGAACTTTTACTTTGAAGTCGGTCTGATAATTCTTCACCGGTGCGATGTATGGACGGTAATCGAGTTTGGCTTCAATTTCGATAGCGTCGAAGTGCTTTATGGCGCACTTAATTTTCCAGCGCTCGGCGTCTGTTAGCGCCTTCCGATCTTCGAGGTTACTGGTGCTCTTCGTTTCGATGACGAAGTAATATTCGTGCTCATCGCCGGAGCGCAGGTTGCGCCGCTTCAGGACGAGGCCGAAGTCCGGCTCGTAAAAATGGCCGATGGGCGTGGGGATGCGGTAGCACTTGGGAAGCTTGAGGAAGCAAACGACTTCGTTATCCAGCTCGGCAGACTTCGTGAAGGAGCGCTCGATGGAACTGCCGTAAGCGACGCCATCGTAAACGCCGCGCTGTGGCGTCGGTTCGACAGGGAGGAAGGTTTCAATAATTTCCTGAAACTCCGTCAGCGGGATGCTCTCGCCTGTGGGATGGTAACTGAGCGAGCGCAACATTTCGTCGAGCTCGATTTCTCGGATAAGCGCACAAGCAGTCGCGAGGAATTTAGGCGGGTTCCTGGTCACGGCGGAGAAGTTTTCGATCCCGCTCACGATCTCCAGCACCGTAGGATAGGAGAGCGCGGTGTTTTCGCTCAACTCTTCGACGAGGTCGAATGGGGTAAAGCTCGCGCGGAGGTTCTCGAAGACACGTCCGACTTCCTCACTGGCGATAGAATCCGCGGCGATGGCGCGAATCCTCGTTTGAACAATTTCCGCTTCGTAGTCGGCGATGGCCACTTTGTTTAATGCCCCAATGGCGCGCTCGACAACCTTCTCCTCATCAAATGCGACGGTGTAATCCGTCTTGCGGGCAAGCCGTTCCCAGAATGCGTTGAAAGCGGCAGACTCGAAGTGCTTCGTCCGAGTGAGTCTGTTTTTCGCAGGCCGGCCTTTTTGATTCTTCCGCAGCATGCTGCCCGCGGCGGTGGTCCCGTAGATTTCCTTGATTTGTTCCTGGTACTGGGCCGCGAACGTCTCGTAGGTTTCGTTCGGGACAATCGTGAGAAGGTTCGTCTCTTCGCCTTCCTTCACGCCATCCACATCGTATATGCGCTGCCCGTTTTGATTCCGGCAGATGCGGAGACCGCGTCCGAGTTCCTGCCGCTTCTTCACGTCACTGTAGGATTCGTTGAGCGTGGCGATGTTGAAGATGTTCGGATTATCCCAGCCGACGCCGAGCGCGGAATGGGAAAAGATGAACTCGCGCGGGTTGGCGAGATCGAGCAGGGAGCGCTTGTCGCGAAGGATTTCGTCGAAGATTTTCTTGTTCCTCAACATGGCGTTCTCGCTGTCGGTGTACTCGTCGCCGCCGGTCTTTGCGAAGTAGTAGCCCTGACATTCGGCGATCTGTTCCAGTGTTGGATCGGTGCCGAGGATCTCACGGTGAACGGAAGCGTATTCCTCGCGAAAGAGAACGCGAATAAGGCCCTCGTCGCGGACGTAGTTGTCCACCTTGTCGATGAAGATGAGCGACAGGCATTTGATGCCTTGCGCTGCGAGGATGCGCTTTTTCTGAAAGTGGCGGCGGATGAGCCACTGGAGCTGTTGGCGAAAGAGACCAGAGATGTCGCCGTTGCGCTCCTTGAGGATGATTTCCACGCCGTTGGTGAACTTCAGGTGATGCTTTTGGTCGTGGATACTCTTCCAGATGCGCTCGATCGTGTAGTCGCGATAGCTAACATTCGCGGATTTATCAGCGAGGTTGTCGCCGACCTTCAGCCAGTTGGTTTCCTTCCACTTGAAGCCGTCCCCATTAACGCGCCACACAGTGACCTTGGCCTTGACCCCAGTGCCGTTCGCCTGAATCCTAGAAAACTCGATCTTGAGCGTCGCCTCGTCGTTCTTCTCGGCGACGGAGAGAACCTCAATCTTCTTCACCATCCCGTTGCGATAGGCGTCGAACGGGGTGAGTCGATAGAGCAAATTCTTGACGACCTTATGCGTGGCGGAATAGCGGAGCTTTACGAGGGGATTCAACGTGGCAAGCCTGGCGACGGCGTTGTCCGTGTCCATGCCCTCCTGAGGCTCGTCCATGATGATGAGAGGGCGGCACTTCCCGAGCGCTTGCAGGAAAGTGAGGCCGAGAAACGCGTCGTCACGCCCGGGCTGATTGATAATGCGATCGTCCGAGGCGATCGATTGAATGGTCATCACCATGATCTGCGGCTGGGTGTCCTCGATGAAATGTTTCAAGCGAGAGAGCTTGCTGCTGTCATACTCGAAGCACGCGGGGGTGAAGCCGTAGCGGTCAGCAAGCGGTTTCTTGAAATCCTCTACCGACTGGAGCACGCCTTCCTTAATGGCAATGGACGGGACGAGAATGATGAATTTGGTCAGCCGGTATTCTTTGTAGAGCTCGTACGCGGTGCGGAGGTAGACGAGCGTCTTGCCGGTTCCGGTCTCCATCTCGATGCAGATGTCCGCATCCGAAGAGAGCTTCGCGTCTTCCTCGGCAATCCCATTTTCCGCGATGATCCGCTTCTTGTTTTCCTCCAGCTGCTCGGGTGTGAGGTCGGTGATGTTCGCCTGAATGCCGAAGAGGTTGGAGTTGTCGAAGGTGTTCTTGATCTGGCCCTCAAGCACGCCGACCACAGCCGCTATCGCCCGTCGCTGGTATTCCAAGTCTTCGAGCTCAAGCTGCATCGGACTCTCCTTCCCCGCTTTGGTGAAGTTCTAGCGCCGCGACCAACGTTCCATCAAGGTCCATGCCGGTGTCCTGCTCTGGGGCGATCCGCTTGAAACCCGCATGCATCAGGCACATGAGGTGAAGGCCTGAGAAAGTTTGGTCGGGGGAGTGCACAGTGTGTATTTCTTCTCCGGACTGGCGTAATCCAAACCGCTTCGTCCAAGCGTCGCAATCTCGAAGGCGATGGCGCGGACTTGCTCAACGTCGCGGGCATGCGACAAGACAGCGCAAGGAGCGGTCTTCGGCAAGGCGAAAGGGCAGCGCGAAGGCTGAAACGGAATTGCGACGGGGTCCCTCGACTTCGCTACGCTTCGCTCGGGATGACGAGCGTTCGGTTGCGGAAGCGGGCGCGAGGATTACGTGTAGGGAATGCGACCGGATAAGTTCACGCAGAAGATGCAGGAGGCGTTGCAGGCGGCGCAGGACGTAGCGGCGCAGTTCAATCAGCAGGAAATCACGAACGAGCACTTCCTGCTCGCATTGCTCGACCAGACGGATGGAGTGACAAGGCCGCTCCTGGAGAAGATGGGAGTGACGGTCGCGGACTTGCGCGGGCGGCTGACAGAGGAGTTGGAGCAGCGGCCGAAAATCCAGGGCGGCACTTACGATCAGCGGGTCGGGAACGAGCTGCGGGCGACGATCGATGCGGCGGAGAAGGAGATGGCGAAGCTGAAGGACGAATTCCTCAGCGCCGAACATTATCTGCTCGCGCTGGCGGATTCGAAGGGCGCGGCGGCGACGTTGTTGAAGAAAGCCGGCGTCACGCGCGACAAGCTGATGCAGGCGTTGCAACAGGTGCGCGGATCGCAACGGGTGACGGACCAGAACCCGGAAGGGAAATATCAGACGCTGGAGAAATATGGACGTGACCTGACGGAGCTGGCGCGGAAGGGAAAGATCGATCCGGTTATCGGGCGCGATAATGAGATCCGGCGGGTGATGCAGGTGCTGTCGCGGCGGACGAAGAACAATCCGGTTTTGATCGGCGAGCCGGGCGTGGGGAAGACGGCGATCGTGGAAGGGCTGGCGCGCCGCATTGTGAGCGGCGATGTGCCGGAATCGCTCAAGCAGAAGCGGATCATTGCGATGGATATCGGCTCGATGGTGGCGGGCGCGAAGTTCCGCGGCGAATTCGAGGACCGGCTCAAGGCGTTCCTGAAAGAGGTGACCGACTCGCAGGGCGAAATCATTTTGTTCATCGACGAGCTGCACACCATCGTGGGCGCGGGCGCGGCGGAAGGATCGGTGGATGCTTCGAATTTATTGAAGCCGCAATTGGCGCGGGGCGAGTTGCGCACGGTCGGCGCGACGACGCTCGATGAATATCGGAAATACATCGAGAAAGACGCGGCGCTGGAGCGGCGTTTCCAGCCAGTGATGGTGGATGAGCCGACGGTGGAAGACACGATCGCGATCTTGCGCGGATTAAAGGAACGCTACGAAGTGCACCACGGTGTGCGCATCCAGGACGCGGCGCTGGTGGCGGCGGCGGTGCTTTCGAATCGCTACATCAGCGATCGCTTTTTGCCCGACAAGGCGGTGGATCTCGTGGATGAAGCGGCGTCGCGCTTGAAGATCGAGCTCGATTCGATGCCGACGGAAGTGGACGTGATCGAGCGCGAAATCATGCAGCGCGAGATGGAGCGGCAGGCGCTGAAGAAGGAGAAAGATGCCGCCAGCAAGGAGCGCTTGACGAAGCTGGAAAAGGAATTGGCGGAGCTGAAGGAGAAATCTTCGGGGCTGAAAGCGGAGTGGCAGAAGGAGAAGGGGGTCATCGACGAGCAGAGGAAAATCAAGGAAGAGCTGGAAGCGGCGCGCACCGAACTGGAGCGCGCGCAACGCCGCGGCGACCTGGGAAAGGCGAGCGAGCTGCAATACGGGCGGATCCCCGGCCTCGAAAAGAAACTGCACGAGATTGAGGAGAAGATTCACCAGGGCGGCAACCGGCTCCTGCGCGAAGAGGTGACCGAGGAAGACATCGCGGAGGTTGTCTCGAGCTGGACGCACATCCCGGTCTCGCGGTTGCAGGAAGGCGAGCGCGAGAAATTGCTCCGGCTCGAGGAGCATTTGCATCAGCGCGTGGTCGGGCAGGATAGGGCGATCAAAGCGGTGGCGAGCGCGATTCGCCGGGCGCGCGCCGGTTTGCAGGATGAAAACAAGCCGATTGGTTCTTTCATTTTCCTTGGGCCGACCGGCGTCGGGAAAACGGAGCTATCCCGCGCGCTGGCGGAATTCCTCTTCGACGACGAGCACGCCATGATTCGCATCGACATGAGCGAATACATGGAGAAGCACACCGTCTCGCGGTTGATCGGCGCGCCGCCCGGCTACGTCGGCTACGAAGAAGGCGGCCAGCTCAGCGAAGCCGTGCGGCGCAAGCCGTATTCCGTCGTGCTTTTCGACGAAATCGAAAAGGCGCACTCGGATGTTTTCAATGTTCTGCTCCAGGTGCTCGATGATGGGCGGATCACGGACGGGCAGGGGAGGACGGTCGATTTCAAGAACACCGTCATCATCATGACGTCGAACATCGGTTCCCAATACATCATGGAGGAATCGTCGCCCTCGGCGCGGGAGCGCCTGGTCATGGACGCGTTGCGGCAGCATTTCCGTCCGGAGTTTCTGAATCGGATCGACGACATCATTATCTTCGACCGGCTCAACGAAGAGGAGCTGAAGAAGATCGTGGAGATCCAGCTCAAGCGGCTGGTGCGCCGGCTGGAGGACCGAAAGATCCGGCTCGCATTATCCGCCGCCGCGAAAACGTTCGTGGCCAAAGAGGGATACGACCCCGTCTATGGAGCGCGCCCACTGAAGCGCG
>DASQLH010000372.1:0-24638 GCA_035630155.1 Chthoniobacterales bacterium
GGTGGCCACCGTTCCTTTGCCTGGCTTCGATGCTTCCGCGGCGATGTCCGTGACCACCTGCACCGCGCTCTTATCGAGAAAATAGCTCATTTGCTCGGTGACCTTGCTCCAGGCTCCAGCCGGATCTTCGCGGAAGAGAACCCCGATGATGGCAAGCAACACCAGCACGAGCGGCGCGAGCGAGAAGACCGTGTAATACGCGAGCGCCGCGCCAAGCTGCGGCGCCTTGTCATCCATCCACTCCTGGGCGGTTTGCTTTAGAAGACTGAGTGCTTTTCTGGAAAACGATTGACGTTTAGCCATGGGTTGGATCTCTTCACAAACCAATCGCATCACGCATGCTTGGTGGATCGGGCGCTCCGCCGCGCGATGACAAATAATGCCGCCGCAGGCGGGATCAGCTAAAACATCGAGCGACGGAGCGCTCGATCCACCTTCGAGATGCGTTTATTCCCTGTGGACTGGATGCAACATCTGCAATGGCCGGCGATGGCGGTGACGCTTCTCTCCGCGTACCTCGTCGCCGCTCAATCGAAAACCCAACGTCAATGGGGCTTTTGGTTCTTCCTCCTCAGCAACGTCCTCTGGGTTGCCTGGGGCTGGCACGATCGGGCCTACGCGCTCATCATTCTCCAGTTCGGCCTCGCTGCCTTGAACATCCGCGGCGTCGCTAAAAACGAGCGCGCCTGACGCTCGCACTCATGACGAAACCAACACCCGCGGCGACCTTCCGCCGCCTCCGACACGCCCTCAGCGTTCGACGATCTTCTTGATCGGATGGATCTCCCACGCCTTGGTGGGCCGCAAACCTTCGGGCCCGACGGTGTGGGGGGCGCGATGTTCGCCGTCCCAAAGAAGCGAGCCCGTGACCTCGACTGGCACGGGGGTAACAAAGAGACCTCTTTTGTGGCGGTGTTTCGCCAATATTGCGCGGATATCGCTCTGTTGTTGTGGAAAGGGACGTTTCGTCGGGTTGGCTTCGGGTAAACCGGACACCTCCGTGTTCATGAACAAGGTGGCTGAGGTCAATTGCGCGGTATTGCCAAGGATGACGTGGAAATCCCGGTCGCTTTCGCGCGCAGCCCAGTAAAGCCACGCCCGCACTTTCACGTTGCGACGCTCGGGAGCGACGCGTGCGGTATCGTTGCCTCGGGTGCCCTTGAGCTGGGGGAATTGTGCCACCATCACATGATCCGGGGTCAGGGGCTCGAAAAGCGTTTCAAGGGAGCGAAAAGTTTCCACCCGCGCTGAGGTAAAGGTGGTCTTTGCTGTCTTGCGATATTTGCCGGTGAAAACGTTAGCCGGGGCTGGGGCGGCGTCCGCGGGTGCGCGGTCCATCATCGCCCGCGATGCCGGGCGATCCATTAAAGCTGGCGGCGCCTCGGCGGTTTCCCCGCGCGTAATCCGAAGCGCTCCGCGTTCGGCCTTGGCCAAAAGCGCGGCATAGCGGTCCGGTTGCGGGATGCCACGGTCGGCTTGCGAAACACTGGGAGCCGTGGGCCGCGGCGCGGCGCAGCCGGCCAATCCAATAACGAAAATGGTGAATGCGATCCGGAAACCGCGGAACAAGCCGGGTAACGTTATCATTTCCCCATGTTGCCTCCGGTCGCTCCCCGAATTCAAGGAATTCCTGCGCCCGGCTTCCACCGCGTTAGCGCGTTCCTTACGTGCTACAGACGAGGAGCGCCCGATCCCACCTAGGCGCCTTTCAGCTCACCCAGCTTTTCCCACTCCGCGGTGAGCCGCTCCAAGTCGGTCGTGATTGCCTGGAGCTCGCGATTCAATTGCGTGGCGGCGCCGCCGCGCTCGTAGGTTTCCGGCTTTTCCAATTCTTCGGTCAGCTCTTTTTGCCGGCCTTCCAGTTTCAGGATCTGCATTTCCAGATCGCGAGCGCGCTTCTCGTGATCGCGCTTGAGCTTGGCTTCGGCTTTGCGTTGCTCTGAGTCGGCGCGGCGCTGCTCGCGGGATTCGCGCATGCCCGGCGCGTTTTTCGTAATGGGCGCGGCGCCGTTGACCGGTTGGAAATTTTGCAGCTTATCGCCGCTGGTTAGCGCGGCGCGAGCGGAGGTAGCGCGAGATTTATCCAGGTAATAATCGTAATCGCCGGCGTAAGGCGTGACCTGGCCGGCGTTGATGTGCAACACGGTCTTGGCAACGGCGCGGATGAAATAGACGTCGTGGCTGATGAAGATCAGCGTGCCTTCATATTGGGCGAGCGCGCCGACAAGCGCGTCGATGCTGCCGACGTCGAGATGCGTGGTCGGTTCGTCCATGAGGAGCAGGTTCGGCGGATCGAGGAGGAGCTTGACGAGCGCAAGCCGCGTCTTCTCGCCGCCGCTCAAGACAGCGGTCGTTTTGAAAACGTCATCACCGCGGAAGAGAAAGGAACCGAGGACCGTTCGTGCGATTTGCTCCGAGACCGGATTCGGCATGTCCCGCGCGGTTTCCAGCACGGTCTGTTTTGGGTCGAGCATGTCGACGCGATACTGAGAAAAGTATCCGACCTTTGCGTTGTGTCCGAGATCCCGCTCACCGCTCTGCACGGGCAGAACTCCCGCGAGCAGTTTCAACAAAGTCGATTTGCCGGCGCCATTTGGCCCGACAAGCACGGTTCGCTGTCCCCGCTCCGCTTCGAAATTCAAACCGCGATAGACGACCAGATCGCCGTAGGCGTGGTCCACCTCCTTTAAAGTGATGACGCGATGTCCGCTGCGCGGAGGCTGCGGAAAACGGAAGTGCACGGTTTTCTCCCGCGCGACCGGCGCCTCGATCTTCTCCATCCGGTCAATCTGCTTCAGCTTGCTTTGCGCCTGCGAAGCCTTGCTCGCCTTGGCGCGGAAGCGATCCGCGAATTGTTGAAGCGACGCGATTTCCTTCTGCTGGTTCTTGTAAGCGGAAAGCTGCTGCTCTTCGCGCGCCGCCTTTTGCTCGACGTAACTGTCCCAGTTGCCGCGATAACGATTCAAACGGCGATGCGCAATCTCGACGATGGAGCCGACCAGGTTATTCAGGAATTCGCGATCGTGCGAGATCATCAGGATCGCGCCCGGATAATCATTCAGGTATTCCTGAAACCAGACCAGCGATTCGAGATCAAGATGGTTGGTCGGCTCGTCGAGGAGAAGGAGCTCCGGCTCCTGCACGAGGAGGCGCGCCAGATGCGCGCGCATGACCCAGCCACCGCTGAGCGTTTTCGCCGGGCGATCGAAGTCGGTTTCGCGAAAGGCGAGGCCGGCCAGGATGCGCTTGGCCTTCGGTTCGAGCTGCCAGCCGCCGTGCTCATCGAAGAGGTGCAAAGCGTCGTGATGCTCCGCCGAATCTTCCGGCGTCGTCTTCAGAATGCGCTGCGCTTTCGCGACTTCCGGCGAAACGGCGCAGGCCAGCTCGAGCACCGTCTCATCGCCCGCGGGCGCATGTTCCTGCGGCAAAAATCCAACCGTGGCCGATTTCTCGAGAGAGACCTTGCCTTCGTCCGGCGAGGCCTCGCCAAGGATCAGGGAAAAGAGCGTGGACTTCCCCGCGCCATTCGGCCCGACGAGCCCGACGCGATCGCCCCGATTTACCTGGAGCGACGCATCTTCGAAAAGAATGCGCCCGGCAAAGGCTTTCGTGACTTGAGAAATGGTGAGCATGCGAGCGGCGGCGAATCTCGCGAATCCTTGAACCGGACGCAAGCGCACGAGGGTGCCGTGGCAGCGGCGCTCCCCCTCTTCTGTAGCCGCGGCCCTGTGGGCCGCGTGGGTTTTCGCGGCGGGTGCAGCATCGTCCCTCTCGCGCTTCGCACAGCGAAGCGGCTACAGAAGACGGGCCGCGTGGGTTTCCGCGGCGGTGCAGCATCGTCGCTCCGAGTGGTTTGGGGAGCGCACGCGCCTCGCGTGCTGGCGATGGCGCCTCGCCATCGCGAACTTGGTCTGGAAGATTTTTCGGCGAAGGCGCCGAAACCAGCACGCGAGGCGCGTGCGCTCCCCAGAGTGAAGCCTAGCCTCTATCCTCGCTCTGATTTGCGTTGTCGTCCCAATCCTTGGAAAGGCGCGATGTGGGCACTGCGGGGATCGCGAGGCCAGCGACGGCGTAATGCGACGTGTCGTTGAAGAGCGTGAGCCGCGCGCTGACCGCGTCCTTGAAATCGACGATGTTCAGCGCGGCCGGATTTAGATCGAGCGTGTCGCGATAACGGCGCGGATCGAACCCGATGAGCGAGCTCAACAGCAGCCGGATCGTTGCCTTGTGCGAAACGATAATGACATCTTCGGCGGCGTGTTTGCGCACGATATCCATCAGCACCGGCAACGCCCGCGCTGTCACCGCCAGGCCACTCTCACCGCCCACGGGTGCGAACGTGTACGGATCTTTTTCCCACGCGGCCGCTTCTTCTGGGAAAGCCAGGTCCACTTCTTTCCGCGTCATCTGTTCCCAGCGGCCGTGCGAAATCTCGCGCAACCCATCGCGCGTCTGCACTTCGAGGCCGTGCGGTTTGGCGAGGATCTGCGCAGTCTCCACGGTGCGACCCAACGGCGAGGCGTAAATCGCCTTGATCTTTTCGCCCGCGAGGCGGTCCGCGAGCCTTCGCACCTGCTCCCGCCCTTCATCCGAAAGCTCGACGTCGGTCGCCCCCGCAAACCGGTCCTCCGCCGTGAGCACCGTCGCGCCGTGGCGCACGAGAAAAATTCGGCTGTGCATGGCAGCTCTAGGCTTGTATCGGCTAATTGCCGGGAGGCAAAGACAATCCGGAATCCAAAGAAATGGATTCTGGATCGCGCTCCGCATCCGGCGGCACCGGCGTTGGCTGTAGCCGCCGCTATGTCGGGGCGTCGGTTTGCACGGCGATCCCGCCATCGCGGGACCGTGGCTATGGCGCCGCCACATCTAGCGTGAAGCAGAAATTTCCCGCGCCTTTGCCGCGTGGTCGTCAGCTTCATCGATGCGGCCCAGTTGGCGAAGCACTTTGCTCAAACGATCGTGGGCCGCGGCGTCGCGGGGATTGGTCTGCAACGCTCGCTTATAGTGTCGGATGGCCTCATCAAGTAGGCCCTTTTGCACGAGGGTGTTCGCCAGGTTGTAGTTGGCCTGGGCGTTGTTTGGATCGAGCGCGAGGGCCTGGCGGTAATGCGTTGCCGCCTCATCCACGCGCCCGAGCCGCAGCAAGGTTGCGCCAAGGTTATTGTGCGCGGCGGCATTCCGCGGATTCAATTCCAGCGCTTTGCGGTAATGGGCCATCCCTTCCTCCACCCGGCCACCCTGCACAAAGACCGACGCGAGATTGTAGCGCGCAGGAATGTTGTTCGGATAAATCTCGAGGGCCTTCTCGTAATGAGCCACGGCCTCTTCCGTTCGGCCCAGGCGCAACAACGCGTTCGCCAAATTGTAATGTCCCTCGCCGTAATTGGGATCGAGCTCCAGGGCCTTGTTGTAATGCGCGATCGCCTCGTCCGTTTTGCCTTTTTGGAGAAGCCTGATCGCGATGTTGTTGTAAGCCATCCAGCTCTTTGGATTCGTGGCAATCGTCGCCTGCCAGAGTGCGTCCGAGTCGAGATACATTTTGCATTGCTGCCAGGTCAGAACCCCGAGGGATACGAGCAACGCTGTCCCAACTGCCGGTTCCAGAACGACTCGCTGACGTCCGAGGAATCTGCCCCCAAGGGTCAGGCCGGCGGCGGCCAGGGCCAACGGTCCGATGCTCGCCAGGTATTGGTAATGGTCCGCGACAAAAGAATAGCGAAAGGTGTAAAGCATGATGAACCCGAGCATCGGGCTGAGCGTCGCTGCGAAATACACCAGGGCCACTTCGGGCCCGCGGCCGAGGCGCCGTCTCGCAAAATAGAGGCCTGCCGCAAGACCCGCGGTAGCCAGAAGCCAGAGGTAATCCAAGGGATTCGCCGCGGAGATCGTCCAGCGCGGATAACTAAAAGCCAGGTCCACTGGCCAGAGAAGTTTGCCGAGGTAAAACCAAAGCGCGCGGCCGGCCACGAGAAAGCGCTCCGGCAAACCAATGGCAAAAAGCTCGCCCTGGGTGCCCTGATGATGGCGTTCCCACCAGATCGTCACCAGCCCCATCACGATTCCGAGAACCACGAATGGCGCAATCTGGATTACGCGCCGCAGCGTTATCGGGATCTTTTTTAGCCAAAGGAGAAGCAGCAACGCGGCCGGAAGCGTGCAGGCTGTCGTCTTGCTGAAGAGAGCCAGCGTGTAGAAGAGGAGCGCCAGCCCGTAATATTTCCCCACCCCTTTCGATTCTTTTTCCACGAACCGAACCCAGGCCAGGAGCGAAAGCAGGAAGAACAACCCCATGAGAACGTTCTTGCGCTCGGTGATCCACGCGACCGATTCCACGTGCACGGGATGCAAGGCGAAGAGCGCCGCCGCCAGCCACGCGCCGGGCACGCGCAACGCCACGAGCAGCCGCCAGACGAGGATCGCATTCGCCGCGTGCAGAATAATGTTTACGCAATGGTAGCCCGCGGGATGGAGTCCCCACAGTGCGTACTCCAGGCGAAAGGTCGTATAGACGAGCGGAAAATATTGGGACGGCGAATCGAGCGAGAACCAGATGCGTCTCAGCCCGTCAGGGGCGGTCAACAGCTGGTTCTGGGTGACATACACGTCGTCATCCCAGATGTAGCCGGCGGTCCAGGCGTGCCGATAGGCCAGCACGGTGACGAGCAGCAAGACGAAACCCCAGAGCAAATCCTGGCGGGTAAATGATGGCGCGGCCGTCCCGGAGGAATTGCGGGGCTTGCGCTTTTGAGGACCACGTCGTCTCATTTATCGCATTCAATAATAGAGCGGCGGAGAAGCGCGAAACGCAAGGATTACCGCGGCCGCAACCGGAAGCGAGACGAGGCCGATTCGAAGTCCGGCCCCAGACAGAACAGACAAACGCCCCGTCGGTATCAGCGCAAGAACAGGCGCACCCGCCAGCAAGAGCGCGCTTGGGCCGGGCAGGTCGGCAAAGAAATAACCGCTGAGGAGCAAGACTCCAAGCAACACGGAAACGACCGGCGCGATTCCTTCAATCTCTTTCGACCCGCGACCGCTAAAAACCAGCGCGCCGCAGATGGCGCCGACCAATACCGCCCCGAATTGTCCCAGCAGGAAACTCCCGGATAACATCAAAGCCCCGGAACTTCCCGCGCCGACAGTAAGCAAAACGCAAGGAAGCTCGATCGCCGCGGAGGATCGGCGGACCAACGCGCTCAGGATGACGCCGAGCAACGCCACTCCGAATCCGAGAACGATCACCCAAATCCAGCCATGCCCCGCCGCCCATCCATGTCGGAATTTCGGTTCGAGCAACAAGCGTAGCGCGCAAACGGCCAGAAGACCCAGGGACACCCAGGCGAACGCCGCCTTTGGAAACGCTCTCCAGAATATTCCGAGTCCAGTGGCCGCGAGTCCGAAATAAGGGAGCCAGTTCGTCGTGTCCGTCGGCGGAAACGGCGTCCAACCTGTGATGAGACAGTGCCCAAAAAAATAGCCGAGACCAAGCGCCACCGGCATGAGCGCTCGTTGTGCGCGCGATGTTCCCAGCCACAAAGCAAGACCCTCCACGCCCGCCGCTACCGCCATCGCCAGCAGCACCGCGGGCAGGATCTGCTTGAGCAGAAACATGCGGCTGAGCGGTAAACGTTAACGCTGCGCGGCTATTGCTTCGTGCCTTCCAGGCTCAGGATAATATTCACGTCGTCCCCGAGCGGCCCGTTCATGAACGTCATTCCGTAATCGCTCCGCTTGATCGTGAATTTTGCTTCGCCGCCCGTGCGGGTTTCGCCTTGCTGGCCTTTGGTCTCCGCGCCTTTCTTGAACTGGACCGTCACCGGTTTGGTGACGCCGTGAATGGTCAGGTCGCCCGTGACGCTGTAGGTGTCGCCAGCCCCTTCGACCTTCGTGCTCTTGAAAGTGAGCGTCGGGAATTGTTTCTCGTTGAAGAAATCCGGACTCTTCAGGTGCTGATCACGCTTTTCGTTGCGCGTATCGATCTTCTCGACTGGCACGGTGATATCGACCGAGCTCTTGGTCGGGTCGGCCGCATCAAATGAGACCGTCCCGGAAATTTCCCTGAAGTCCCCATAGAAGTCCGTTACCCCGAGATGCTTTACGCTGAAGATCACGGAGGAATGGACGGGATCAATTTTGAAGGTGTCGGCGCCATACGCGGTGAGCCCAAGAGAACAGAGGATGGCAGCGGCGATGAGTTTGGATGATTTCATATTGGTATTTTGCCTTTCGGTGTGAGCGGGACTATCGCCGAGATACCGGGACTCGCCAAGGCTACTTGGGCGTGAGCAGGCCGGCGGCTTGCCTCGCCAGTTCTTCCGGTTCTTGAGCGATGTTGAGCGCGAACCCGGCTTCATCCGGCTCGAGTGGCTCCAGTGTTTCCAATTGCGACTGCAACAGCGACGCCGGCATGAAATGGCCGGACGACCTCCCGCCAAGCCGGGCGGCGAGCAGCTCGCGCGGGCCTTCCAGAAAAACAAAGCGAACCGTTGAATCCGCCCGGCGAATAATTTCGCGGTAGGATTTCTTCAACGCGCTGCACGCCAGCACCAAAGATTTCTCCCCGGCCCGGGCGAACTCTTCCCCGATCGCCTCCAGCCAGGGCTGGCGGTCCGCGTCATCGAGCGGCTTTCCCGCGGCCATCTTGGCGACATTGGCCTCGGGATGAAGATCGTCACCGTCGATGAATGTTGCGCCGATCTCTTTTGCGAGCAGCCGGCCAACGGTCGACTTCCCGGAGCCCGAAACTCCCATTACGACGACATGACAAGCTGAGTTCTCAGGCATTGCCGATCAAGACGCCGGCGCCGAAAACCAGTGCGCCGCCGAGAACCACCTGCAGCGTCGCCCGCTCCCAGGCCGTCTCCATGTAATGATGCTGGATCCAGGCAATCGCCCACAACTCCACAAACACAACCACCCCCGCCAGGATCGTTGCTGTCCAGAAATTCGGAATCAGATACGGAAGCGCGTGGCCGAGCCCGCCGATGGCCGTCATCGTTCCCGATGCGAAACCGCGTTTCACCGGCGACCCGCGTCCTGAAATCTTGCCGTCATCGTGGGCCGCTTCGGTGAACCCCATCGAAATTCCCGCGCCCACCGAAGCCGACAATCCGACCAGAAAAGTCTTCCACGTGTCGTGCGTCGCGAACGCGGCGGCGAAGATCGGCGCGAGAGTTGAGACCGAGCCATCCATCAAACCGGCCAGGCCCGGTTGCACGTAGGTCAGAAGAAACTGGCGCCGCTCGGTCGCTTCCTCTTCGTGCCTCACCGTCTCCGGGACATGCTTGAGGCCAAGACGACGCGCGAGCGACTCATGGATCGTCTCTTCGGCAGCGAGGTCGCCCAGCAGCTTTCGCGTCGCCGCATCCGTTATCTGCTTCGCCGCCTCGCGGTAAAATCGACCGGCCTGCTCTTCCATCGCTTCTGCCTGGCCCCGGACCTTTTCAATCCCGAGCGGCCGTACCAGCCAGTCCGGTTTTCGTTCATAATAGCCGCGGACATGTTCGCGCCGGATAAGCGGGATATGCTCGCCGAAGCGATGCCGATGCAACTCGATCAGGCGCCTCCGGTGTCCGTCTTCTTCTTCCGCCATCTCTTCGAACACCCTGGCCGATTGCGGAAACTGATCGCGCAACCCTTCCGCATAGGCGCGGTAGATGCGTCCATCATCTTCTTCTGAGGAAATCGCGAGCGCCAGGACTTCCTGTTCCGAGAGAGAATCGAACGGACGCCGTCCGAAACCAAGGATACTCGAAAGGATGGCCATAAACGGGAAACGCTCCCGAAGTTAGCAGTGGCCACCAGCATCGAGCAAATCTTCACGCGAGAGCGGAAACCGGCTCGGCGCAAGATTCAACGCAAAGTTCTCGACCTTATGCGGAAATAAAAATAACCGTGCCTGCCTTCGCCGCCGGCAATTGCGCAAGAACTTTTGGCATCAATGGAAAAGTGTCGGACAACGTATTGCTTTGAGCCTTTAGACGATAACTGCCAGCTTCGCCGCTTGAATGTTCAAGTCGCGCACCATTTTGCTGTCCATCGTAATGAAAATCTCGAAGCGATCTTGGGCCCGCTCCAGCAATTCGCCGTTGCCAACTCCAGCCCAGCCAATGAGCGGCACAGATTCGACTTCGTGGCCCGGTAGATACCGTTCGAGTCGCCAATCCAAATTCTCCTCGAGCAGAATTTTCAAGTCAGGCTGGCGCGAGCACTTGCTGTCTCAAATCGTTCAGCAATGCGATAATCTGCTCGAGTTCCACGCTGGGGAATCCTTTTAGGAATTCGTCTATTGATTCACCAGCTTCCAAGTGATCGAAGAGACTCTTAATGGGTACGCGCGTGCCAACGAAGACAGGTTCGCCTCCGAGAATCTGCGGATCAGAATGATAACTCTTTGTCATTCTCGAAAACGGTAGCGCGTTTCCGTTATGATCACAATAACGGTCCGCAGCGATTGGGAACGGCCAGCTTGGTCGAAGCCCGCGACAATCTTTTCCGGTCTCCGCAATCCCTGCCCGCAACGCTTCGCGTAGCGATGTAGGCGGGCGCCTTCCGATTTTGAGCGCGAACTCAACATTGGACAGCCCGTGCGCCGCCCCGCTCGCGAACGCTTTCGGAGTAGCCATGCGGAGGAGCGTTGGGCGTTGACTATTGGATGCCCGCTCGCGAATACTTTCGGAGTTCGGCTTCAATTCATAGTCCCCGTAGTTCAACGGATAGAACGAGGGTTTCCTAAACCTTAAATGTGGGTTCGATTCCCGCCGGGGACACTGGTGTCCGCCCGTAAAGACTCATCCGGTGAGTTGCTAGAGAAACGGGTCACCGGCGATAAAAAACATCAAATCTCTAGCCGCCTCTCTTGCTACACCTTGTTTGGGATTGCTTAAAAAATGTTTGTGGGCGTCTTCCGGTTGCAGGCGGCAACCGGTGAAATTGAACTCGTCACTTGTCAGATCATCCAGTAGAAATTTAGAGTATGGCAACAGTTCCCGCCCGCGTAAGAGAGAGAATTATCCGTGGAATGAAGCGTTTTCAGCCCATTCTAACAAACGCTAAGTCGCGTGACGACGGAGAGGCGGATACGGTAATGATCGTCACCGATATGCTGTCGGAAGTCTTCGGTTACGATAAGTACTCCGAGCTCACGGCAGAGTTTTCGATTCGCGGCACTTACTGTGACCTCGCGACCAAGCTGGATGGAGTCTTACAGGCTCTGATCGAGGTAAAAGCAGTCGGGTTGGAACTAAAAGACGGCCACGTCAAGCAAGCGGTTGACTATGCATGTAATCAGGGAGTGGACTGGGTCGTCCTAACGAACGGGGTCAGTTGGCGAATCTACAAGGTTATCTTTGCAAAACCAATCGACCAAGAACTCGTCATTGAGATAGATTTTTGCGGACTTGACCCCAAAAATGATGCCGGGGTCGAGAGCGTTTTCCTTTTCTGCAAAGAAGGGTGGATCAAATCCGTCCTTGGCGACTACCACACGCAAAGACAGGCCCTAAGCCGGTTTTTTTTAGGGGCGATGGTGCTCAGTGATCCTGTCGTGGATGTAATCCGAAGGGAGTTGCGGCGTGTATCTCCTGACGTGCGGATCGAAACTGAGCAGATTCGTGATGTGCTTTCCACCGAGGTCGTCAAGCGCGAGGTGATGGAAGGAGAGAAGGCGGATGAAGCCCGCAAGAAGATTGCGCGAGCGGCCAGCAGAGCGCTTCGCGCAAAAGCGGCTAAACAGAAAGGTGAAGGCGACCCTGCGGATGCGGTAGAAAAAAGTCCGGTGATTGCCCGGCCGCCCACGGTTACAGAGTAATCAGAACTGCCGCTCCGCTGGAAGTTGCCCACCGTTTTGCTGTTTCCGATGACTGCTACAGATGAGCAAGGTGCCGGTTTCAGTTTAGAAAACCCTCGTTCTATCCGTTGAACTACGGGGACAAATGTGATTCGCGAAGTTCGGTTTGCGAATGCCGATTGTCCAGAGGCGTAGATCGAAGCGTTGCACTCTTGCCAGCTCGCCGGTCATCCCGATTGCGTGTCCGTGCTCGCCGCGCCTTGAACGGTTCGACGCGACTGGGCTACCGGCAAAAATACTCTGAACTCAGCGCCCTTTCCTTCCTCGCTCGCGACCTCCACCCGCCCGTGATGCGCCTGGACGATCGCTTTCACCAGGCTGAGGCCCAGCCCAAGCCCGTGCTCGCTCCGGCTCTTGTCAGCTCGATAAAGGCGCTCCCAGATACGGGGCAGATCGGTCTCGTTGATGCCCGGGCCGGTGTCGCGAAATCTGAGCTCGATCTCAAGATCATGTTGCTTCGCCGAAATCGACACGTGGCCGCGTGAGGGCGTGTACTTGATCGCGTTGTCCAGGAGGTTCGCGAAGACCTGACGCATGCGCGCGGGGTCGACCGTGACAGAGAGTTGCTCGTTGAGATCGTTCGAGATCTGAATTCCCTTCTCCTGGGCAATGGGTTCGTAGAGTTCGACGACATCGTCGATCAGCAAAACGATCTCCGTTTTCTCGACTTCGAGCCGCATTAATCCCGCCTCCGCCTGCGCCACGTCCATGAGCGTCCGGATGATGGTCTCGATCCGATCTGTCTCCTCCAGCGCCTCGACGAGAACCTCCTGCGCAGGACTGGCGTCGGCCTTTTCCCGCAACGATCCCTCGAGCGCCGCGCGCAACCGCGCGAGCGGCGTCCGCAAATCGTGCGCGACGTTGTCCAATGAATCGCGCAAGGCGAGGACCAGGGCCTCATTGTGCGCAAGCAACCGGTTAAACAGGGTGACAAGGTCCTGCAGCTCATCGCGCGCCGGACGCTCCGGAACCCGGACTTCCAGGCGTCCCGTGTTGATGATCGAGGAAGCGGCATCGACAATACTGGAGACCGGCTTTGTCATTCGTCGGGTCATGAACGCGCCGCCGATGAACCCCAGCAGGAGAACGGGTGGAATGACCATGACAAACACCTGCCGGAATTTACCGAGCAGGCTGGCGCGGCTGTCGCTGCTGCGGCCGACCTGCAAAATCATTCCGTCGTTGAGTTCGCTGGCGGCGACGGTCAAATCGATCTCTTTGTTGCGCGGCACGCGGATCCATTCGTCGGCGAGCGTCTCCGTGCTTCGGTCCAGCAATTCCACATCCTGATCGAACCAATCCTGGGGCATAACCAGGAGCAGAACAGTTCGATCGGGGGTCGCCACGCGCGCAAAGTACATCCGCTGCTTGCGCGCCTCGTTGACGCGCGTTGTCCAATCGCGCAGCGCGGGTATTCCGCCGGTTTCGTAAACCGCCGCATATTCCCGCAGCCGGGCTTCAATCACGTCGCGATCCTTGCGGTCGATCGCGGCGCTGAGCAAAAAGTAGATCAGGGTGAACAACAGCGCCGCGCTGGCGAGAAACATGCCCGCGTGCCACAGATTCAGCCTGAAGCTGATCGTCCGGGTGAAATCTCTAAGTTGTTTCCAAAACATAGCCCATTCCCCGGATGGTTCGGATTAGTTTGGGCTCAAACTCCTTGTCCACCTTGTTGCGGACACGGCAGACGAGGACGTCGACGACATTGGTCTGCGGGTCGAAGCTGTAGTCCCAGACCTGATTCAGGATCATCGTCTTGGTGACGACGCGCCCGGCGTTGCGCATGAGATATTCCAGAAGGGCAAACTCCCGCGCCTGGAGCTCAATTTTCGTGCCCGCGCGAGTCACCCTTCGGCTCAGGAGATCCAGCGTGAGATCCCCCACTTCCAGCGTGCTCGGCTCCATCGTGCGCGAACCTCTGCGCACCAGGGCCTGCACCCGCGCGAGCAATTCCGCGAAGGCGAAGGGCTTGGGCAAATAATCGTCGCCGCCGGTTTGCAAGCCTTTCACGCGATCGTCCACGCTCGCCCTGGCGCTCAGGATCAGGACGGGCACCGTCGAGCGCTGCTTTCGCAATTCCTGCACCAGCGCGAGCCCGTTCAGGCTTGGCAACATGATGTCCACGATGGCGGCGCCATAGTCATTGCCCGTGGCCATGATCAGGCCCTCCTCGCCATCGAGGCAATGGTCGACCGCAAAGCCCGCTTCCTGGAAACCCTTGACGATATAGGAGGCGAGTTTCTTGTCGTCCTCCACGATGAGCAAACGCATGGTGCAACGCCTCTAGTTTGGGAGAACCCTGCGGGCGAGTGTTTGAATCATATTGCTGTTTCGGGTTGGGGCCGAGAAGCCCTCATCGGAGTTGCCGGTTGGCAGGCAATCATGCGAGGTTCACGATGTAAAACCGGAGCGAAATCGCACAGAAGAACAGGAACAACGTAACAAAAAAATACAGCGCAATGGCCGGTCGCGCATCCTCGCCGGGATCGCGCATTTCCATCTGAACAATATGTTTGAAGTTCGGGAATTTGGGTAAGACCAACACAAGGAGACCGATAAGGAAACCGGTAACGGCGAATGGGAGCCAGTGCGTTCCCGTCAGGGCCGGTCCGAAAGCGACCACCAGAATCCCGCCCGCCCACGAGGCGAAAGACATCAGCCACACTTTTCCGGACAGGGCGCTCACACGGCGATAGTAGCGGCTTCCCACGATGGCTGCAAAACCAGTGGTTAAGACGACAGCGAGCAAGGAAGCCGCGATAAGATCGACTACAAACATCGGGATTCGGCCACTGGAGCCCAGTCCGATGACAGCATTATGGCTGGAACTGGGCCGGAAGTTTTCAGGTCGTTACAGTTGTGTAAGAGGAAGCCGAATTTCGCGCGCACAGGCAAAGCTTCACGCCTGCGACCGGCGCCGCCACACCGATCGGGCAAGCAAATGCCTGTTCTTGGCTTCCCAGACGCGCAACGCCGCGTTCAGCATTGAGAGCGTCCGGCAAAGCGGCTCTTCTCTCGGCTTCGAATTCCCGCAAGTCTTAGCCCTGTTGGCGCGTGCCGTTCTGTGCGCGGCGGATGCTCGCAGCTCCGCCTTTCCTGGTTCGCCGTCGTCACTCTCTCTCATGCGGGACCCTTTGGCCGGAATGAGTTCGGAGGTCGGCGTGCTGTCCTTTGACCAACCTATGCCATCGCGGTGCGAGTTCTCCTCACATTTATGCCGCAGGGACAGCACGCCGATTTCGCTCCCGCGTTCCTACGGTGCCGGTGAAACCGTAGCCGTCTCGGTCGGCGGCACCACGGGAGGAGTAATCGCTGTCTCAGCCGGTGCGATCGTCGGAACGGGTGTAATTGCTGTCGTGGGCGACGGCGCTTCTGTTGGCGTCGGTGTGGGGGTTACGGTGGGAGTCTCGGTTCGCGAACAGCCACTGAAAATAGCAATACTGCCTGCGAAGAGCAGACAGACGAGAAGCCGAAGGAAGGGTGTCGTGGACATTGCCGAGAATCCCAGCGCAACATTACCGGACTATTACACCACTGTTACGAAGGTGTAATTGCGGCACCGCTCAGGTCTTCGTCGCGGAGACACATCCCATCTCCACTCGTCGTCTTGGATTCGATGCGGTGCTCATCTGCGCAAAATTGTGTCGTCGTAATGCGCGTGGCACCGGCGTGACGCCGGAGGCGGCGGCTTACCGCTTTGTGCCGATGATTGTGATCGGAGTGCCGCGGTTGATCAGGAGCTGGAGCTCAGCGAGATCTTCTTTGAGCAATGCGAACCCGCGAGAAGCGCTGGCTGCCGGTGCAGATTTGCCCTCGGATTCCGAGACTTCCAGGGCTGATTCGGAGAAGCCTTCCTCTTCCGATACCCCGTAGAGTGTGTAACCGCCGGTCGCGAGGTGAAGCCGGGGAGTACCGGCCGGACGCTCGGGATACGATGAAGCGGCCATGATGGTGCCATCTTTCCAAAAGGTAACGCCCTTAACGCGGGTCGTGATTGTTGTCTGGATGCTCCGGCGCAGATTGATCGCGACGATCGGGTATTGTTTAAAGAAACCGTCGCCCGTGTGGACGACGGCTCGCTCGTTAGGCAGATCCAGCGTGACGGTGAATTCCGCATTGGGAACCAGGAGCCGATCGCCGGGGCGGAGCCGGTCCGAGTCCATCTGGTTCGTCCGCATAATGACCTCGGGGGTGGTGTCGAGCTGCCGAGCGATACGCCAGAGCGTATCGCCGCGTTTCACGACATATTCGGTTTTCCCAAAGGGCATCTTCGTCGAGAAAAACATCTCGGTGTTGATCTCTCCGAGCAGCTCGCGCGCGGCCTTCGCTTCCGGGCGTTTTCCATCGATCCGAAGCTGTTTGTGCAGGAGCTCCTGCGCATCGGACAGCTTGCCTTCTGCGCGGAGTTTCCGTGCCTTTTCGATCTCTTCCACGATGGGGGGCACGTAGACGGCATATTCGGTTTCGACGAGGTGCCGATACGGATGCAGTGCGTCGTAGACGAGATAACCGCCGCCTCCCAGCACAACTGCCGCAAGCAGGAGGACCAGCACGAGCTGGCCCCTTGTCATGACAAAGTAGCCGAGCGATGGCCCGCGGGCGGGCTGGATGAAACTTGCCTTTAAATCCATCGATTTTTCCACCTCGAACCGTTTTGCGGTACAGCCATCTCCCTTTCACACTGGTAATGACGCAATATCGCGCGCGTCCTGACAGGATGGTTTCACGCCGATTACAAGTGTGTAATCAAGCGACTCGGCGGATCAGCAGGACACGCGTGAACGAGGCTGACTCAATGAAACTTCGACGGGCAGCACGTCGCGGCGATCTGCAGCATCTCGATGCCTCAGGGGCGGCACGGCGTTCTGTCCAGCGCCATAGGATTGCGTCGTCTTCGGATCCTATCCGTTGAATTACGGGGACAGATGGATTTTCGAATTTCGATTTGCGAATGGCGATTGTCCAGCGCCAGAGGATTGAGTAGTCTTATCCAAATCGGCGCCGGAAAGAAGTCGTCAGCGAGATTCGACTTTCGGTTTGAGAGTTGTCTTGGGCTGCGGTTGATCGGAGGTGGAGACTTTCTTTCGCCTCAAGCGGCGATTGAAGGCGTCTTTGTTTTCATTCCACTTGTGATCCGGATCACCGTGGAGCGGGCCCCAGAGCAAACGGCCGGAGCGCCGCCAGTTATCCAGCATGATCCCTTGCTCGAACGGCTGGCCCCTGGCGGTAATCACGATGAGATTGTGCTCGGTATCGGTGCCGGCATCCGATTCGCCCCAGTGTTGCTCGAGCGTTTTCAGGTTCAGCGCGTCCAGGCGCAGCATTAATTCCGTGGCAAAGTGATGGCAGTACCCGGCTTTCTTGATTCCCATGTTGATGAGAAAGCTGTGGATCGTCGGCGATGAGCCCATCTTCCATTTACTGGCCAGCTCCCGGCCAGTCGTATAAGTAAGGGAGACAACGCGCCGGGCTTCCTCGGGATCGACGCTCGGCGAAAGCCCCGCGAGTTGCGCGATTAAAACCGGGTCCTCGGCGGAAGTGGCCATGAACAGCCCCCAGCCAGGCCGGGCCATCGCCGACGGCGACCAGGCGGGGAACGCTATCGTAGCCACTCCCAGGCAAATGGCCGGCATTGTGAAGAGACGCCGCGGAAAAAACATCCCGGCACTATGCGCAAAGAGCCGTCTTCGGGAAGGAAAAATAACATCGCGCAACATCTCCATTTCCGGCTCGCGATTGAAACTCTGCTCGAACTGAGGGAAGTTGTTTCTCATGGGTTCGTTAAGGGTGCCGGTTCGGAGAATGGGTTTTCTTTTGGCGATCGGTGGCGTGGCCATGATCGCCTTAATCGCGGCCGGCAGCCGCACCGTCACCGGCCCGGTCCCGCCGCCCAGCGTGCCGATGTTCGGGGGCAACGCTCAACATACCGCCATCTATCAACCGGCAGCCCAGGACCTGAGCACTATCCATTGGTCGACGTCGGTCGATCTCAACAATCACGCCTACGCCCATTACGGTGCGCCGTTAGTCACGGCCGCGAATACGGTCGTCGTGCCGGTAAAGATCGCGGGCGATGGATTTCAGGTAAGCGCGTTCGACGGCGCCACCGGGGCGGCGAAGTATACCGTGGCGACCGACTATGTGCTGCCGGCCCACCAGTGGATCCCGGTATATAACCCCTGCCTGACTACCGGCCCCTTCGGCACCCGCCTTTATTACGCCGGGCGCGGCGGGACGGTTTATTACATTGATAACCCCGATTCCGCCGCTCATGGGCCGCCGGTCCAGCAAGCGTTTTATGGCCTGACCGAGTACATGATGAACGCGTCGGCGTTTAACTCGACCATCTTCATCAACACTCCCCTCACCGCGGACAGCAATGGCAATGTCTTCTTCGGTTTCCGGGTCCAGGGAACGGCTCCATTACCATTAGACTCAACCGAGAGCGGCTTTGCCCGAATCGATCCCAATGGGAACGGGACCTACATCCTGACACGAGCAGCGGCCAACGATACGAGCATCAACTGGGATTCCCACAATTCAGCGCCCGCTCTTAGTAATGATGAAGCGACCCTTTACGTCCTGGCAAAAGCCAGCAGCACCGAGCGCGGATATCTTCTCGGGCTGGACAGCACCACGCTCGCTCCGAAGTATCGCGTGTTTTTGCGAGACCCGCGGAACGGCAACGCCGCGGGCATTCTCGATAACGGCACGGCTTCGCCCACGATTGCGCCCGACAACGACGTCTACATTGGCGTCCTGGGAAATCCGGGCGGCGGATTCCGTGGATGGCTTCTGCGCTTCAGCGGTGATCTCACTGTAGAAAAGACGCCGGGCGCTTTTGGGTGGGATTACACTCCCGCGCTCGTCCCGGCCAGCATGGTGCCCTCTTATCAGGGTCCCTCCTCTTATTTGATCTTCGCCAAATATAACAACTACGCCTTCTCTGACGGCGATGGCGTCAACCGGATCGCCTTGCTCGACCCGAATACGACTCAGCTCGACCCGCACGTGTCGGCGGCCGGACTCGTGGAGATGCGCGAGGTGTTCACGATCATCGGGCCGACACCCGACCAGAATAATTTGTCGGCTACGTTTCCGTACGCGGTGCGGGAATGGTGCATCAACACGGCGGCAGTGAATCCGGCGACGAACAGCATCTTCGTTCCGAACGAGAACGGCCGCGTCCATCGATGGAACCTTGCCACCAATTCGCTTTCCCAAGCCGCAAACATAGGACCTGGCATAGGACAGCCTTACGTTCCCACAATCATCGGACCGGATGGACAGGTTTACACGATGAATGGTGGCACCTTGTTCGCCATCGGGAATTTGGACGGCGTGCGCGTCACGCTCGACTCGAGCATGCCGGACACGCGGACGGTGGTAGTGGGCGAGGCTCTGACGTTTACCGCCACCGTCACCAACACCGGCCCGCCCGGCTCCACTCCTACTGGGACGGTAACGTTTCAGGATTTCACCTACCAGAATCTCACGCCCATCACGACGACGCTTGCCTCCAATGTTCCTTTGGATGCAAACGGCCAGGCCTCGATCACGACGGCGAGCCTCATGGCGGGGAATGGTTTCCTGGGCAATCACTTCATCACGGCGACCTACAGCGGCGACGGGAGTTTCAGCGGGGGAAGCGCGACCCTGGTGCAAAAGGTCCATGCGCAGGCTTCCACGACCGCGCTCAGCTCGTCCCCAAATCCTTCGACCGTTGGGGAGACTGTTACATTCACCGCGACGGTGGCCTCCGCGCCGGGCGGTTCGGGCACTCCTTCCGGCATGGTGACCTTTCAGGAAGGCTCGAACATTCTTGCCCAGGTGCCCGTGAACGGTAGCGGCATCGCTTCGTTCAGCATCTCGAGCTTGGGTGCCGGCGATCATACGATCACGGCGACTTACGCTTCCGACACTGTTTTCGCTTCCAGCAGCGGAAACGCGATCCACGCAGTCACGGGAACCGCGACGCCCACACCGACCCCAACAAACACACCCACCCCAACTCCTACCCCAACTCCAACACCCAGCCCCGGCTCTTCACCTTCCCCCACCCCCTCAGCCACCGCGGCGCAGGCGGTCAATCTCTCCACGCGCATGCATGTTCGGTCAGGCGATAACGTTGGCATCGGTGGCTTCATCATTACCGGAAGCGCGCCAAAGCAGGTGCTGCTCCGCGCGATCGGCCCATCGTTGACCAGCTCGGGGGTCACCGATCCACTCCCCGATCCGGTGCTCGAGCTGCATGGCCCCGACACGTTCGCCACGTTTACGAACGACAACTGGAGAGACGACCCGGTGCAGGAAGCCTTGATCAAGGCCACGGGCATTCCGCCGACGAACGATCTTGAGTCGGCTATTCACGCTACCCTGGCTCCCGGCACCTACACTGCCATCGTTACAGGAAAAGATAACGGCGAGGGCGTGGGCCTGGTGGAAATTTACGATTTGAATCCAGGCGCGTCCTCGAAGCTCGCGAACATCAGCACCCGGGCTCTCGTCGGCCTGGGAGACGACATTGTCATCGCCGGATTCATGCTGGGGGAACACAGCGGCACCGATCGCGTGGCGGTGCGCGGTCTCGGGCCCAGCCTGGCCGGGGCGGGAATAGCCAGTCCGCTTGGCAATCCGATCCTGGAGCTGCGTAACGGAAACGGAACACTCCTGATGTCGAATAACGATTGGCAGGATAATCCCGCGCAAGCAGCCGCATTGACCGCGGAGGGGTTGGCGCTCACGAACCAACTCGAAGCCGGCATGGTCGCCGCACTGCCACCCGGGCTCTACACCGCTTTGCTGGCCGGATTAAACAACGGGACCGGCATCGCGCTCGTGGAGATCTACGACCTCGGGCCCTGACAAGTGGATTTTTCGGACCGGCTGCTTCTCTTCTCCGGGCCGCTAGCGAACTTACTTTTCCGTTCGCGCCTTTTGCGATTCGCGAAATGCGATTAGGTCAATCGCGCCGTGCTTCGCGAGATCGATTCCATGCACATCGTATTCGAACTGCCGCATCGCCGGCAAGTAGTAGATCGTAAATCCGCCCTTGAGATAATCGGTTAGCTCTTTCTCGCTCAGCAGGTAGGCGAAGTGGCCATTCTTGGACTCCGGCGCGATCAAACCGATGCCATGGTAGAACGCGCCGATCACAAAAACGTTTCGGCCCGGGATGGTGCGGGCATAGCTGTAGAAGTTGCGCACGTTCTCGATCGTTCGCAGCCGCTCGGCCCGGTCCTGGAAAATCGCGCCGGCCGCGGGCGCGCCGTTCTTCCAGTCAACGAACGCACCCAGGATTGTCAGGATACAGAAGGCTTGGAACAGCCAGCGCGGGCTCAAGCACGCAAGCAACAAGATTGTAAATGGAACAGCCGGTAAAAAATATCCCGCCTGGTCGGGAAAGGCCGCATAGAGGACAACGTAGATAACGATTGCCGCGCCCCAGGCGATCAGGTCTCGCGCAGGCGCGTCATTGGTGGAGCGCCTTCCCCTTCTTACGGCGAGCGCGCCCACAATGGCGAAGACAAGTCCGATAGAACCAGCCATGCCCCAAACCTCGACTGTGCCGCGATGAAGGACGGCCTTCCACGACGGATAATAGACGCCGTAGACGAGCCGGGGCGCACCCTCAGCCGTGAAATAGGTCAGGAACGAGAACCCGTAGGTCAGGAATGCTGGAATGAATGCGATCAACACCACCGCCGCACTGGTGACTGCGAGCCAGACCAGTTGCTTGAAGCGCTTTCCCTCGGGTTGCCTGCCTAAGAGCATCAAGGCCAGGGGGAGCCCCATCACACCGGAGGTGAGCCGGCAACCCATGGCCAGTCCCAGTGACACGCCGGCCGCAACCGGCCGATTCTTGACGATGAGCAGCGTGCTCAAGAGCAGCAGCGCGCACGCCACCGTAAAATCCTTTGCCGTAACGCTGCTGACATACATGACCGGCGAGAAGGCGAATGCTGACGCCGCAAGCAGCCAGTCGCGACACTGATATTTGCGGGCGAGGAGTGCGAAGATCCCAACGCAGGCGACACCGCCGAGCGCCGACAAGCCATTGAGTGCCCAGGGCCCGCCCCATGACAGCAGTGCACTCGTGAGCTCATAGACGGGCGCGCCGGGCCTTCGCGCCATTGTATAATGACCGGTATCCGCTATCTCCCGGGCCATTTTGGCATTGCCCCAGGCATCCCAATGCAATCCGTAGCCCGCCCCGAGAAACGGCAGGCGCGAGAGAAGCACCACCGCGAGCAAGAGCAGCAGCAAAGCTTTGCCGCTATTAATCCCAAGCCAGGCGCTACGGGTTGTCACCATACGCCCATGTCGGACTCGCGGTCCTTACTTCAAGTTATAGATCTCAACCAGAGCTATGCCAATGGTGCCATCCTTGCCGGCAACGATTGCCGTAAACTGGCCCGGAGGCGCGAGAGACGTAAAGATGCCGGATTCCTTCGGATTGGGCAGAGCGAGCCCGTTGGCAGTGAGCTGCGCCGCGGACGCGGGATCACTTTGCCAATCGTCGTTCGAGACCATGACGGTTCCGTTGGCGTTATAGAGCTCGAGCGTCGGATCAGCCAGGACATTACTCAAGCCGGAGCTGGTTAACGATGGCCCAAGCGCACGCACGGCTATCCGAGTCGGATTGCTGGTCCCTCCCAGGGTAAACCCGCCGATCATCACATTGTCCGCCGTCAGGACAAATCCGCGCGTGCTGATGTTGGCCAACTGCGAATCGACCGCCTGGCCATTGTCGTACACTTCCACCAACCCAACCCCCGCGGTTTGGTCAACTCCGCTAATGATCGCCGTGTAAGCTCCAGGAGCTAACGTGGCCAGGACGACAGCTTCCCGATCGTCGGTGGGCTCATAAACGGTGCCTTCGATCTGCGACCTTTGCGAGCTATCCTTCCAGTTGTCGTTTCCGGTAATCAACGCGCCGTCCGGCCCGCGCAATTGGAGGAAAGGATCATTCAGCACGGTAGAGGCGGGAACATTAGAGTTAGCAAGCGAAGGCCCGAGGCCGCGCACGACGATTGGCTTGGACGCATTTCCCGTTATGATAAATCCACCGATCATCACTCTGTCCCCGATATCGACCCGCAGGCGGGTGGAGATATTTAGGGCCTGGGCCGGAGTGGGCGTTGGTGTCGCCGTGGGGGTGGGACTTGGGGTCGGAGTAGGCGTCGGGGTCGGAGACGGCCCGGGAGTCACGGTTTGGCCACCATCGAGCGTCCCCTCGCTGTCACTAAAGTTAGCGTCCCCACTGTATTGCGCGGTGACAGAATGATTGCCGGCGCTGAGCGAGGAAGTGCTTATTTCCGCCATACCATTACTCATCGCGACAGGCGCACCGAAATTAGCTCCGTCCACCACGAACTGGACGGTTCCCGATGGGGTCGTGGGAGTCGATGTATTCGGTGTCACCGTGGCCGTGAAAGTCACGGGCTGTCCGCCGACCGATGGGTTCATTGATGAAGCAACCGTCGTCGTCGTATTAGCCTTGGCCACCGTTACGGACTCGTTCGGATCTCCGCAAGCAGTGGTGACAGCCTTGTTGTCAAAATCGCCAGTATAGGAAGCCACCCAGCGATAAACCCCGGCGTGGGCCGGTACGAAGGTGGCTGAAGTATACTGGCCATTCCCAATCACGTTCACCTCGGAGACAAAGACGGGAGTGGTCGTGCAAGTGGCGTCATCCGGCCCATAAGCGGCAAAGACGATCGTTCCGGTCGGATTATTTCCACCACTCAACGTTCCTGTGTCCCAGATCGAGCCGCCTAACACCACCGAACCCGACGCGGCCGTCGTCAAGGCCGGGGCCGCCGAGACCACTGTCGTAGTCGCAGCGGAGGTGTTATTTTCAGGAGTTTCGTCCATCGAAGAGGAAACCGTGGCCACGTTCGTGTATTCTGTCCCGGGACTCTTCCCTGAAGGGATGTGCCCCACGAGGGTGAAAACGCTGGTGCTACCCGCGGGAAGGTTGTTGTTCGTGCAGACGATTGTCTCCCCCATCGTTGCTGGAGGGGTCGAACAGCTCCAGGTCGGTCCCGAATTCGGAGTCAGCGACACGAAGGTCATATCGCCGGGCAAGGTGTCGCTGAGCTGCGCATCCGTGGCGTTCGCCGGGCCGCCGTTCACCACCTGGATGGTGTAAGTGACATTGGAATCGGCCACGGCCTGCTCGGCGTCCACCGTCTTGGTCACGCCCAGGTTGACGCTCGTGCCCCCCGGCACCGTCGTGATGGCAAAAGCTGTATTGTTTTCCTCATTGGGATCGGACGGGAATATGTCGCCGTCGATCACAATTGGCGGAGTACTGATCGACACCCCGTTGGTGATAACGGTCCCTCCAGGAGTATTTGGGTTGATGTTGAACACGAAGGTAAAGACGTCGTCCGCCCCCACCGGAATGCTCGACTTGGTGCAAACGATATCATTGTTCTGGTCGGGATTCCCGCAGGACCAGCCGGCCGGCGCGGCGACCGAAACAAAAGAAGTGCCGTCCGGCACTTTGTCCTTCAAGGTGGCGGTGAGCGAGTTGTCCGGCCCATCATTAAAAACGTGGATGGTGTAGCTGATATCCGCGCCCGCCGCCGCCTGATCGGGACCGGTTTTAGTGACTCTTAAGTCGGCTATCTGTGCGATTGCCGCTGGCACCAAAACGACCGACGACAAAACGATAAGGAAGGCGACGAGGAAAGGACGGATGCGGGTTGTCATTTGTTTGAATGGGAGGCCGCCACGAATCCGGGTTGCCGGCGGAACGGAACGGAAACGAAGAAACCGCTGG
>DASQLH010000373.1:0-14683 GCA_035630155.1 Chthoniobacterales bacterium
GACGTGGAGATTATCCGCATCGACGGGACGCAATCGCGTCGCCCGGAGCAAAAGGCGACGGGTAGCGTCCCGTTGTGACGCGTCGTCGAGGAGTTCACGCGCATACTCACGCAGAAAAGAGGCTTCCGCGTCCTTGCCCGAAGTCTTTTCCTTGAGAAACGCGAGGTACTCGCGCCTGCGCCCGAGTTCGCGCAAGGAAGCGAGTTTGCTGAGCGACAGCATCCCGGTGTTCTCTTGGAACTGCGAAAGAAGCTCCTCTGTGGCCGCCAGAAGCTCCACCTCATTGGCGTCGTACAAAGCCAATGATCGTTTACCTTGCAAGGTGAGACGATGCGTGGCCCCGGTTTCCTTTAGCTGTTCCAGGCAGGCGTCCGCGGCCGTTCTATCGTGCCGCTCGAGGGCGCGCCGCAGTTGATAATAAGAATCGTAAAGCCTGGCCTCGGGCAGCTCGATTCCCTCCAGGAGATTCTCCCGGCCCTTCGGCAACAGCACCATTCCTCGCGGCCCATTGGGAGCATAGCGCTCAAAAAACCAGTCGGCGCCAAATTCGCGATGAAAGCGCTCATACGGATCCCGAATCAATAACGTGCCCCGACACTGGTCGTAACCGACAACGGCTTGGAGGTGCGCGCCCTCGGTCTCAACCGTGGTGACGGTGAACGGAACCGAGCGATCGAGTAAAGCTACCGTGGCTTCCCAGGAGACTTTGAATTCGGCGACCGCCCAGCCATTCTCCTCCACCCAATGCCGTTCGACATGGTCGGGGGTCCCGTCGTAACAGATGGCGGCCGCGAGCGACAGGTGATCGACGGGAACCTTCCAAAAAAGGCTCAGAGCGCTGATGGTAGCCGGAGCGCACGTCATGCGGTGTTGCCTAACGAATGCAACCGGCAAGTGGACGCGTTTGGCCTCCTTATCTGGCTGGCTCATGCGGGCCGCGAGCTTTTCATAGAAGGCGCCCTTGACGCGGCGAGCGTGCTCCGCGGCCAGCTCCAAATTGCCGAGGTGGTATTGGACATCGCACATCTGCGCCTCCCACCACTCCTGCTCTCGCGCTTCGATCAAAGGCGCGAGCACTCGATACCGGTTGAGGGTTTCCCGGGCTTCGGCAAACAGCCCCATCTCCTCTTCCAAGGCGGCCAGCTGGGCTGCGATTCCTTCGCTCTCCAAGTGGATCATCCCCGCGCGCAGCAATTCCAAAGCTTCCTCATTGCGGCTAAAGAGCTGCAAATGATAGGCGACCGCCTGGACCGCCGGCCGAAACCAAGGTCGCGTCTCCAGCACGCGCTGGGACGCCGCCAGGGCGCCCTCGTAATTGTCTTGTTCTTCCAGGCAATAGGCGCGATCCAATTTCAACCACGAATTTTGGGGATCGAGCTCCTCCGCCTCGTCGAGAAGGCGGTCTGCTTTCTCAAAATCACGAAATTCACTGATAAGGCGGGCGCGCAATCCGAGAAGGTTCGCGCGTTCCGTAACCGGAGCATTTGAGGGGAGATCGAGCGCTTCAAGAAATTGCCAGGCTCGGAGGGGCCCGCCCCGGCGCCATAGACCGGTAACAAAGAAGTAAGTTGCTTCCAGGTTCCGCCGGTCGCTCCGGTATGCTCGCAGAGCGAGCCACCGCGCAAGACGGGAAGCCGCCAGATTTCCGGCCAAACGCGAGCCGAGGAGCAACGCTGCCGTCCCGGTCCAGCGCTCGACCGGACCAATTTTTTGGGCCGCTGCGTAAGCCTGAAGGTAAAGGCCGCGATCGTAGAGCGCGGTGACCGAATTCAGTTGGGCGGGAGTAACTTCGATCAGTGTTCTTGGATCAACTCGAGGGAACGGCACGGGGAATGATCGCTTCGTTTCAATACGCCTTCCCGCGAACGAGCTCAGTAAACACACCGCGATCGGTCTTCAATCGAAACGGGAGGCTCAGCACTTTTTTTCCATCGATCGCCTGAAAGACGGCGAAGTGGAGATGCGGTTTGGTCGAGTAACCGGTGTTGCCCGACAAACCAATCGGCAGACCAACCTTGACCTCGTCGCCGATTTTCACCTTCGCTCCACCGGATTTCAGGTGGTGGTAATCGGCAAAGGTGCCGTCCGCGTGCTTGATGATCACATAATTCCCGAGCGGCTTAAATTTCGGATCCGGTCCACTAAAAGTGGAATCGTCGCGCACTCCGACGACGCGGCCTTCCCGCGCGGCACATATGACGGTGCCTTCCGGCACATCCCAATCGACCGCGTTCTCGCTCCCGCTTCCCGCAAAGTGACTGTAGCTCCCGCCGGGACCTTGCAGGATGACATAGCGGCCCGGAGGGAAGGGCATGGCGTAGTCGGCGTCGTTCGTGGTCGACGATCGGCGGCCGCCGTACTCCCAGTGGTATCGATAGTTGAAATGCCACGGCTTCGCCGGGTCGGCTATCTTCAAACGCGCGAGCACAAACGAGGTGCGGCCCTTCGCGTCCGCGACGAACGGCACCGGTGGCGACGAGGTCATGTTTTTCAGATCCGCCTCCAGCGTGACCGTGAACTCCGAGCAGTAATCGCTCTTCATGATCAGGGTCACGCCCTCCTCCGTCTTTTGCTGGATGAGGCGAAAACCGGTGTGATTGTCGTCGGCGCCGAAGAGCGGCCACGAAGCAGCGAACAGAAGCGTGAACAAGAAGCGCGTTTTCATGGGTTAGGAATGGAGCCGGCCGGCGCGAGAATGGCATCCCGCATTCCGTGGAGCAACTTTTTGTCAGCTGGGACTATCGTGGCGAGCGCGCCGCTCAACTTGGTCTTTCCGTTTTCGATAAAGTAATAAGGGCAAAGCCGGACGCGCCCGCGCATCGTTTTCACTTCGCCCGTTTCGTTGTCCCAATAACGGTGGTCGATCAACCGCGCTTTGTGGAACCGCTGCATGATGCGCGGCGTGGTCTGGAACGTCGCCAGCGCCTCTTCGATCGCGCGCTCCCATTCGACCTGCGGCACGTCCGAACCGACGACGATGCCGCGGCTCCCCCACCCCAGCGGCGAAAAGCCGCTTACCTTGATGAGGAGGTCGCGCTCTTTCTGGCTGAGCCTGCCCGCTTCCCGCCAATCGTGAATTTCCAGGCGCGGAATCACGGCGTGTTGCGGCAGCGGAGTCGGATCGAGCGGCCAGCTATACGGGATCACCTCCTGCAATTTCAGAAAATATTTCTCGCCCAGCTCGCGCCGCCAGAATTCGCGCAGCGGCTGCATCCAAAAAAGCGCGAACCACATTTTCTCTTCGAGAAACGGTTTGATCGGCGGCGTGACCCGGACCGCGCCGTCGCGGACCGCATCGAGGAGCGCGGTGATGCGCGGCAGGTTCGGGAGATCGAATAACTCGAAAAAACGGTAAACGCTCCGGCCCGCGACCGGCTCGTAGGTTTCCGCATCGGCGACGCGCCATTCAAATTCCGGATGCTTGCGATTGAGCTGCGCCGCGACCCAATTCATCTCGGGACGGTAAGTAGAAGCTTCTTCCGAAATGACGATGTCGCCGCCCTCCGGCAACAAGCTGCGAAAGCCTTCGAGCATTCCCTCGCTCCCGCCGAGGACGTCGCCCCCGGTCGCCGCGTAGGTCTGATTCAGCCAGCCAGTCATGCCGATTCCACCCGGCACCGAATCGATCTCGACGATGGTGTAACCGCTTTCGGTGAGAATCAGGTCGGGCCGGATGACGAGCGGAACGTCGTCGCGGAACTGTTTCAGGCGCGAGGACTCGATCAGCTCCGCGGGCTTCCCGGCATCGAGATACTCGGCGATCCAGGCAGGTTGCTTCCCTTTGACGCTGCGCTGGTAAAGCTCGTTACACGCGCGCTGGAAAACGGAAAGGCGATGGCCGAGCTGTTCGAGCTCCCTGGCGAACTTTTCATCAACCGGGAAAGGATCTGGCGAAAGAAGGAAATCCTTTTCGGCAAAGAGACCTTCCTTCGGAAGAGAATTTCGGATCGACGCGAGTTGGTGGGATTCGGCGGGCATTGGCAGAAAAACAGAGTTTTAAGCTTTAAGTGTTAAGTTTTAAGGAAAACGCCGCTTCGACTTCTTAAAGCTTAACACTTAAAACTTAAAGCTGATGACGCCGGCGGCGTCATCTCCCCGCCGCCATCTTCTTCAGCGCCATCTTCACCAGCTCTTCCGCCGTCTTCACTTCCCCCTCCCGTTCCTGCAATTCGCGCACGGTCTTATGCGCATCGACCTGTTTGTAGCCGAGCGCGATGAGCGCGAGGACGGCTTCGTTCGCCTGGCTTTGCTCGGGCGTCGGGGCGTGCTCGGCGCTGGCGGCTTCCCACGCGGCGACGACGCCGAGCTTGTCTTTCAGCTCGAGGACGATCCGTTCGGCCGTTTTCTTTCCGAGGCCGCTGATCTTCGAAAGCGAGGCGATGTCGGCGTTGACGACCGCGCTTTTGAAATGGCTCACGCTCATTCCGCTCAGGACCGCGAGGGCGAGCTTCGGCCCGATGCCGCTGACGTTGTTGACCAGGAGACGAAAGAGATCGCGCTCGGCCGAAGTCATGAAGCCGTAAAGAATGTGCGCATCTTCGCGAACGTGGAGATGCGTCAGGATCTGCACCGGCTGACCAGCCGCGGGAAGCTTGTCGTAGCTGGAAAGCGGGATGAAAACTTCGTAGCCGACACCGGCGACATTCACGATGGCCTGGGTGGGCAAGGCCGATGTAAGCTTGCCATCGAGAAACGTTATCATCCGTCGCAATCCCTAACAGACCGACTTCAAACTGCAACAGATGAGACAGAGGCTCTTGGAAATCAGGCTCGCGAAGTTTCGAGAAAGCCGGACGGGACTTGACGGCTTAAAGCCGTCAAGTTTGTGATAGGAGGTTGGCCGGTTAGTGCAGCACGGCCCGCTTCAGTCGGATTGTTTCAAGATCAAGGTCAGGTCGGTCGGTCGGCCCTTTACAATCGTGAAACCTTTCGCGCGGTAGGTTTTCCAGGTCGGCGGAATTTTTGCGGAGAGAGCCTGCGCCAGCGGCGTGGGGATGATGACGAAGCGAGGGCCGGGGAAGTTCATGAATTTCTCAACCTGATCGGGGCTGAGTCCGCGGAAGAATCCCTTGGCGCGGCTGCGGAAATACCAGACCACGCTCGGCTCGGCGTAATCGACATTCGCGAAATCCATTTCGGGCCGGAGATCGTCGCGCGACATCTTGTAGAGCTGCGCGGAAGGAAAAGTGGGCGCGATGAGCGGGAAGAGAATAAAGGCCGCGCCGAGGGAAACGGCGCAGGCGATCGCCGCGGTGCGCGGGGCAAAGCGCGGGGAGCCGCGCAAATGAAAAAGATGCCGCGCCATTAGGAGCGAGAGCAGCGGAAACGCCGGCAGCGTGTAATGCGGCAGCTTCGTTTTCACCAGGCTCATGATGATGAAGACGATGAGGATTCCGGAGATGAGATATTTGTCGATGGCGTCACGCTCGCGCCAGAGATGTTTGGTTAACGCGGGGAGTTTGATCGACCACGGGAAAAAGCTGATGAAGACGGTCAGGAAATAAAACGGCATCGCGGCGAGGTAGGTGTTCCAGGAGTTCGCGCCGTGGCCTTCCATGACGTTGAAACTGCGCTCGACCACGTGGCGGCCGATGCCGACGTTAAAGTATTCGCCATTGGTGCGGATGAGCGCCGGTATCGCCCAAGCGCAAACGATGACGAGCGCGCCCAACATTCCGGTGACGAACCAGAAGCGGCGCGTGAGCGACTGGCCGCGGACAAAAAGCTTCGTGCTCAGAACGGTAAGAAGCGGCAGCCAGGCGAGCGGGCCTTTGGCGAGGAAGCCGAGGCCAAGGGCAAGGTAAAAGGCGAGGCGCCAATATTTGAGATTTCGGCGGTGGTCATCCCCAACGGCACGAGGGCTTGCCGTCTCCAGTGAATCGGCGAGCAGTTCAAAGGCAGCCCAGGAGGCGGCGGTCACAAAGAAGACCAGCCACATATCGGCGACGGCGGCCTTGGCGTGGACAAAGGTTTGCAGACAAAGGGTAAAGATGATCGCAGCCCACCAGCCAGTGCGTTCACCTCCGATCCGCCGGCCCCAGGCGAAAAGCAGGACCGCCGTCAGCGCCGCCGCCACGGCCGAAGGCAACCGCGCCGCGAATTCGTTTTCCCCAAAGGCGCGGTAACACACGATCTGCGTCCAGTAGATGAGGGGCGGTTTGTCGAAGCGATATTTGTCGTTGAAATAGGGGATGACGTAATCGCCGCGCTCCCGCATCTCGCGCGCGGCCTCGGCAAAGCGCGGCTCGTCCCGGTCGACGAGCGGGATGTTCCAGGTGCCGGCGACATGCAGAAGCAGGCTGCCGAGGAAGACCAGAGCGAAATTGCGGATTGCGAGTGGCAGAGCGGAGACTCAAAGATAGGGACGAGTGAAATACAAACAGGAA
Source organism: Chthoniobacterales bacterium (assembly GCA_035630155.1). Classification (GTDB taxonomy): domain Bacteria; phylum Verrucomicrobiota; class Verrucomicrobiia; order Chthoniobacterales; family UBA10450; genus AV80. The sequence goes on from DASQLH010000373.1 coordinate 6,387, forward strand.
ATTCGGGCGAATACAGCCGCGCGCTGGTGGTTCGGCATTTCCGCGGGGGCCGTCCTTCTTTTGCTGGCGAGCTTTTATTTCGATGCGGCGGCGCAGACCTGGATGGTGGAAAACCAAAGCGCCGGCGTGCGGAGGTTCATGGAACTGGCAAGCCGGTTCGGCGATTGGCCCGCGCATGTTGCCCTCGGGGTGCTCCTGATTGGAATTGCCTATTGGCGTGGAAATAAAAGATGGGTCCGAATTTTCACGGCCATGCTTTTGGCCTGCGCCCTCGCGGGCATTGTCAATCGCGTCGTGAAGATATCGACGGGACGGGCCCGGCCTAACATGCAAGCCGAAGCCGAATGGAGTGGCCCCAGTTTTAGTTCGAGCTATCACGCCTTCCCGTCCGGACACACCGCAGCGTCCACCGCATTTTTCGCCACGCTCGCCTTCGCGTCCTGGCGAATTGGACTCGGATTGCTGGCAATCCCGCTGCTGATCGCTTTCTCGCGCATGTACGTGGGGGCGCACCATCTTTCGGATGTGGTGGGCGCGGCGTTGTTGGCAGGTCTGGTCGCGTACCTGGTCGCGCGCCGAATGTTGGTCGAAATCCGAGATCCGAAATCCGAAATCCGAAATTGAAGTGGCGGAGGGGGTGGGATTATCCAAAGCTTCGCTTTGGCTCTGGGGAGTGATCCCGTAAAGGCGGGATTGTAACCCTGGCGCGTAACGCGCCCCACCAGTCGAACGGCGTTCGAATCTCCGTAGTCCGCACGCGTAAGACCAGAACATACCGGTCTTCGGTAGCATGGTGAGAGCAGCGGAGGGGGTGGGATTCGAACCCACGAGGGCTTGCGCCCTGCCGGTTTTCAAGACCGGAGCCATCAACCACTCGACCACCCCTCCAGGCGTACGGTTGGCGTCGCGGGAATTGTGCCATCGCCCCGCGCGCGAGCAAGGTGGATCGAGCGCTCCGCCGCTCGATGACGATATGGCGGCGGAGCCGCATTTTGTCTGGCATCGCCCGCGGAGCGGCCGATCCACCGCTGGACAGCCGCATATGTTCATGTGAACTTGAACAGTGTCAGGGTCCTCAAAGAGAGCCAAGAAGAAGTTTGTCCCGGTCGTGGAGGAAGCGCCGCCGCCTTCGCCGGCGATCCACGGACGGAGCGCCTCCTGGAATCCTGCCAACCGGTTCGAGAAACTTCATGTCGATCTTGGGGACGCGGATGTTGTCCAGATCGATCCGACCGATGAGGAGGAACAGAAGCCGCGGCGGGAGACGCAGTTCTATCGTGACGGAACAAAGACGATCATAGCGCGGAACGACAGCCCCGACGTCGGTTTTGAGACGAGCGTGAATCCGTATCGCGGCTGCGAGCATGGCTGCATTTACTGCTTCGCGCGGCCGACCCATGAGTATCTCGGCATGTCGGCGGGGCTCGATTTCGAGAGCAAGATCATGGTCAAAGAGAATGCGGCGAAATTACTCGAAGCGGAACTCTCCTCGACGAAGTGGAAACCGCAGGTGCTCGTCATGAGCGGCGTAACCGACCCTTATCAGCCGGTTGAGCGGAAGCTGCGGATCACGCGCGGCTGCCTCGAGGTCCTGGCGAAATTTCGAAATCCATTGGCCATCATTACCAAGAACCGGCTCGTCACTCGCGACATCGACCTGCTGGGTGAGCTCGCGCGCTTTGATGCGTCGGCCGTGAATGTCTCTGTGACTTCCCTTGACCCGAAGCTGCAGCGCATCCTGGAACCGCGAACCTCCTCGCCATCCGCGCGCTTGGAAGCGATTAAGACGTTAAGCGACGCTGGAATTCCGGTGGGCGTGATGGTGGCGCCAATTATTCCCGGCCTGACCGATCATGAAGTACCGCATATCGTCGAAGCGTGCGCCAAAGCGGGCGCGCAATTCGCCGGCTATACGATTGTGCGATTGCCGTGGGCGATCGCGCCGCTCTTCGAGCATTGGCTCGACGAGCATTTCCCCGACAAGAAAGAGAAGGTGCTCTCGCGCATTCGGCATATTCGCAATGGCAAGATCAACGATCCGCGCTGGGGGTTCCGGACCAAGGGCGAAGGAATTTTCGCCGAGCAAATCCGGTCGATGTTCGAGGTGAGCTGTCGGCGATTCGGGATCGGGGACCGGCCCGAACTCTCAACGGCTGCGTTCCGCCGCATCACGCCGCAGATGGATCTTTTCTAGCGAGAGACGGCTCGAGCATCTCCGCTCGAGTGCATGCGGCGTTGTTTGCGCATCACCAGCAACATAGAGATGCCGCCGATCGCGCCGAAGCCGGCCATGACCGGGTACCAGACGCCCCAGCCGTAGAGATCAATCAGCCAACCTGTCAGGGGCAACGCGATGGCCGTGCCGTAGTATTGGAAGGAATCGACCACGCCGCAGGCGAAGCCGGCCATTTTCCTGCCCCCGATGTCCATCGGCGCAGCGGTGCCGACGATGGCATGGGTCGAATTTGCCGTCAGCGCCACGAGCACGAGAAAAAGGCAGCCAATGAATATTCCGGTCGGCGTCGGGCCCGCGACCCCGGCGGCGATGACGATCGCGGCCGTGACGATGACCGCGCACTCGATGAAATAGAGCGTCATCGCGACAGGTGAGCGGCGGCCTTTGAAGAATTTGTCCGAGATAAGCCCGGCGCTCAACGACCCGAAGACGGCGACGAGAGGCATGAGATTCACCGTCCACAAAACGGCCGCGGGTTTTTCGGCGAGGTCGAGTTTCAGTTGCTCGTGGAAATAGAGAATCATGAGCTGGTCCGAACTGTTTCGCACCGCGCCGGTGCAGGCGTAGGCTACGGCATAGAACCAAATGAGGGGATGCCTGAAGATCGTAGTGAAGCATTCGCGCAAGCGCGTCCGGCTGCTGCTGCCGCTGCCCTGCGTGGTCTCGATCAGGCCGCGGTAGCCGGCTTCCTCTGGCGTTTCCTTGACGAAAATGGCGAGCAGGATTGCCGCGACGGCCACGATGAGCGGCGGAATGCGAAAGAGCCAGTGCCAGTCATTTTTCGCCACCACCCAGACGCCCACGGTAAAGCCGGCGAGAATAACCGGCGCGAGATTATTGATCGCGAACTGCCCCAACTGGATCATGAAACCAAAGATGCCGGCGAAAGTGCCGCGCTCGGTCCGGCGGAACCAGGCGGCGTTCATCTTGACCATGCCGGGCGCGCCGAACGACTGCATGTAGCCATTCATCAGCCAGATCGCGGCGAAGGTGGTGAAGGTCCCGGCGAACGAGGCGAAGCCGAAAATGAGATTGATGATGATGGTGCCGGCGGCGCCGATGAGCATCGCCGTTTTGCCGCCGATCCGGTCGGTGAGGAGGCCGTTCACGAGCTGCCCCGTTCCGTAAGCGATCGACCAGGCGCTCAATATCCCGGTGATCTGGAAGGTGCTGAAGCCGAACTCCTCGACCATCCCCGGCGTAGCGAACCGGAAGTTGTACCGACACATGTAATACGAGGCGTAGAGCAGGCCGATGAGGAACCAATTAAGGCCGCGACGTGGCCGGAAGCCGGGTGGATACGCAGCTGCGGGAACATCCGACATCGTTAAGAGGCCAGCATGGGTGGCCTTGGTGGGTCGCCACAACGAAAAAGGGAGGTGGATCGCGCGCTCCGACGCGCGATGTTTGGCTGTCCCGGCTTCGCCGGAATTAATTGTCATCGAGCGATCCCGCAGCCGCGGGACTCGATCCACCAGTTGCGCTTCACCCGGCGACCCCGGAAGTTCGTTAAAGTGAATATCGAATCTCTTCACATTGGGATGAAGGTGCGTCATCCGCAGTACGGCGTGGGCGTGGTCAGATCGCTCACGGAACACACGGCGGAGATCGCCTTCGATGACGCGCCGCGGACCGTGGCGCCGGCGTCCAGCGACCTCGAACCCGCCGAGGCGACCGCGACGCTCAGCGAGCTCCAGGTTCCGCTGGCGAACCTGATCCGCGATACGGCGCACGCCGTGGTGGAGGCGCTCGGCCTCGAACAAAAAGATGTGGTCGTGGAAGGCCTCGCGAATCGCTGGCAGCGCGGCACGCTCGTTATGCAATCGGCCGACTCTTCGCTTCAGCCAAAGGAGGTGCCGCTCGAAACGTTCTTTCATAAAATCGTGATGATTCGGAACAACCTCCGTGTCCTCGAGCAAAAGGTGAACGCGAGCGACAAGCTGAGCGATGCCGACAAGTTCGATTTGCAGCAATACATCACCCGCTGTTACGGATCGCTCACGACGTTCAACATTCTGTTCAAGAACAAGGACGACCAGTTTCGGACTGGCGCGTAAGGAGGTAAGCCCTCAAGGAGCGGCGATTTGAAATCGCCGTTTATTTAGGTCGGCGATTTCAAATCGCCGCTCCTTGATTGCTTCACGACAGCCAGAGCTTCATCTGCTCCGGCGTGAGATTTCCGCCGCAGAGAACGACGGCCACCGTTTGCTGCGCGAAGCGCTCGCGATTTTCGAGAATCGCGGCGAGACCTGCGGCCCCGGATGGCTCGAGCACGATGCCGAGATGCTCATGCGCCAGACGCATTGCTTCGATGAGACTTGCGTCCCCCACCAGAATCCCCTCATCCACGACTCCCTCCATATCCCGCACACATTCAGGAATCGGAATGCGCACGCCGATTCCATCAGCGATGGTCGAGATGGTGTCGAATGTGACGACGCGCTTTTGCCGCCACGATTCCAGCATCGCCGGCGCTCCCGCCGATTGAATCGCCACGACACGGATCTGCGGGCCGACATCTTTCAAATATCGGCCCACGCCGCAAGTCAGCGCGCCGTTGCCGAGCGGAAGCAGCACGGCGTCGAACGCTTCCTTCCATTCCGCCAGCTCCAATCCGATGGTCCCCGCCCCCTCCCCCGTTTCGACATCGAGCCCATCCTCAACCAGCCGGACGCCACTCTCGGCAGCGACGCGTTTCGCCTCGATCTTCGCCGCATCGAAATCGTCGCCATGGAGAACAACCGTCGCTCCCAAGGCTCGCATGCGCTCCAGCTTGAGCGGGTTCGCATTCACGCTGGCGTAAACCGTGAGATTGATCCCGCGCCTGCGGCACGCATACGCCATCGCCTGCCCAAAATTTCCGGCACTGGCTGTGATCAGCTTTGTCCTGGCCGGAATCCTGGAAGCGAGAAATTCAGCGCCGCGTCCTTTGAAGGAGCGGATCGGGTTCGCGGTCTCGACCTTCACCACGACTTTCGCTCCTAAAATTTGCGACAACGAATCCGCCTCATACTGGGGCGTGTTCAGAAAAACCGGATCGATCGCGCGGACCGCGGTGCGGATGTTTTCGATCTTCAAGCGGTGATCCATCGGATCTTTCATCCTGTACTCCCGACGATGATGAGAACAGCGGCGAGCGCGCAGACGATACCGCCCATCTGCACCGCGCTCAGGCGTTCGCCGAGGACCACGCGCGCGAGCAGCACCGTGCTCGCGGGATAAAGCGAGGCCAGCGTCACTACGATGCTGAGCGGCCCGATCCGCGCGGCGGTCATATATAAGGCGTTCGCCGCCATATCGAGCGCGCCACCGCTAACTGCGGTGACTGCGGCTGGCCGGCTCATTAACAAAGTCCGGCCGGTGACGAGAGCAATTGCGCCGAACAAAACGAGCGTGGCGAGTCGGGCGGCGACCAGCGGCCACATCCCCGCCGCCGTGGTCGTACGCGCGAGCGAGAGAAAGAAAATGCCGACGGCCACACCTGAGAGCAGGGCGAGGCCAAAACCGGGCGGCAGCGCCCGTGACTTCGCGTGTCCGGCCTTCGGATCATGCGACGCCGGACGGCTGACCAAAGCGATGGCCAGAAGGGCGAGGGCCACCCCGCCCCAGGTCAACAGCCGCAGGCGTTCGCCCATCGCGAAGGCGAACAGCACCGGGATCATCGCCGCGATTACTGCCGTGGTCGGGGCGACGACCGCCATTGCGCCTACGGCGAGCGCTCGATACAGCAACGCCACGCCAATGCCGCCGCTCAGTCCCGCGACAAAACCCCACACCCAGTCGCGCGACGAAACCGATGCCGCAGGCAGGAAGGGCAACACGAGCAAAAGCAGAACGAGGCCGACAGCCTGAGACACGAACACGGTGGCAATGGTGTTCGCGCGACGCGCGGTGAGACCGCCGAAGAAATCGGCCGAGCCGTAAAGCACGGCCGAGCCGAGCGCGAGCAGTTCAATCATAACTGTAGCCACGGCCCTGCGGGCCGTCCGGGCGTTTCATTGTCGGCGCATGCGCATAACGGCCCACCGGGCCGTGGCCACAGCAATGCACAGCAGGCCGAAACTTTGCGCGGTCATAGACCGCCGCTACAGGTCCCACTTCTTCGGCATCTTTTGCTTGAGCGTTTCGACCGGTTCAAACAAGTCGCCCATTTTCTCGACGCGTTTCAGGACGTTGTCGGATGTGAAGACGAGAAGCTTCGCGCTTTTTTTCTTCAAGGTCGTTTCGACTTCGTCCCAGGTGACCGGCGTGGAAACCGTGGGCTGTTCCTTGGCCCGCAGCGAGTAAACATTGATGGTGGTCTTGTGCTCGTCGTTCTGACTCCAATCGACGAATATTTTTCCGGTGCGCAACGCCCTGGCCATTTTTGAGATGACGAGCTTGGGATGCTCCCGCTCCAAATGTTCGCCGAGAGCGCGCGATAACGCCTTTGTTTGATCGAAGGTAGCGGCCGTATTCAGCGGCACGTAAACCTGCAATCCTTTCGAGCCGGATGTTTTCGCCCAGCTCTTCAGTTTCATCGTCGCCAGCAAATCGCGCAGCCAAAGGCCAACCTGGCAACACTGGACGATGTCGGCCGGCGCGCCGGGGTCGAGATCGAACACCATCATGGTGGGGCGGGCGACATCCTTTTTTCGCGCGAGCGAAGTGTGCAACTCGATGTCGGCAAGATTCGCGGCCCAGACGAGGGTCGGCAGGTCCTGCGCGAGGCAATAATGCATGTCGCGCTGGTTACCCTCGCTCCAGACTTTCGCGGTCTTCACCCAATTCGGCCGATGGACCGGGCAGTTCTTTTCGTAGAAGAACGGTTGATCCACGCCGTTTGGGTAGCGCTTCATGGTGAGCGGGCGGTCTTTCAAATGCGGGAGCAAAACGGGCGCGATGCGGATGTAATAATCGATGATCTGGCCTTTGGTGAAGCCGGCTTTCGGGTAGAGGACTTTGTTGAGATTCGAGACCGCGAGCTTTTTGCCTTCGACGATTAGCTGTGCCTTTTCGCTCATACGTTTCCCAATCTATCGTCTCGCAGGCGTCGCGCGCGTCTGATTTTTGGAGCCGGCACGCCCCCGTGCCGCCAATCTGGAGCCGGCACGCCCTCGTGCCGGAGAGAGAAGCCTCGTCTTCCCCCAACGGCACGTGGGCGTGCCGTCTCCAGTTACAGCAGCGGGTAAAAAATCACCGCGGAGAGCACAACGCTGAACGCGCCTGCCACGACGAAGTGCCAGGTTCGCTCCAGTGAAATCGTCCCCAGCATCCGTATCCCATGCCGCGGGTAAACGAAGTAGAGGGTGCTCTTGATGACCAGGCCCCAGCCCATGATCGTCACGATCATCGGAATCCCGTGCCAGACGTTGTGAAAGCAGACGATGAAGGCGCCGAGAGGGAAATGGATGAAACCATTGATCAAACTGCCGACTTCTTTTTTCTCGCGGAGCATGATGAAGAACTCCACCCAGGCCCGCGGCGCAAAGATGTGGGAGAGACCGAAGACGAAGAAATTTAGCGCGACCAATTTTTCGACGGATGTTTCCATTCCGCTGATGTAAGGCGGCGCGCGTTTCGCAAACAAGGCTTAAGCGCGCTGCTATGGAGCCGGCACGCCCTCGTGCCGGAGGGAGTTGCGTCGTTTTCCCTCAACGGCCTGAGGGCAGGCCGTCTCCAGAAGAGCTCACGCGAAGAACCGCTCGGGCGAGAGCAACGGCTGCGGCTTGCAGATGCGCGCGACGCAATGCTCCCAGCTTTCGTGCCCGCTCAGGATCTCGATCTCGACGCGGAGGAAATAAATCGGCACATCCGTCTTGCCGAGGCGCGGGAAACGGACGGCGTCTTTTTCGGTGGTCACGATCATCTCGAGATCGCGCCGCACACAGCGATTGATGAAGCTGTTCAACTCCGCCTCGGTGTAGCGGTGATGATCGGTGTAACGCTTGGAAAGCTCGATCCGCGCGCCGAGTTTCTCCAGACCCGCTTCGAAGCTTTCGGGCGCGGCGATGCCGCAGATCGAGCCGATGTAGGTGTCGCGCAAACGATCGAGCGGGACCTGGTCGCCGGTCACGACATC
>DASQLH010000374.1:0-25212 GCA_035630155.1 Chthoniobacterales bacterium
TGTTGGCGTCGATCTGAGCCTGCGGAAAACCAGCGGCGCCGTCACGGGGAGCATCAGCGCTTTCTACAATCGCTACGACGGGTTTATCAATTTCACGTCCACAGGCGCCTTCGAGGATGGCCTGAACGTTTTCGTTTACACCCCCAAGAGCGCCGAATTCTACGGCGGCGAAGCAAAAGCCGATTTCCACCTGCTCCCGCTCAGGATCACGCGAGTTAAAAACCAGGAAGCGGCCGACGCGAAGTCCGTCAAAAACGTCATCACGCGCGAGACCACTTCCGAGCCGGAGAAAAATCCTAACGACCTCTTCCTCCGCCTTCAGGCCGACTACGTGCGCGCAACCGACCTCGACTCCGGTGATCCCCTGTCGCGCATTACGCCCTTTCGCTTCACCGCCTCGCTCAATTACCAGGGCGAAAAATGGAACGCCACCATCGAAGCCCAGCGCGTCAACGAACAAGACCGCGTTGCCCAGTTCGAGCGCGCCACCCCCGGCTACACCTTCCTCAACGCCAGCGTCGGCTACAAATTCCGCGCCGGCCCCACCTACAACTACCTCTACGTGAAAGGCACCAACCTCACGAACGAAGAAGCCCGCGATCATCTCTCCTTCCTCAAGGAAGTCCTCCCCCTCGCCGGCCGCGGCATCACAATTGGTTTCCGAACAACGTTTTAGTCAATAGTTTCGCTAAATGCATTTCATCACAAACGGCAACCGTGAGATGATACCGAGTTTTGCAATACCCGCTCGATGTCGGGTGTCTTCAAGCCAGCGGCGCCCGGACTCTCCGATGTCGGGATCTGCGGACAGCGCGCTTAAGATCGTGGGCAGAGAGTTCCGAAGTAATGCCCCTGACGGCTCACATTTCACTGATGGCCAAAAACTTTGAAGAAGTTGACGCAAGGCGACAGCCTCGCTTTCCGGGACATACGGGGAAATTGCAACGCCTTCGAGAAGCTGTGTAGGCTCGATCTCGAGAGTTAAACCACCGAGATGGCGCTTTGCGGTCGGGAAAATGACGCGCACCGCCTGCTCAAAGGAATAGCAGGCCTGCTTAATCATGTATGGTCGAAGCTCTGTAAATTCCGAGCCAGGAAGCTTTTCAGAGCGAGAACAATAATGAACGCGCCCAACTCCGGCTGTTTTCACTCGCTCGTTTGATGCGAGACAATCGAACAGACGCTTCGGAGTTGTGCTAATTGCAACGCCCTCTCGGGCATAAAGATGCCAAAGGGCCATCGACTCAAGGTCAGCTGCGTGCCAACACCATGCACATCTCCGCCATCGAATTTCTCTCTTCCAAACGCTGAACAGCGCCTCTCGTGTTCTTTTCTTGCGATTCTTTGTTAGCCACTTCTTTGAACTCGAATCCAGCTGTTTAAAACACTCTAAGGTTTTACCGCAAAACATACTGGATTCCAAAGGGTCCGTTTTGCGGAGTGTTTCAACGGTGGGCACGAACACGTGCTTCTTCGTCATCATCAGAAACAAGGTGCTCAGTCGGATGTACCTCCATAACTTCGTATCCGGCTGAAGGGGCTGACCGATGGAAACAATCATTGCGAATCAGAAATGGGTTTAAAGATTGAACATGATGTTGTTTTTGCCTCGTGCCCTCAGCATCGCGGTGTTAGAAAACACGCAGGATGAATCCCCCATTACCAGAATTTTTTTCGTTTCGCTACTCGGCCTCTTTGAGTCGATCGTCCGCACATACCCAATCAATTTAATGGCTGCCGCCGAGAAATATCAGTAAGACCCCAAAAACAATGGCCAAAGAACAATGTTTTATTATCGCGCCGATCTCCACCCTGCCGGAACGCGCGCCTCTCTATCTAAATGACGTCGCCCATTGTGAGCACGTCATTGACCATTTGCTAGCTCCTGCTGCGGACAAAGCTGGTTTCGAACCGATAAAGCCGAAAGCAAAAGGCGCCAACTTAATCCACGCCGAGATTGTTCAAAACTTACAAACGGCCTCCCTGGTGCTGTGTGACATGTCGGGCCTGAATCCAAATGTGTTTTTTGAACTCGGCATCCGAACCCCGATGAATAAACCGATTTGCCTGACAATTGACGAAGAAACAAAGGAGCCGCCGTTTGACCTAGACCTCGTTAATCACCATTCGTACATGAGCGACCTGCGTCCTTGGATACTCCCTGGTGAGGTAGAGAAGCTCGCCACACACATAAAAGAAAGCGCGACTAATAAAGAGAATGCTCTGTGGAAGTATTTCTCGTTGCGTGTGAAAGCCGAGATGACCGAACGTCCGGGCCCCATTGATAAGCTGGACCTGTTGACCGCCGAAGTTGGCGCACTTCGTAAACAGCTTGGTGAAGCGAGCATGTTCTCACCGCGCGAATCACCTCAGCGGAAGGCGCTCTGGGAGAACCCAGAGACCCCAGGCCTTTTTTCATCAGAAATCTTCCTCGCGGCGTTAATCAAACAAGCGAAGAAACTCGGTGTTATTGTTCGCGAGAGCAGGATGGACCGCGATGGGAGCTTGACGTTCTTTGTAGGCAGAGAATCGAAAAACGAGATGCTCGCAAACCTTATTGACGTTGCCAAGTCAATGGGGGTGACGTTGCACATCATCAAAAGCGGATCTACTGCTTAAAGAGTCATAGCTAAACTGCGAGTTACTGACATCTGCTTCAGCAGCCTCGCGTTTCGTTGCATCCGAAAGAAAGCCCGCCAGGGAGAGCCGGCGGGGCTTTCGCTAACCTAATCGTCTGCCTTGTTGGAATTTGCAATTACCTGATTGGGACGATCGACAACTCCCTGGTCGGCGGGATCCCATCGTGAAATCGGCAGATCGCTTCGCGTTGGTAGCTGGCCCCGTATCACGTTAAATGGCGTGCGTTTTTGCTTTTTTGCGGCCGGATTCTCTTGTCTGTTCGGTGCTTGGACAGGTTGATTCGAATCCTCTCTCTGTTGCTCGTTCGCTGGAATGTCGCCGACGTAGATGTCACCGCTGCCATTTAACATTCTGGAGCACTTGCGGATGCCATTGGGGATTCTGGGCGAGCTGGAGGTGGGTCCTTATCTACGAGTTCGCAAGGTCTCTCTCGATCACGAAGTTACCGAAATTGCCCGGATCTGGGGACGGTGGACTGCCGCCGCCGCTGCGGGGGTAACTGCGATCGTTGCTCTGATTGTTCTGGTCGTGGTACGCCGCAGATCGAGGCAATCTGCAAGGCCACCTCACTAGCGGCCACGCGGGAGTGGCGTGAATTCGCCGTAGGGAAGAATGGGACGTGCGGAAGCACGTCCCTCCGATTTTAACGTGCTTGGATTTCCGCGGTCTTTTCTTTAGGCTGCAACCTTTGGCAAGCGTCCGGCGCTCCAAAAGCATCCCCCTAGATCGTGCAACCAACAGAAGAGTTCGTAGTTCCCGGCGCGGACGTGTCGCACCACCTGGCGGCGCAGGCGCACTTCGATTGGGTAGATCTTTCCGCCACGGTCATCCCGCCGGAAGTGATTGGCCAGATTCGCGCCGGCGACGCGCGACGTTTCAAGGTGATTCCCGTCGGCTTCGGCGAGAGGGGATTGATCGTCGCGGTGAGCGATCCGTTCGATATCGACACGATCGATAGCCTGAGCTTCTTGTTGCAGCGCGAGATCGAGCTGGTCTGCGCCGGTCCGGAAAACATCCGGCAGGCGTTGATCAAATACTACGGCACCGCGGACGAAGCTGCCGGCGTCCTCGCGGAGCAACTCGGGCACGATGTCGATCTCGGTCTCGAAATCTCGGGAGACGGCGACACCAGCGGCACCGATGAAGCGGACGCGCCGATCATTCGCATGGTCTCGATGCTTCTCATCGAAGCGCATCGGCTCGGCGCGAGCGACGTGCACCTTGAGCCGCTCGATAAGAAATTTCGCGTGCGATTTCGCATTGACGGCGTTCTCCAGGAAATGCAGGCGCCACCGAAGCGATTGCAATCCGCCATCGTGAGCCGGCTGAAAATCATGACTGGCTCGATGAGCATCGTGGAAAAGCGATTGCCGCAGGACGGGCGCATCCAGGTCCGGATTGCGCGGAAGCCGATCGATCTCCGCGTTTCCACCATTCCCACCAACCACGGCGAAAGCATCGTCCTGCGCGTCCTCGACAAATCGAGCCTCATGCTCGGCCTGCCCGAGCTCGGATTTCTTAGCGACGACCAGGAGACGTTCGAGCGGCTCCTCCGGCTGCCGGACGGCATCCTCCTCGTCACCGGCCCGACCGGTTCCGGAAAAACGAGCACGCTCTATTCCTGCCTGAATTACATCAACAAACCCGACCGCAAGATCATCACCATCGAGGAGCCGGTCGAATACCAAATGACCGGCATCAATCAGGTCCAGGTGAACACCGAGGTCGGAATGACTTTCCCGGTCGCGCTCCGCTCGATTTTGCGCCAGGCGCCGAACATCATCATGATCGGTGAGATTCGCGATCTCGAGACGGCCACGATCGCGACCAACGCGAGCCTCACCGGCCATCTCGTTTTCAGCACCCTCCACACGAACGACGCGCCTTCCGCCGTGGCGCGGCTGGTCGATATCGGCGTGCAGCCATTCCTGGTCGCTTCGTCCGTGCGCGCGATCATGGCACAGCGCCTCGTCCGGCGGCTCTGCCCGAATTGCAAACAGCCCGGCGAATTGAGCGAGACCGAACTGCGCGCCCTCAATCTCGAACAGGGGCAATTAGTCAACGCTCAGGTGATGAAGCCAGTGGGCTGCGAGGAATGCCGGCAGACCGGATACAAAGGACGCATGGGTATTTTCGAAATTTTCGTCATCGACGACAACGCGCGCCACATGATCAACAACCGGCGCGCCACCCTGCTCCTCCGCCAGCGCGCGCGAGAGCTCGGCATGCGGACGCTGCGCGAAGATGGCGTGCGCAAAGTGCTCGCCGGCCTGACGTCGGCAGAGGAAGTGATCTCGATCACCCTGGGAGATGTGAACTGATATGCGCGTGGCGATTACATCCGGTAAGCGGTCGCCGCGGCGACCTGGCGAGCGCGCCTCGCGATCGCGGACTTTTCCGAAGATCGTTTTGGCGAAGGCGCCAAAACCAGCACGCGAGGCGCGTGCGCTCCCCAGAATCAAAACATGAACGCGCGACAGGTGGCCGACATTTTCGTCGAGCAACGGGTGCTCCAGCAGTCGCAGATCGAGGATGTCTTGCAGGAGGCCCAGCTTAACGGAAAGAGCATCGAGCAGGCCCTGATCGACAGCGGCTTCGTGGACCAGCGCGGGTTTTATCAGGTCATCGCCGAGGCGCTTGCGAGCGATCTGGTCGACCTGCCGGAAGACGACATTGCACCGGAAATTTTGCGTCTGATTCCTGGTGGCCTGGCGCGATTGCACCGCGCGTTACCGGTCGCCATGAGCGACCATACCCTGAGCGTCGCCCTGGTCGATCCGCTCGATCTGCGCGCAGCCGAAGATCTCCGCTTCGCGCTTGGAAAAGATGTGCGCGTGGTCGTGGCGCCCTCCGAGCAGGTGCAGGATCGCATTGAGCGGTACTACGGCACAGACAGCTCGAGCATGGAGGACATCCTCAAGCAGCTCGGCGAGGCCGGTAAGCTGCTGGCCTTGCGCGGAACGGACGACCCCGCCTCGGACGTCGAGGCGGAAGCGAATGCCACGCCGATCATTCGTTTCGTTGATCTCATCCTGTTCCAGGCGATCCAGGACCGGGCGAGCGACATCCATTTCGAGCCGTTCGAAAACGAATTCAAGATCCGTTACCGAGTGGACGGCGCTCTTTATGAGATGGCGCCGCCGCCGCGGCATTTGGCGTTGCCGGTCATCTCGCGGGTGAAAGTGATGGCGAACATGAACATCGCCGAGCGCCGGCTGCCGCAGGACGGCCGCATCCAGAAAAATGTTGCGGACCGGAGTGTCGATCTCCGCGTCTCGACTTTGCCGACACAATTCGGCGAGAGCGTCGTGCTCCGCGTGCTCGACCGTTCCACGGTCAATCTCGACCTCGAAGCCCTCGGGCTGCCCGAGTCCATCCACCACTACATTCTCGAGATCATTCAGCGGCCGAACGGCATCTTCATCGTCACCGGGCCGACCGGTTCGGGCAAAACGACAACGCTCTATTCGTGCCTGCGCAAGATCAACACGATCGATTCCAAGCTGCTTACGGCCGAGGATCCGATCGAGTACGACCTTGAAGGGATCGTGCAGGTGCCGGTGAACGAAGCGATCGGGCTCAGTTTTGCGCGAACGCTTCGAGCGTTTCTTCGCCAGGACCCGGACCGGATCATGGTCGGCGAAACGCGCGACCTCGAGACGGCGCAAATCTCGATCCAGGCGTCGCTGACCGGGCATCTGGTTTTCACCACCTTGCACACGAACGACGCGCCGGGCGCGATCACGCGCCTGATCGACATGGGCGTAGAGCCTTTCCTCATTTCTTCGACCCTTGCAGCGGTCCTCGGCCAGCGGTTGCTGCGCAGCATTTGCCCGCAATGCCGAGTAAACTATCAGCCGCGCGAGACCCTGCTCGGCCAGCTCGGCCTCTCCCGCGGCGACATCGGCGCGAGAAATTTTTACTACGGCAAGGGCTGCGCCGCCTGCAATCAAACCGGCTACAAAGGCCGCAAAGGAATCTACGAGCTGTTGAAGGTGACCGATCCGATCCGCGACCTTATCAACGAGCGCGCGCCGACCGTGACGTTAAAGGAAAAGGCGATCGAGCTCGGGATGGTAACGCTGCGCCAGGACGGTTTGCGCAGCATCTTCGCCGGCGATACGACCATCGAGGAAGTGCTCAAATTCACCTGAGCCACGGATGAACACGGATATGCACGGATTCAGAGCGGATTTCGTTCGATCCGTGTTTCATCCGTGTAAATCCGTGGCCTAAATATGAGGCGCTACACCTACATTGCTCTTGATTCGCGCGGGCAAGAATCAACGGGGTTGCTCGAAGCCTCGTCGACCAGTGAAGCGATCGGCCAACTGCGCCAGGCCGGCTACTTCCCGACAAATGTTTCGGAAGAAGGAATAGGTCCCGCGGCAGAAACGAAAACGGCCCCGCAGAAAACCAAGCCGCCGCGCGCGGAACGAAAATCTTCAGGCAGCAAAAACATCGTCCTCTTCCAGAGGAAAACGGTGAAGCCGAAGGTGCTCATGATTTTTACGAGGCAGCTTGCCACCTTGATCGATGCCGGGCTTCCCCTGCTCCGCAGCCTGAATGTGCTGGCGAAACAGGAACGCGATTCGGTTTTGAAAAGCACGATCAACAAGGTGGCGGACTCGGTCCAGGGCGGCAGCACGTTTTCCGAAGGGCTCGCGCAGCATCCCCGGTTGTTCAACGATCTCTACGTCAACATGGTCAGGGCCGGCGAGCTCGGCGGTGTGCTCGAAGTGGTCCTGACGCGCCTCGCCGAATTCCAGGAGAAGGCGCAGAAGATCAAGAACAAGGTCGTCGCCGCAATGGTCTACCCGATCATCGTTCTCGTGCTCGCGCTCGCGATCCTGACGTTTCTGATGATCTTTATCGTCCCGCGATTCGAGGCGATTTTTCACGACATGCTGGGCGACAAACCGTTGCCAGCCATCACCCTTTTCGTCATTGGCGTAAGCGGCTTCATGCAGGATCATTGGGCGGTCCTGCTCGGGTTGCTGGTTGGGATAATCGTCCTCTCCAAGCTTGGCGCGCGCATTCGAGCGGGCCGCGCCCTGCTCGATCGAGCCAAACTGCGCGCGCCGCTCTTCGGGGATTTGATTCGCAAGACCTCGATCTCGCGCTTCTCGCGCACGCTCGGAACGCTCGTCACCAGCGGTGTGCCGATCCTGCAGGCGCTGACAATCACGCGTGAGACCGCCGGCAATATGGTCATCGCGCGCGCCATCTCCCGGGTGCACGACAGCGTGAAAGAGGGCGAATCGATTATGCTGCCACTCGAAGCCAGCGGCGCGTTTCCGCCCATGGTCGTCAGCATGATCGACGTTGGCGAAGAGACCGGTCAGCTACCCGAGATGCTCCTGAAGATCGCCGAGGTTTACGACGATGAAGTCGATAACTCAGTGGCTGCGCTCACTTCCCTGCTCGAGCCGATCATGATCGTGCTGCTCGCGCTGATCGTGGGCACGATCGTCATCGCGCTCTTTATGCCGCTCATCAGCATCATCAGCGGGTTGCAGGAGCAGACGTGACCATGAACGGCCTGTTCGCGGAAGTCTGGGGAGCGCACGCGCCTCGCGTGCAGGCGAGGCGCCTCGCCGAGCGAACTTTTTCGGGGACCGGGCATCGTTTGGCCGAAGATGGTTTCGGCGAGGCGCCGAAACCAGCACGCGAGGCGCGTGCGCTCCCCAGACGAGCTTCAATCCGCGCGTTCACTATCGTGGAGGTGATCGTCGTGATGGCGATCATCCTGGTGCTCGCGGGTTTGATTTTGGCGACGTCGGGATATGTGCAGAAGAAGGGTGCGCGTTCGCGGGCCGAAGCTGAAATCGCGGCGATCTCCGCGGCCTTGGAGAACTACAAGGCGGATCACGGGATTTATCCGCGAGATGCAAGGACGGACGCATTGAAGTCGCGTGCTCCGGATCCCACGGCCTACGCCCCCGCCAGCCTCTATCTGTACGATCAACTAGCTGGAGCAACCGGCGGCAGCCGAACTCCAATTGGAAAGTCGTACTTCTCGTTTAAGCCCAATCAATTGAATCCACCCGATCCGAATCAAAACGTGACCTTTGTTCGTGATCCATTCGGTAACAGCTATGGATACTCAACGGCGCATCAAGTGAACTCGGCTGATGGATACAATCCGACTTTCGACCTCTGGAGCACCGCGAACGCGGAGCCGGCGACCGATCAAACCCAGTGGATCAAGAACTGGTAACTGCTAGCGCGTGTCCGTGTGGACGACGATGACCACGCGCCGATTTGGGCGTTGGCGCTCGATCTCCACCTGTTCTTCGGGGGAACCGAAGGCAACCGGCCGCGGCGGAACGAGAAACTTGCTGGCGCCGTATCCGCGTGTCTGGATTTGCGCGGGATCAATTCCCATGACGTCCACGAGATACTGCTTCACGCTGTCGGCGCGGCGCTGGCTCAGCTCGAGATTGTAATCGGGCGCGCCCAGCGAATCGGTGTACCCCTCGACCGTGAAGGTCGCTTTCGGATTGCGCTTGATCAGCGTGCCGAGCTTCTGCAACTGGCTGATCGCGCTCGCCTGCAGATCGGCGCTGTCATAAGGGAAAAGCTGGTCGTCCGGCATCCGCAGCTTCGTGCCGGAACCGAGCGGGCCCTTTTGCGAGAGGAGCGAATCGAGATCGCTGAAGCCGGGAGTGCGGGCGCGATTGGGACCGGCGCTGTCGCCCGGGAGTTTCGTAAAGGTGTTGGGCCGTTTGATCGTCGTGCTCGTGGCCAGCTCCGTCCCGGTCAACGCCGGTTGCGGCCGGCCGGAGGTGGCTGAGTCGTTCAGAAGATTCTGCTCGCGCGTCGCGTTCGGGCTTTTCGAAAGTGTTTGCGCCGAGCTTTGCTCAATCTCCGTCATCACCGAATCGGGATTTTGTTCAACCTTCGGCGTCTCCGGCAGGACATCACGCGTGTCGTCGGGCAGGGCCGCGCTGGCATGGACGTCGTCCAGGAGCTGGTCGAACGATTTTTTCTCGTCCGGCAATTGGACATCGGTCTTGTCGGGCTCGGGCTTGGCCGCCGGATCCATGGGATCCGCGCCGGGCGTGTCGAGTTGCTGCATTTCGACGTTCTTCACCTTGAAGGTGGGAACCTGGACGCGCTGTTCCGTCAGCGGGGTCGAGGGCATCAGGTTCGTCTTGTAAAAATAACCGCAGAGCGCCCCGTGCAACGCCAGCGAAACCATCAAGCCGAAGAGCAGCCAGTTCCGCTGCTTGTTCCCTTGCAGGAGCGCTTCGTCGAAGTCGGTATAGTCGGAGGTCCTCACTTAGCTGTTAGAAACAAACCGGCACCCGCCGTTCAATGTCAAATGGGGCAGATCCTGCTCTAAGCCCCAAGGAGCGGCGGTTTGAAACCGCCAACCAACAAATTGACGCGGCGCAGCCGCGTGACAATGAACCGGCGATTACAAATCGCCGCTCCTTGATGCTCAGCGACGCCCGATCCACCTCAAGCGCCACCAGATTTGGTCCGCGCGATAAAGATCTGGGTTGCCTTGCGGATCTCGTCCGCCACCCGTGCCTCCGGCGAAACGAACTTCGGCGTGAACCAGGGGAACAATCCGATCAGATCGTGCGTCACCAGGATTTGGCCGTCGCAATGCGAACCTGAGCCGATCCCAATCGTCGGAATCTCCAGCGCGCCTGTGATCTGCCGCGCCGTCTCCGGACTAACGATTTCCAGCACTACGGCGAACACGCCGGCCTTTTCGACCGCCTCGGCGTCACGCAAAAGGGCTTCCGCTTCGGCCTGGGTGCGCCCTTTTACTTTGTAGCCGCCCTCTTCGCGAACGCTTTGCGGCAGCATCCCGATGTGGCCCATGACTGGAATCCCAGCCGCGACGATCGCTTCGATCTGCCGGACATGACTCGCCCCGCCTTCCAACTTCACCGCCTGCGCCCCGGCTTCCGTGAGCGCGCGCGCCGACGAAACCGCCTGGGCGGCATCGTCGTAGGTGTGAATTGGAAGATCACCAACGATCAAGGCCTGCTTCACGCCACGGGCGACGGCCCGAGTATGATGGATCATCTCCGCCAGCGTGACCTGCGTGGTGTCTTCGTAACCCAGCACCACCATGCCCAGCGAATCGCCCACCAGGATGATGTCGATCCCACTTTCATCGAGCAACCGCGCCGTCGGATAATCATAGGCCGTGAGGGCGCTCACTCGATCGCCTCGCCGTTTTCTGTCGCGGAAATCTTGCATGGAGTTCGACTCTACCATTCCAAATCCCGGCGCACCACCGCCGTCGCGTCCGGGAACCGGAGCAGCAAAACGCCGACTGCCTCGGTCTGTTTCGGAAGGATCAGGTCCGGCCGGATATCCGCGAGCGGCCGCAGAACAAACTCCCGCTCCGTGATCCGGGGATGCGGCAACTGTAGCTCTGCGGTTTTGATTTCCAGCTCGCCGAAATAAAGCAGGTCAAGATCGATCGTTCGCGAAACATTTTTGGGATGTGCGCCCGGGCGGCCCCACGACTTTTCGATCGCGGCCAATTGCTGCAATAAGTCCGGCGCCTCCCCCGCAAAGCCAAATTCGATGACGGCATTGAAGAATTTCGCTGCTCCTTTTTCGCAGCCGACCGGCTCGGTTTCGTAGATGGCGGAGGAATGCAAAGGCGGCAGCGCCCCCCGGAGCGCGGCGATGTCCTTCCGGGCATTGCGCAGATTCGCGAGTCGCTCTCCGAGATTCGATCCAAGCGCAACGCCGACTCTCATAGCGGATGAGCCAACGGCGGTAGTGGCCCGGAAAAACAGCGGCCCGCACGCCCGCCC
This sequence comes from Chthoniobacterales bacterium, assembly GCA_035630155.1. Taxonomy (GTDB): domain Bacteria; phylum Verrucomicrobiota; class Verrucomicrobiia; order Chthoniobacterales; family UBA10450; genus AV80. The sequence continues at coordinate 11,433 of DASQLH010000374.1, forward strand.
CTACAAGCCCAGGACATCTTCCATGCTGTAAAGTCCCGGCGGTTTCCCCACGATCCAGTGCGCGGCGCGCAACGCGCCGGCGGCGAAAGTTTCACGGCTCGATGCCTTGTGGGTGAGCTCGAGCCGCTCGCCTGCGCCGGCCAGCGTCACCGTGTGATCGCCCACGACATCGCCGGCGCGAATCGAGTGGACGCCGATCTCCTTCGCCGGCCGCTCCCCGACCAAGCCTTCGCGGCCATGCCGCGCGTTCGCGGCGTAGTCGAGCTTCCGCACTTCACACAGGATTTCCGCCAGTTTCTTCGCGGTGCCGCTGGGCGCATCCTTCTTCAGGCGATGGTGCGTCTCCACGATCTCGAGGTCGAAATCCTCACCGAGCATCCGCGCGGCTTCTCGGGTGAGCCAGAAGAGGGCGTTGACACCGATGCTGAAATTCGGCGACAAAACAACCGGCAGCGATTTCGCTGTTTTTTCGATTAAGGCGCGCTCTTCACCGGAGTGCCCCGTGGTGCCGATTACCAAAGGCTTACCAGCGTCGAAACAGGCGCGGTTGACTGCTTCTGTCGCACTCGGATGGCTGAAATCGACGACCACATCGCAGTCGCCAATGTCTTTGGCCAGGTCATCACCTTGATCGAGCCCGGCGGCAATCAACGCTCCGCCGCTTTCGGCCGCGGCGGCGATTGCCTGCCCCATGCGGCCTTTCGCGCCCACCAGGAGAACGCGCACCGGTTTTTTCACTCGCCGCCCTCGAATGCCTCCAGCGTCTTGCGCCACCGCGCCTGATTCGCGACGGTCATTTCGCAAAGCGGCAGCCGGCAATCCGCCGACATTACGCCCCGCCACGACAACGCGGTCTTCGCCGGAACCGGATTCGGCTCGATGAACAAATCCTTGAAAACCGGCAACAGCTTCAGGTGCATATCGCGCGCGCTTTTCGTGTCGCCCGCGCGAAAAGCCTGGACCATTGAGACCACTTCCGCCGGAAACAAATTCGAGGCGACGCTCACCACACCGACGGCGCCGACCGAGAGAAAAGGGAGCGTCAACGAATCGTCGCCGCTCAAAATGGTAAAGGCTTCCGGCAATTTCGCGCGCAGTTCGCTGACCCGATCTACACTGCCGCTGGCCTCCTTGATCGAGACAATATTCGCGCAATCCATCGCGAGCCGCTCCACCGTTTCCGCCCCAATGTCCACAGCGCAACGGCCCGGAATGTTATAGAGCATGATCGGGGCAGCCGTCGCCTGGGCGATCGCCTGGAAATGACGGAAGAGACCTTCCTGGCTCGGCTTGTTGTAATAAGGCGCCACGATCAACATCCCATCGACGCCCATTTTTTCCGCGGCCCGGGTCGCGGTGATGGTGGCGCTGGTGGAATTCGAGCCGGTGCCCGCGAGGACCTGGCAGCGTCCTTTCGCAATCTCAACGGTGACGCGGATAACTTGCTCGCGCTCGGCCGCCGACAGCGTCGGCGATTCTCCAGTCGTGCCGACGGCCACCACCCCGCTCACGCCATCGGCAATTTGCCCTTCGACCAGCGCTTCCAGCGCCGGCACGTCGATTTCGCCGTCGCGAAACGGTGTCACCAGCGCAGTGAAGGTTCCTTTAAACATATGGGAATATTCTCAAGCCACGGATTTACACAGATGAAACACGGATTTCGGACAGTAACGGACGCTTAGCCTCCTACATCCGTGCTAATCCGTGTCAATCCGTGGCTAACAAATCTCAGGACCTACAGATCGATCGTCCCTTCGAAAACAAAATCGGCCGGGCCGGTCAGCGTGACATTCTTGAATTGGTCGCCTGCTCGATCGAACGCGACTTGGAGCTCGTTCCCGCCGCGGACCAGCACGCCGATCGGGCCCTCGACGTTTTGCAGGGCCGCAAAGATAAGCGCGCTCGCCACCACGCCGGTTCCGCAGGCCAGCGTCTCATCCTCCACGCCACGCTCGTAGGTGCGGATGGAAATCGCCTTCTCTCCGCGCTGTTTCAGGAAATTTACGTTCGCGCCCTTGGGAGCGAAAAGATCGTGATGGCGAACCGCGGACCCGAGACCGCGCACGTCAGCCTTCTCGAGATCGTCCACCGGCACGACGACGTGGGGCACGCCGCTGTTTACGAAATGCGCCGAGAGCTGTTGGTCCGGCAACGGAATGGTGATGCCGAGTTTCAAATCTTTCGGCGCACTCATGTTCAGACAAACCAGCTCGCCTTGCAGCGTCGCGCCGATAACGCCCGCCGGCGTTTCGAACGAAAGCTTCTCCGCCGGCCCGGCGACCCGGCTCGCATAACGGGCAAAGCAACGCGCCCCGTTCCCGCACATCTCGGCCTCGCCGCCGTCCGCATTGTAATAACGCATGCGGAAATCCGCGCCATTCGCCGCGCGCTCCAAAATCAAAACACCATCAGCGCCGACGCCGCGATGCCGGTCGCAGATTTTTGAGATTTGTTCGGCCGCCAGCCGCAAATCGCCCAGGCGATTATCGATGAGGACAAAATCGTTGCCCGCGCCATTCATCTTCGTGAAACGCAGCATGGCGGTTTGTTACCACAATCTGCCGGCAAAGCCAACTCAGCCCGGTGTAGCTGCCGCCGTCACTGGCGGCAGGGGATTGAGCGCCCATAGATTCCTGCCGCCAGCGACAGCGGTGGCTACAACAGTTGCCCTCGACCGGTTCGAGTCCTATCTGTTTTGCCAGGTCTTGAAAAAACGTTTCGCAATTATCTCCGCCACTCTGGCTCTTTTCTTCGGCGTTCAACCCACCCTGTTCGCCCAGATCGCCCCCGCCCCCTATAACGACCTCATCCTCGAGCAAATTCGGCAAATGCCCAAGGGCGGGCGCTATTCCGCTTCGCGCGTGGCCACGATCCGCTTGCAGCAGGCGGCCCATTTCGAATCCGGAAAATTCTTTGTCATCCCCGACGCCGCCTCGCCGAGTTACTGCTCGGGCGCCACTTATCTGGTCTTCATGAAGACGATCGAGGTGTTGCGGGCGAAGGGCGCGCTTCATCTCGATCATGCCACTCTCGAAGGCCTGATGATCCGCGGACAGCGCGACGGCGAAGGCATCTGGGGCCGATGGAATGCCAATGGGCCGGGCACCGCGCGTCTCTTCCACGAAATGAACCTGGGCGAAAACTTCGACGACTTTGCCGAAGCGCAGCCGGGCGATTTCATGAAAATTTTCTGGTCGCCCGAGGTCGGCAAAGCCGAGCATGGCCACTCGGTCATTTATCTCGGGATGGAAAAAAAAGGCGGGCTCGATTACGTCCGGTTTTGGTCGAGCAACATTCCGGCGGGCTACGGCGAGAAGAGCGTGCCGCGGACGAAGATCATCTACGCCATTTTCTCGCGGCTCGGTGCGCCGGGAAATTTATCGCGCGCCTCGAGCGTGCCGGCGGTGGACAAGTATCTGGCGAGCTTGCTGAGCGTTCGTTCGAGTTACGCAGAAGCGAAGGCGAAGTGCGGCATGTGAGCGGCAGCGAAGCCGCTGCTCATTCATGCTCCTGATCATGATCGGGAGCAGGATAAGATCCGCATGCTGGTCACGGGGCGAAGCCATTTCGCCTTGAAACTTATTGTGCTTTCGTTGCCGCAACGAGCGGCGCAACGAAGTCAGTGACCCGCGCCGGCAAATCGTTACTGCCGGCATTGTCGTTGATCCTTTGCACGATGGCGCTGCCCACCACCACTCCGTCCGCGATCCTGGCGACTTCCTTCGCTTGTTCCGCAGTCGAAATTCCGAAGCCGACTGCGATGGGCAATTCCGTGCACTGGCGGATCTGCGCCACCCGTTCGCCGAGCGATGAGGCAACACTGCTTTGGGCGCCAGTGACTCCTTCGCGCGAGACGTAATAGATAAACCCAGCCGCCCGGGCGCAGATCTTCTGCACCCGTTCCGGCGGCGTGGTTGGCGCGATCAAGCGAATGTGCAGCGGTGCTTCGCCTGGTTGGTCTTCTTCGGGCGGGAGATCGAGGATGAGAAGCCCATCGACACCCGCTTCGCTCGCCTCGCGGTGGAAACGGTCGAACCCAAATTGGAAAATCGGATTCATGTAGGTGTAGAGGACGATCGGGATCTGCGAGCGGCCGCGGATTTGGCGGACGCATTCGAGAACTCCTGAAACAGTGGCGCCGGCTTCCAGCGCGCGCTGGGCGGCAAGCTGGTTCACGACGCCGTCGGCCAATGGATCGGAAAAGGGAATGCCGAGCTCGAGAATGTCGGTGCCGGCCTTTTCAAGGACGAGAGCGAGATCGACTGTGCGGGGAAAGTCGGGATCTCCGGCGCAGATGTAGGCAATGAAGGCCTTTTCGTTTTTGGCTCGAAGGGCTTGGAAACATCGATCGATTCGATTTTGCATGGGCGCGGCTTACCTTGGCGGCTGGAAGGCGGGGGAAACGTCCAACGTCCAACCCGCCTTCGCAAACTATGCTGTCCAAACCAGTCCTATATGCGGACGGGCTCCGCCGTGGCGAGCGTCCAACGTCCAACTTTCAATGAAAGAGCCGGGAACCAAGATGCTCACGATTAACGAGATCTATCACTCGATCCAGGGTGAGAGCACCTGGGCGGGCGAGCCGTGTGTATTCGTGCGGCTGACGTTTTGCGATCTGCGCTGCACTTATTGCGACACGGAATACGCGTTTTACGAGGGGAAGAAGCAGACGCTCGATGAAATTGTCGCGGCGGTCGCGGCCTTCCAGTGTCCGCTCGTCGAGATCACTGGCGGTGAGCCGCTTCTGCAAAAAAATGTGCTGCCGCTCATGACGACATTAGCCGACGCCGGGTTCACGGTCTTGCTGGAGACAAGCGGCGCGCACGATGTCTCGGCGGTCGATCCGCGAGTCCATCGCATCATGGATTTGAAAACGCCGGGAAGCGGCGAGAGCGCGCGCAATCTTCTTTCGAACATCGAACATCTCACTCAGCGCGATGAGGTGAAATTCGTCATCGGTTCGCGCGAAGATTACGAATGGTCGCGCGAGCAGGTGAACCGCTTCAAACTCCCGCAACGTTGCCGTGCGGTATTGTTTTCGCCGATCTTTGGGCGAATCGATCCACGGGAAATTGTCGATTGGATCCTGGCGGACAAATTGCCGGTCCGCTTCCAATTGCAGATGCACAAGTTCATTTGGACGCCGACGCAACGCGGGGTTTAGCGCAGCGTTCTCGAGAAGCCTCAAGGAGCGGCGGTTTGAAACCGCCGACCTAATTAAACGGCGATTGCAAATCGCCGCTCCTTGAAGCTGGGGAGCTGACACAGGTGTGGAGAAGTGTCACCTTGGCGAGATGCGAGTTCGGCTGACGAAAGAGTTTGGCTTCGAGGCGGCGCAGACGCTGCCCAACGCGCCCGAGGGCCACAAATGCCGCCGGATGCACGGCCACAGCTTCAAACTCGAAATCTCCGTGGAAGGCCAGGTCGATCCCGCGACCGGCTGGCTCTACGATCACGCTGAAATCAGCGCGGCGATGAAGCCGATTCTGAAGGAGCTCGACCACTCGTATCTCAACGAGATCGCCGGACTGGAGAATCCGACGATTGAAAACATGGCCGCGTGGTTCTGGCAGAAACTCGCGCCGCTTTGCCCCGGCCTTTGCGAGATCGTGGTGCACGAAACGCCGACCGCGCGGTGTGTCTATCGGGGCGAGTGATTGCCCTTCTTCTGTAGCCGCTTCGCCATGCGAAGCGCCGGGATAAGGCCATGCCGCTCTCAAGCGGCCCACAGGGCCGCTGCTACAGAAATCAATGCTTCGTGGAGTTCCCCATCCGTGAGACGAAATCGGCGAAGAGCGGCGCGTAACTTTCATCGCGCTCCGGGTGATATTGGACCGCGAGTGCGAATGGATAATCGCGCAGCCGCATTTGCTCGATGATGTCGTCGGTCTTGCACCAGGCCTCGACTTCGAGTCTGTCGCCGAGTTGGTCGATCGCCTGGTGATGCGAGCTATTCACTTTCTCGAGGCGATGCGTTGCGGAACGATCGGTCCGCAAGGGCTGAACGTTATGATCCTTCATCTCGGGAGCGTTGTGTCCGGGAATATCGAGATGGAGCGTCCCGCCAAGGGCGACGTTGAAAAGCTGCATGCCTTTGCAAATCGCAAATATCGGCAGCCGCCGCTCGAGCGCCTGCCTGGTCGCCTCGAATTCCCATTTGTCCCGTGCCGGCTCGACATCCTTGTCGAGAATCGACGGATCAGGCACCGGCTGCCGGAGAAACTCCTCCGCCACATCCGGCCCGCCGGTCAGCAGCAACCCCTGCATTTTTTTGAACGGCACCTCCTGGGTGCGGGCGTTCCAGAGACGGACGTCCGGATGTTTCGCGAAAGCGCGCCGAAACCATTTCACGTCCTTGGGGCGAATCCAGGTGGCCACATTCGGCATGGCCGACTTTGCGACCCTTCATCTCCGTTGTAAATAGCAGCCCGGCCCATCATGGAAGACAACGAAAAGAGCGAGACGCTTCGGCAAACATGCGAAAGCATCATGAGCGACAGCAAGGCCGTGGCCTACGCGGTCGCCCTCCACGACTATGAGACCGGCTTCCGTTTTGCGATCAATCCGGACCGCCCGTTCCACGCCGCCAGTACGATGAAAGTGGCGGTCCTTCTCGCGATCGGACGGGCGAGCGATCAAGGGCGGCTGCGTCTGGACGATACGTTGCATGTCCGGAACCGGTTCCTGAGCGCGGTCGATCAAACGCCTTTTCGCATCGACTCGGAGTCAGACGGTTATCCGCAACTTCATCGTCTGATCGGGCGGACCGCAAAAATCTCCGACCTGACGGAATGGATGATTGTTTCGAGCAGCAACCTCGCGACCAATCTGTTGCTCGATCATCTCACGGTGGAGTATGCCGTGGAGGTTCTGCGCGAGGCCGGAGTCAGCGGCGTGGAGCTTCGGCGCGGCGTGGACGACACGAAGGCGCACGAGAAAAATCTCAACAACGAAACCACGGCGCAGGGCTTGCTCGATCTCTTCGCCGTGCTGCGTGGCGATTTCCTGTCCAAGGCGAGCCGCGATCTCGCCATCAATATTCTCCTGCAACAGCGCTTCAATTCGATGATCCCCGCCCCGCTTCCCGCGCACGCGAGCGTCGCGCACAAGACCGGCGAAATTTCCACGGCCTGTCACGACGCGGGCATCGTCTATTTACCGGAGCGCGAGCCCTACATTCTCGTCGTCCTGACAGAAGTCGCGGCGGACACCAATGGCCGGCGCGAAGCGATTGCGAAGATATCGGGCGCCGTGTTCCAGTGTCTGCGTCATGAATAGTTTTGCAAAACGGCAAACCGCTGTAGCCATGGTCCGGCAGCTGCCGGATCGCCGTGCGCGCCTGACTACGCCCCGACCCGCCTTCGCAACGCTTCGGCGTGGCAAGCATAGCGGGGCGGCTACAGCGCGGATACGAACATGACCAGTCCGGATGAGTTGCGTCCAGTGGACGGATTGACGCTCTCCGAGGAGCATCGCGCGGCGCTGCGTCCGGGCGAAGCGGTCACCGATGAAAACGGCAAGGTGCATCACTTTCCGCGCTTTTTCTTCGAGGTGCCGAGCTGGGAAGAGGCGCATTCGTTGCGAGTGGCGAATCATTTTAAATTGTCGGAGCTGATGACGGTCGATTCGCAAGAAGCCGATCTGCTTCTGCGCACCTTTCCGCATTACGTGCCGTGCGCGATCCTGGCGCTGGCCCGGTATCTCGAGGACCTGCGCCGCGAAGTGGACGCGCCTGTTTTCGTCAGCGCAAACGGCGGCTACCGTTCGCCCGCGCATCGCTCGAATAAAGGTCCCTGCCTTCATAGCTGGGGGACGGCCGCTGATGTTTACCGCATCGGCGACACTTACCTTAACGACGAAAAATCGATTGAGCGTTACGGCCGGGTGGCGGCTTCCCTCGGCGCGGAAGTTTTCGTCCGCTCGTATCAAGAAGGCGACGACCACCTCCAGGTCGATCTTGGTTATCTCACCCTGGTACCCCGGGAATGCAGCGAATCGTAAAACGGGATCGCTCCAAAGGCGGAGAGCGGGTTCATCTTCCGCCGCCGCGCGCCGTCATCGGACTCGAGGCCGAGTTCAGTCTTATCATCGACAACGTTCGAAGACGACCTGAAGTCATCTTCGGAACGCCGCAGCAGCTCATTCGCCAGAAGATGATGCCGCGAACGGGCCGCTCGTTCCAACTCCCCTCCGGCGGCGCCATCTACTTCGACACCGGGGTGATCGAAGTGGCCACGCCGATCGTGGAGCTCGAGCCGGGATGTTGTTATCGGGCCACGCGGTTGTTGTGGGAACAGATTCAATATGTAGGCGAGGAATTGCGCCGGTGGGGTGAACGGCACAACTGCACCGCGCGGCTTCAGGGTTTCAGCACCCATTACAATTTTTCGTTTCAAAGTGAACACGCTTCGCCGCGGCGCGATGCCAGAAGGCTTGGCTTTTTGCTGGCTCACATCCTGCCGGCGCCCGTCATGCTCCTCGCCGCGAATCGCAGGAGCAGCGCCGTCGGCGTTCGTCCGCGCGGAAAGCGCATTGAAGTCACGGCCGATTTCACGCCCGACGCAGCGCTCATGCTCGCGACCTGCGCCTTCATCGCCGGTGCGGCCGGAACGGTGAGCGCGTGGCCAGACTACGAACTCGACCAGCTCGAGAAACAGGGCATCCCCCCATTCGCGCCGTTCGCGCTCCGCCGGCATTCTTCGCGCAGGGGATGGCGTGCGACGAAGCAATCGCTGGCCGCCGACCCGTTTACCTCCGACGTGAATGCTCCGATCTGGAGATTGCGCGATGGCCGCGAGCTCAGCCTCCGCGCCATCGCGCACGAAACTCTCCGGCCCTTTCGCAAAAACATACGCCGGGTGAGCGACCTGGCGACGCTGCGCCACGTCGAGGCGGTCTTCGATGGCAATGCCCGTTCGTTGCTCGATTTCCCCGAGCGGCCGGAAGCCTACGATGACGCGGGGCGTGGATGGAATTGGAACCGCAGGCGCATGCGGCATTGGCCGCGATCAGCCTACGAGAAGGTGATTCATCGCGTGATAGCGCGCGAGCCGATCGTGATCAACGGCAAGCGCCACGTGGCCGAGCGAATGCAGGGCTGGTACGAAGTGGTCTTCCGCGAATCGAAAACCGGCCGCCGCCGGATTTTTAATCTCGATCATCTGGCGAAGTTGATGGCCAGGAAGAAAACAAAGCGCCGCTAGGGGCGTTTTCTGTAGCCGCCGCCCTGTGGGCGGCGTTGGAGCCGGCCTGCCCTCAGGCCGGTGGGACTGGCCGGGCTGCACAACAACGGCACGAGGGCGTGCCGTCTCCAATGCTCTCACGCCTCGACATAGCGAGGCGGCTACAGCGGTTAGAGCCCCATCAACTCCCGCACGTACTTCGCGGGCGGGCTGCCGAACGACAACACCGTGTCGTTGTATTTTCTCAGATCGAACGTCCCGCCGGCTTTGGCCTTGGCGCGCTCGCGCAGCTCCAGATGTTCGGTCGCACCAATGAAATAAGTGGAAAGCTGCGTCGAGCTGAGCCGGGCGCGTTTCCATTTCGCGACGGCCTCGCCTTCCTGCTGGAAGCCTTCCTTCATCATCAGGTCGAGCGCTTCCTGCTCGCTCATGTTCGCGGTGTGAATGCTTTGGTCGAGGATCGCGTTGCAAATCACGCGCAGGCGCATCTTCAACTGCTGCATCTTTACCTCGGGCCCGCCGTAGCCGGCCTCGACCATCATCTGCTCGGTGTAGACCGCCCAACCCTCGACGAACGTGCCGCTCTGGAAAATCGCGCGGACCAGAGTCGGCCCGCGAAATTCATTGGAATGCGCCAATTGCAGGAAGTGACCGGGCATCGCTTCGTGCACGGTCAGGTTGCGGACCATGTAGTTGTTGTATTCGCGATAGAACGATTCCTTCCGCTCTTTCGTCCAATCTTTCGGGGTCGGTTCGCAGGCGAAAAATGTCTCACCGGTTTTCTCCAGAGGGCCCGGTGAATCGCAATAGGCGATCCCCTGCCCGCGCTTGAACTCCGGCATGACGATGACCTTCAGCGGTTTGTCGGGAACGCGGACGAGGTTCTTCTTTTTGACGAAATCGGTCGTCTCGGCGACCGCTTTCTCCGCGGCCGCGACGATGGTGTTGTCGTCAGGATGCTCTTCCGCGAGTTTGTCGAGGACCGCGGTCGTGACCTTTTTCTTGTCAGCTAGCGTGGCAGAATCCGCGTTCGGAAACTGCTTTTTGTAGAGCGGCAGCGCGGTTTCGTAGATGGCGGTCTGCGTCGCGGCCAGGTCGGCTTTCGCTCGCTTCAGCAATTCCTCGACGGACAAATCGGAGGCGAGGGCGAAGCGGAGTTTCTTGCGAAACTTGTCCATGCCGAGGCGGAAATCGCCGTCGGAACGCGGCAGCAAATCTTCCTTCAGCCACCTGGCGTATTCTTCCAAGGCGAGCGCGGTTTTCTCCTGAAGCGGAGCGAGCTCCTTCTTCATCTCCGGTGCGCGATCGAGCAGCGGACTCAGCCCCTCGCGAACGAAACTGACCGCGCCTTTCATCTGGTCGATCGCGGTCTCGGTGTGAACTTTCGGCGAGTGCTTCAGGTTCGCCTTCGCCTGCGCGATGACGGCGGGGATTGCTTCCATCCGTTTCCGCAAATTCGGAATTCGCTTCTCCGGCGTATCGAAATCGCGGGCAACGAGCAGGTAGAGGCTATTGGCCAGGCTCTGGTTGTAGGTCAACGGGTTCCAGTCCGGCCCCTTCAGCTCTTCGAGATCGAAGATCTCGTAATCGACGTTGTCCTTCAGGATGCGCAGATCGACGCTGTTCGTCGCGCTCAGCTTCGCATCCGGCCCAAAGCTGTTCAGCTTTTCGCGAAAGTCCCTGGCCTTGGCCAATTCCTTCGCGCGCGCCTCCGGCGAGTAATCCGTCAACCGGTCATCGAAGCGATGATCGCCCAGCTCCGTCGCCTGTTCCGGATGCGCCTGAAGCGTTTGCTCGATGTAATCATTCGCGAGTTTTTGAAAACCATCGTCGTCCGGAGTCGCCTGAACGGCGCTGGCCAGCGCAAGATCGAGGGAAATGAGAAGTGCGAGAACGGTCTTCATGCGGTGCAAGGTAGGGAGCGTAATGACAAACGGCAAATGTGCATCCTGCTTGCGACCCGAGCGATTCGTGATGCAGTAAGGTATGAGCCGTGACATATCGCGACGAGACGCCGCCAGATTGATCGCCGGCACGACGGCGAGCCTGCTCGTCGCGCCCGCCCTTCCGGCGCAGGAGAAACGCACCATTCTGCAGCGGGCCATCCCTTCGTCCGGCGAGATGCTGCCGGTCATTGGTTTGGGAACTTCCCGCGTTTTCGACGCAGGCCCGTCCGCGGCCGAGCGGGAGCCGCTGGAGCAAGTCGTCGCGATGCTGGCGCGTCTCGGCGGCAAGATGGTCGATACCTCTCCCATGTACCGCCGCGCCGAGGCGGTGACCGGGGAGATTGCCGCCAAACTAAAGCTCCGCGATTCGCTTTTTCTCGCCACGAAAGTGTGGATGACCGGGCGCGAAGAGGGAATCAAACAAATGGAGCATTCGCTAGAGGTGCTTCAGACGAAGAAGCTCGATCTCATCCAGGTGCACAACCTGACCGACTGGGAAACACAGCTCGTCACTTTGCAGGAATGGAAGAAGCTGGGGCGCATCCGATACACCGGGATCACGCACTCGACCACGGGCCAGCAGGGCGAGGTCGCGCGCATCCTGCAAAAGGAACGAGTCGATTTTGTGCAGATCAATTACTCGCTCATGGAACGGGAAGCGGACGAGCGCGTCTTGCCCGTGGCCAAAGAGCGCGGCGTGGCGGTGATTGTGAATCGTCCCTTTGGGCGGGGGGATTTGTTCGCCCGGGTGCGCGGGAAGCCGCTACCGGATTGGGCGGCGGAAATTGATTGCAAATCGTGGGCGCAATTCTTCCTGAAATGGATCGTCGCTCATCCCGACGTGACCTGTGCGATTCCCGCGACCAGCAAACCGCATCACATGGAGGACAACATTCACGGCGGCATCGGCCGTTTGCCAGATCCGAAAATGCGGCAGCGAATGGTGGAGCTGGTCTCTACGCTGTAACTCTACGTTGGCGTGCCGCCCGCCAGCGCGGGCTCGGTGACGCGCTCGTCCTCGGTCGGCTCCTGCGATTGCAGGTAGGTCCGGTATCGATAGAACTGGGCCACCACGGCGAAGAGAGCCGTCGCCACGAGCATCAGTCCGGCGAAGAAGAGGTAGTAGGTGTAGTCGCTCATCTTCGAGCTGCCGTCTGGATTCGCGATAAAGAAGTTCACGCCCGCGGTGAAGGCATTGCCCAACGAGACCGTGAAGAGCCAGGCCGCCATGACCGCGCTCTTCATCTTGTTCGGCGCCTGGGTGTAGGAAAGCTCCAGCCCGGTGATCGACACCATCGTCTCACCCAGCGTCAGGATCACATAGGCGAGGAATTGCCACCAAACGGTCGGGCGCTGGCCCGCGTCGATCATGCTTTGGATATAGGCGATGACGAGGAAGCTGAAGGCGGTAAGGAAAAGCCCGATGCCGATTTTCCGCAGCGGGGTCAGTGGGAAAAATTTGTCGAGCGCCGGATAGATGAGGTAGTTCACCAGCGGGATAAAGAGCAGGATGAGAATCGGATTCGCCGTCTGCACCTGCGCCGGCAGCAATTGCATCCCGAAGAAACTCAGGTCCATGTTGCGCGCCTGTAGCGTCCAGGAACCGCCGGAACTTTGATCCCACAGGGACCAAAAGACGGCGACAAAAACATAAACGATGACGAGCCGGCCAAGGGCCCCGAGGCCCTCCTTGCTGAACATTTGCTTCACGAAACCCCAGCCGGCCGGTGGAATGTGGACAAATTTCTTGCGACCGGCCCAGAAGAAGATCGTGGCGATAAACATGGCCACGCCGGGGATGCCGAAAGCCCAGCGCGGTCCCCAGTTCGGATTAGCCAGCATGAGAGGGCAAAGAATGGTCGAGATAAAGGAGCCGGCATTGATCGAAAAATAGAACCAGCCAAAGACTTTCGAGAGCAGGTGCTTGTTCGATTCGCCGAACTGATCGCCGACGTTGGCCGAGACGCACGGCTTGATCCCGCCGGAGCCCAAAGCAATCAACCCGAGACCGATAGCCAGCACCTTCTCCTGACCGAAACCAATGCCCCAGGCCGTGTCCATGAAGGCGAGAGCCAGATGTCCGAGGCAGTAAACGATCGATAGCCACAGGATCGTGTTGTATTTCCCGAGAAATCCCTCCGCCAGGATGGCGCCCAAAATGGGAAGGAAATAAACGGCGGAAACAAAGGTGGCGAACCAGGCCCGCGCTTCCGCGTCGCCCATGGGGGAGAGCTGCCCCATCCTGTTCACGAGATACGCCGTCATGAACACGGTGAGGATCGAGCGCATCCCGTAGAAGGAGAAACGCTCTGCCGCTTCGTTGCCGATGATGTAGGGGACGCCCGGCGGCATCGTGGAGATGTTGGGCGGCTTGGTGGCGTATTCGTGCTTAGCCATGCGTCGGTCCTGTCTAACTACGGTTTGGGCTTATCCGGGAAAAAATTCGCGGGAGTCGAGCGGGCCTCCGGCGAAGGCGAGGCGTGCGTCGTCGCATGATGGTCGCCGGCCGGAGATTTCGCATCGTGGTGCGGATGGTGCAATTCGTCGGGATGATGACGCTCGCAGGACAAGAAGCAGGCTAAGGCGCCGGCTGCGAGAATGAGGCCGGCTCTGCGAAGGAATGATCGCATAAGGTTCGGCACAGTAAGCGCC
>DASQLH010000375.1:0-11411 GCA_035630155.1 Chthoniobacterales bacterium
ATTGTTCACGCCGGTAAGAAACGCTTCCCATCGGGAAAGACCGCAGGCGAATTTGATCTGAGCGACTTTGACCGGTGGGCGCAACAAATCGGTCGCGAAAAGTTCGAATTTCTTTTTCGGATTAGCCTCCGCACAGTCGGAAGTTATTACGTTGAATTTTTGGAGAAACTAGCCGCTCCATTGTACTGGAACTTGCGACGAGCCGGAGTGACGCCGGGATTCGAGGCGGGGGCCGCGCTCGAATACAGCCCTTATCCAGATCCGCGTTACCGAATCACTTTCGATGACGTATTCTGGCATCTCGACAAGGAATCAATGGAAGAGACCTTTGACCGGCTTCTTGATCGACAGAGTTATCGGGGAATTAGAAGTCTGTTGGACGCTTTCTTCCCCCGCAATCGGGCCGCTGCGCTGGCGGCGGTGTGCGAAGGCACCGATTTTCACGCTTTCATGACAGCGAATGGCGCGCAGGTGCTCGAGGCCGACGAAGACGTCGCGCAGTTTCAGCTTCGTGGCGGGTCTGGTAGTTCGGGCATTCTGGGTGTGGTCGGGTTCAATGCCTACGAGGGCAGGCGGCTCCGGTTTTACCAGGGTGACCAGAGCATCCTGGCCCAAATTTACTTGGATTTCAGAAGGTGCCTGCTGGCGGAGCGCAAGAAGCAACGACCCGCGAAATGGAAGCCTTGGTGAACGTAGAGTTTGCAGTCACTGGTATTTCAGTAGAGCCACACGTTGTTGAGGATTCGGCGAAGCCTCGTGAAAGCAAGCTTCCGGCCACTTTTACCCATGAACCGATGTGGCGACCCTAACGGGATTCGAACCCGTGTTACCGCCGTGAAAGGGCGGTGTCCTAGGCCACTGGACGATAGGGTCAGGAAAGCGGGGCCAATATCAGAAGCGCACCCTCGCGTTGCAAGTTATTTGCCGGATTTCGGAGAACTCAATTTCCGTTCGCCCGGTCCCGAATCGTTCGCGGCAGGAGGAGATGTGCGTCTCTTCCGCAGCCACCAGAGCGCCAACATGTCCACGGCTGGTTTCCAAAAGAAGACGGATAATCCGTAACTGGATTCTCCGTGCCGGCGCGGCAAGTGGCGCACAGGAACTTCGGCGATCCTAAAACCCGCGTGCGCCGCCATGGCCGGAATGAAGGAATAAAGGCTGCGTATCGGCAGCAGCGCTCCTACTACATCGCGGCGCATTAGCTTTAGTCCGCAACCACTATCACTCACGCCGTCTCCGAGGAATCGGCCACGGACCGCGTTGGCGAGCCGTGACATCGAGCGGCGGAGCCAACTGTCGCTCCGTGTCTGGCGAACTCCCACGATGAGATCGGCGTCAAATCTTCTCCCGAGTAAATTTGCAAAATCGGCCGGATCATTCTGCCCATCCCCATCCATGGTGAAGATCCACTCGCCTGCCGCGTCTCGCAGACCGCGAAGTAAAGCGCCGGCCTGTCCAATATTGCGCGCGAAGTGGATCGCCCGCACTTCGGGCCAAGCCCCGGCTGCCTCGTCGATAAGCTGACCGCTCGGATCGGTGCTCCCGTCGTTGACTAACAATACTTCGTAGTTCTCCTGAAGCCCCTCCATGACCGGGCGGAGGCTCGCCAGGACTCCCGGAATATTGGCGGCCTCATTGTAGAACACCACCACCACAGAATACCTGGGCGGCGCAATGGAGCCTTCCATGACGTTAATTTTTCAGAATAGCCAGGAATTCCTCCCACGAACTGCTCGGAGGCGGCGCCGGAATTTCCCACCCCACCTGCAACACACGGCTGACGGTCTGCACTCGAGCGGGATCGAGGCGGCGGGTTTCGAATCGGTCGTCGCCGGGGAGATAGCTGATGAGAAACGAGGCGTCAGCCTGAGCGTCAGACACACGGGAAATGTCCGGTTTTCGTTGCCAATCGTCCGAGCGGTAATAGTTGTCGGGCGCCTCAAGCACGACAAAATGGCGGTGGAGGGCGGGCTGGAAAAAAGGATGATCCAGCAGAAACGGGCTGCTCCATGAAAAAAGCCATGCATTTTGGTAGCGGGTGGGGAAATCCAGGATCAAAACCGTGCCGGGCGGGGTTTCTGGCAGCGCTCCAATCTCGGCTCGAGCTCGCTTCGTGATGGAGCCGGCCCTCTTCCAGGGGGCGATCTGTGCTGCGGTCTCGTACGTCCAGACTGTCGCCAGGATTACGATGAGAACTGGAAAACACCAGCGCCACCGTCGCGCGTCAAATATCGCCCCGGCCACTTCGGCCAGAAAAAGGCACAATCCTGCCGAGGCTAAATAAAGATGCCGCTCTGAAATGTAAGTAACGCCAAGCGGCAGCGTCGTCACAACAAACCAAACCGGCCCGCAAAACATCAATGGCATTGTCCCAGGTCCAGCCTGGCGGCGCCCGAGCCGAAGAGCGAGAACGACAAGTACCATCAAGAGGAGAGCGCCGAGCGCGATCGAACAGAACTGCCACAACGGAACTGCTTCGCGCCATGGACCGATACCGGGTTCGGTCATCCGTTCCAGCGGCGGTAACAAGTATCGCCAATACTCGATTTGTTGCGACGCCAGATGCTGTAGCTCGGGCAGGCCCGGCGCGGCCAGGTCCGGCGAGAAAGCGTTCCGACGGCAGACGTAATAAATTACGAGCACGAGGAGAAAGCCCAAATAAGGAGAGACGGCCGTAATCCACTTTGCCCTGGCCGACTCCGGCGGAGCGCTCAAACTCCCAGGACGAGTCACATCATACGCCGCGATCAAGAGCGGCAGCATCAACCCGTATTCCTTCGAAAAAACAGCGCCCAGGTAGAACAGATAGGAGGCCGTGAGAGCCTTGACCTCTGCTCGACGGCGGAAGTGCGCGAAAGCCAGGAGTGAGGAAAGACAAAACAGAGTAGGAAGCAAATCGACTCGCCCCGTAATCCAAACCACTGGTTGGACATGACACGGGTGAACGGCGAAGAGAATGGCGGCGGCAAATGCCACCAATAGAGAAGATCGCAACAACCGGAGCGCCACCGCATAAACCAGGCAGCTGCAAATAATGTGGAGAACCAGGTTTACGGCCCGATATCCGAAGGCCTGTCCGCCCCAAATGAGTCCGTCGACCATAAAGGAGAGCGCGAGCAGAGGGCGCAGTTCCGGCTGGGGGCTGCCCCATATTCCCTGCGACCAGTCCTGCACAAAGAGCCCTGGCCACCGGGTGAGCGGGAAATTGGCGTACAAGGAAATGTATGCGAAATCCTCGCCGATAAAATATCCCGACAGAGTGTGACCGTAGACGGCAACAATCAGCGCTCCGATTAATCCGAAGGCGATCCACGACGCACGATGATCCTGCCCGATCCTGGGCGTTTGATCGATACCGAGGGACAAGCTCAAAAAGTAGAGGGGAAGCCGGCCTGGAAACAAGGACAAAGCATTTCCGAAGTAGCCGAAGAATTAACTCATCCTGCGCAAACCGCACCAAATGACTTTAAGGAAATCACCAGCATGGCTGTGCGCTCAGTGGCCCCAGCGTGCCGGGCCAGCACGGCCTGAGCGTTCGCGACCAGGCGCAAGGCGGCTTCGCGGTCGCGCAGGAGCCAGGCGATCTGTTGCTGGAGCGAATTTGGATCGCGCACTTGCACGGCGGCTTCGTTTGCAACGAGAGCCTGCGCGAGCGCGGAAAAGTTTTCCATGTGCGGACCAAAGAGGACCGGCTTGCCGGCAAAAATTGGCTCGACCGGATTTTGCCCGCCGCGCGCGGTGAGGCTTTTGCCGACAAAGACAATCGTGGCGACGGCGTACCAATGTTGAAGCTCGCCCGTGGTGTCGAGGAGGAGACAGTCGGGGGGCTCAGCGCAGTTGCCGCCGGCTTCGCTGCGCAGGCAAACCTTCAGGCCCAACCGTTCGAGTCCCGTGCGAATTTCGCCGACACGTTCCACATGTCGTGGCGCGATGATCAAACGGAAGGGCGGAAAGTCCGCGCGAAGGCGTTGAAAGATTTCGCCCAGGATTTCTTCTTCGCCACGATGCGTGCTCCCGCCGAAGAGAATGGGACTGTCGCCATCGATTCCAAAGCTCCGCAAAACTTCGAGCGGCAGATCGGGATTCAGCCGGACATCCGCGGGATCGTATTTGATGCTGCCGACGTGATGAATGCGCTCCCCCGACACGCCCAGCGCAATCCAACGTTCCACATCTTCGAGCTCCTGAACGCAAACCGCATCGAGACAGCGAAAGGTGGGCTCGATGAGAAAACGAAAACGCTGGAAACGCGCTTCCGATCGCTTCGATAAACGCGCGTTGACCAGAGCGAGCGGTATCCGGCGCTTGGACGCTTCCGCGGCAAGATTCGGCCACACCTCCGCTTCCACCAGGACGATGCGAATCGGCCGGATCAGGGCAAAGGCGCGGCGCATGATCGGCCAGAAATCGAGGGGACTGTAGAGAACTTCCATCTCCTCTCCGGCTTCCGAGGTGGCGACATGAAAGCCCGTGGTGGTGGTCGTGGAGAGCACGCAAAAGAATTCCGGATCCAGTTGCCGGAGCTTCGAAGCTAATTTCAGGGCGATGGCGACCTCGCCGACGCTGACGGCGTGAATCCAGGTGCAGCGGCGCGAGGCGAGACGCGCTCGCACTTCACCGTCGTAAAAGCCGAAACGCTGTCCGAATTTGTGCCGGTAATTTCCGCGCCGGAGCAGCTTGGAAATCTGGCTCGGAAGAAAGAAGAGCAGCCCGACCGGATAGATAAGATTGTAGAGGAACCTGATCATTCAATGCGCGGGCGCTTCGACCGGGGCGCTGCTCCGCTGGAGGAAAAGAACTTCGGTGGCTCCGTATTTCCGCGCGCGAATGATTTCCCACAAAGGCATCGGCGGCATCTTTTCCGATGGGCGTTTCTCGAGCACAAAGATTCCGGACGGTTCGAGCATTTCCGCGAGGGGTCCATTCTCGAGCAGCATCTGGGTGAAGACGCCGCCGGACTTCGTTTTTTCGTAGGGCGGGTCGGCAAAGATGATCCGGAACGGATCGCGCCCCTGCGCTGAACGAAGGAAGGCGAAGACTTCCTGCTTACGCACGCTGCCTTTCAAATTCGTCCGCGCCAGGTTGCGCTCGATGGCAGCCACGGCGTTCGAGTTCTCCTCCACAAAGAGCGCGGAAGCCGCCCCGCGGCTCAGCGCTTCGATCCCCAGCGCACCCGTGCCGGCGAACAGGTCGAGAACATTCGCGCCGATGATCTCCTCCCCAAGACTGGAAAAAATCGCGGCTTTCACGCGATCCATCGTCGGCCGCACTTCGCTCTTGGGGACATCGAGCCGGATGCCTCCCGCCGCCCCGGCGATCACTCTCATGGCGTGGCGCTCGGCGAGGGCGAAACGGCCGGCTCCGGCGCGGCAGGAGCGGGCGACGCGACCTCAGCGGGTGTCGGGGTAACGGCCGCAGCTTCCTCCGCCTTTTTCTTTTTCCGGTCCGGTTTCCCGCCACCTATCAAGCCGCTGATGACGCTGCTCAGGTCCTTCAGGTCGCGACCGATGAGCTTGTCCATGAGGTTCGTCTTGGGCCGGCCGACGGTCCCGCTGACCTGAAAACTGACCGCGGTATATCCCGGCTCATCGGTCGGCTGGAAATTTTCGCGGAGGGCACGAAAGAGCTGGCTCCGCATTTTTTCATTCACGGCCAGTTGCGATTCGAGGTGGAGTTTGCCATCAAACGAAACGGTCCCGGTCGCGGTCAACCGGATGTTCTGGGAACGGAAGACCAGTTCGTCGATCGTCACCACACCCGGGTTGATGTGAAACTTCACCTGGGCCTGGTCGAGATGGAGCTGCTGAAGCTCCTGGATCTGGAGCAACTGTCCTAGGGCGACGAGCAAACTGTATTGGCGAACCTCTCCGTCGCGGAGAATGATTTCGCCCGTGCCGGTGAGAGCATCGGGATCGGCGGTGGTGCCGTTCGCATTCAAAAAGCCCTCCAGCTTTCCCTTCACGGTTCCCAGGGCGCCGCCCGCCTCGGAAATAATCCGGTCAGCCTGCACCTCGCGAAACTTTATACTGACGGTGAATGGCGAATCCTGAGTCTGCGGCTCGATGGTAAAACGGCCGGTGATTTCTCCGTCGCCGGCGCGCGCGGTGATTTGGGAGAAATCGAGCTGCGTTGGATCGTAACGCAGCGGCGACTGAAGTTGCTGGAGAAAGAAACGGTCGCGCAATGAAGTCTTCCCGATCCTGATATTTCCACGGAGATCGGTGGCCGTGCGAAAGTCCGAGCGAAAATCCACCTGATCGAACGTGGCGACGCTTTGCAATTTCTGATCGAGAAAACGAAAACGGCCCCGGACGAGTTTGACCCGCTGAATCTCGGGAGTGAAGGCGACCGCCTTCGTCTCCGCCTGATTGGCGACTGGCGATTGCGCGGCGGCCGCTTCCGGCAGTGCGGCCATCTTTTCATTGGCAGGCGCCGAGGCTTGTTCGCTTACCGTCTCCGGCGGAGGGGCATTGCCCACATCGTCGCTCTCCGCGGGCGGCGGCGGCCGAGTGGGCAGCCGCCATTTGCCATCCGCGTTTTGGGCCCAAAATACGTCGGGATTGATCAGCGAAATTTCCTTGATGACCAGGCGTTGCGCGAAGAGTGACGAGAAACGGATGCGGAGCCGAAACGTTTTCGCGGTCAGGAAGTCGGGGGAGACGCCCGGTTGGGTTTGGGGAATAGTGATGCCGCTTAGTTTCAATCCCGCCCAGGGCGTGACGCTTATCCGCCGCACTTGCAGGGGCGTGTCGAGGCGCTGGCTGAGTTCCTGCTGAATCCGGGTTTGGGTCCCTTTCGACTGCACATACATGTTCGCGCCAATTAAAATGAGCACCGCCACCCCGAGAATCGCCCCGAGCGCGATGAGCAAAATGCGGCTCACCTTTTTCACGCCGGAAGGTTACGCCGCCCCAGTTTGAAGAAAAGGCCAAAGCCGTGAACCTTGTGGGGCGATGAAAGACACGGTCGTCATTCTGAATCCGGCGGCGCGAGGGGCGCGGGCCCAACGCATGCGCGCGCAGGTGGAAGCGCTGGCGCGCGGCGCGATCGTCCAGGCGACCTCTCACTCGGGCGAAGCCGAAGTGCTCGCCCGGCATGCCGCCGCGGAAGGCTATGAAAAAATTGTGGCCGCGGGCGGCGACGGCACGATCAATGAAATCGTAAACGGCATCGCCGGCCGAAACGTCGCGCTTGGGCTCCTGCCGATCGGCACCATGAATGTTTTCGCCACCGAGCTGGGCCTGCCCTCAAACGACCTGCGGCGCTGCTGGGAAATCATCCAGGAAAACCGGACGCGCCCCGTCGATTTGCCGAGCGCGAATGGAAAGCACTTCGTCCAGCTCGCTGGCGTCGGCCTCGACGCGCAGGCCGTCAAGGAAACCAGCCGCGCGTTCAAGCGCAATTTCGGGCCGCTCAGTTATCTGATCTCCGCGGCCCAAATCGCCTCGCGTCCGCCGCCCGTTTTGCGGATCGAATCCGAGGATGCGATCACCGAAGAAGGCTCATTCGTCCTGATCGGCAACGGGCGGCTTTACGGCGGACGCCTTCCCTTCTTCAAGCAGGCGGTGATGGACGACGGCCTGCTCGACGTGATCGTTTTCAAGCGGTTGAACTACCTGGACATCATCCGGTATCTGCAAAACGTGGTCTTCACTCCGCAAATCTCCTCTCCGGAAGTGGAGTATTTCCAGACGACCCGTGTTCGCGTCAGCAGCGAGGAAAGTGTGCCGGTCGAGATTGATGGCGAGCTGATCGGGAATTGCCCGGTCGAATTCAAGATCCGCGCCGGCGGATTGCGCGTCCTGACGCCGCGGTAGGCTTCTGGCTGTAGCCACGGCGCTATGTCGCCGCGCCGGATTGGCGGTATCGCGAAAACACGGCGACATAGCGCCGTGGCTACAGCCAGAATTCATCGACAAGCAATTTGCGTTGGGATACGCTCGTGACCATGCGCTTGTCCGGCCGAAAACCGTCGCCGATCACGCTGCGCTGGACCCAGCGGCCGCGCATAGTTTTGCTGGGATTGATCGGGCTGAACGTCGCCGTTTTCGTGACGCAGCTTTTCCTCGATGCCTATCAGCCCGGCTTTGTTCGCCAATATCTGGCCCTAAGCGATGAAGGCCTGCGCTCCGCCTACGGTTGGCAATTCATCACAGCCGCTTTTCTGCACGACGGGCCCTGGCATCTGCTCGGCAACATGTTCCTCCTCTATCTGCTCGGCCGCGATGTGGAATCGATCATCGGCCAGCGCCAGTTCCTTTTCCTCTATCTCACCGGCACGCTGGCGGGTGAGCTCGGGCATTTGTTCCTGATGCCGCACAACTCGGCGTTGCTCGCCGCCTCGGGCGGACCGGCCGCCGTCCTGGTGGCCTATGCGGCGATCCTTCCGGAGCTCGAATTGACCTCTGCGTTTTTCTTCCTCTTCCCGGTGCGCCTGAAGGCAAAGCACCTGGGTTACGGTGCGTTTACGCTCGCCATTCTCGGGATTGTCTTCGATCGCACCGCCACGGTCGCGCACAGTTCGTTCCTCGGCGGTTGCATCGCCGGGTGGTTTTACGCGCATCTCCTCGGCTTCGGCCGGCCCTCCATCTTGCAACGGGCACTCCACCAGCGCCGCGCCGAGGCGGAACGCTTTCGGGCCATGACTCCGGAACAGTTCATCGCGGAGGAAATCGATCCGTTGCTGGATAAGATTTCTCGCGAAGGAATGGACAGCCTCACGCGGAGTGAGCGGAAGCTGCTGGCGAAGGCGCGGGAAAAGTTCGCGGAGAAGACCTAGCTGCAGGCGTAGGGCTGTTCGCCGTTAAGTGCCGCCTAGACCGGAAGAAACGTCCAACGTCCAACGCTCAACGTCCAACGTTCAACTGAAGAAGGGTGGTGCCATGCCTTTTCCTAATTGGACGTTGGGCGTTGGACGTTGGACGTTGGACGTTCTGCCTTTTTCCCTACCGCTTCCGATGTTCGTTTCGCGCCGATGAGTCCCATAGGTTGGATCCAGAAAAAATCCACGAACACGCTCCACCCCGCGCAGATCCAGAACACGTTTGAGCGCCTCGCCGAGGGCTGGCCCTCCGAAGCGCCGCCGCTCCGGGATCTGGTCGAGCGGTTTCCCCTGGGCGAGGCTGCGCTGCTCCACCTGCTCTCGGTCTCGAGCATCTGCGCGGCACGGCTGGTGAGATATCCAGAGATTCTCCTATGGCTCTCCGATCCTGAGGTTTGCTCCGCGCCGCGCGGCCATCGCGCGATGCTGACAGACCTGCAACGCGCGGGCGAAGGCTCGACTTTTTCGGGAAACTTTGGGGCGCTTCGGTTCTGGAAAGGACGGGAGATGCTGCGGATCGCGTTGCGCGAAGTGGCGGAGGTGGCGCCGCTGGAGGAGACAACCCTCGAACTCTCCCAGCTCGCTGAAATCTGTCTCCGCGAAGTTTACACCTATTGGGATTGCGAGCTGCGCAGCCGCCGCGGCGGTCCGGACGCGCAATTCGCCATTCTCGGGCTCGGCAAACTCGGGGGCCGGGAGCTGAACCATAGCTCCGATATCGACGTCATTTTTCTCTATGAAGATGAAGGGCAGGTCTCGTCGAATTTCACCTATCATGAATGGTTCAATCAGCTCGGCGCCAAGATCATTGAAACTTTCGCGGCGCACGATCCGGCGGGTGCGCTCTTCCGCATCGACCTGCGGCTCCGGCCGGAAGGGACCTCGGGGCCGCTCGCCCGTTCGCTCGAGAGCATGGAAAATTATTATGCCGGCTTTGGCGAAACCTGGGAGCGGCTCGCGCTGATCAAGGCGCGCGGCATCGCCGGCAGCCGGGAGTTGGCCTACGAATTCCTCCGGCAGCATCAGCCGTTTATTTTTCCGAAGAGTCCCACTCCAGACGTGCTGGAGGAAATCGGGAGCATCAAACGGCGCATCGAGCGAGACATCGTCGGCCACGAAAACATCGGGCGGGATGTGAAGTTGGGGGCCGGTGGCATTCGCGAGATCGAATTTGTCGTGCAAGCGCTCCAGCTTTTGCACGGCGCGCGCCACGCGTTTCTGCAGGAAACCAGCACGCTGAAAGCTTTGCCTGTCCTGGCGGATCTGGAGCTTCTGCCTCGGAGCGAAGCTCGCGTCCTGGAGAGCGGTTACCGCTTCCTCCGGCGCGTCGAGCATCGTCTCCAGATTGAAGCCGAACAGCAGACGCACACCGTCCCGGAAGATCCCGAAGCGCTGGACCGGCTCGCGCGCAGCCTCGGCTTTCCTACCTCCGCAAAATTCAATTCCGCCTTGCGCGATCAGATGGCGCAAGTGCGGACGGTTTTCCGCCGGGTCATTTCGACGCCGAGGGGTCCGGCGGAACCGGCCGGAGAGAGCCTGCACATCTTTCGCGACGAAAAAGCCGCGGCAAAATCGCTCGCGGACCTGGCGAAAGGCCCGGGCGGTTTTCATGTCGCGCCGCGGACCCGCCAGGTGTTGCGCAATCTGCGGCCGCTCCTGTTTCGCTGGCTGGCGCGCGCGGCGGATCCCGACGTGGCGCTGAACCAGTTCATCCGCTTCGTCGAGGCCTACGGTTTGCGGAGCATGCTTTTCGAGCTGCTCGTGGTGAATCCGAAGTTGCTCGAGCTGCTGGTCAAAACATTCGATGCGAGCCGCCATGCCGGGGACCTGCTCATTCGGCGGCCGCAATTGCTGGAAGAAATTACGCGGGCAGGAATGCTCGACCGCGAAATCACCGTCGCCCATCATCTCAAGCGCCTCGAGGCGCTGGGAGTGAGCGCGGACTCGCTCGATTCGCTCCGGGCTTATCGGCAGACCCAGCTCCTGAGAATTTTTCTGCGGGACGTCCTGGGGATTGCGAACCTTGACTCGCTCTTTGCCGAGCATTCCGCGCTGGCCGAAGCCTGCCTGATCTTTGTGAACCGGCTCCGCGGCAGCGAAAGCGACCTTACAATTATCGCGATGGGGAAATTTGGCGGCGGCGAGATCGGTTACGGGGCGGATCTGGACGTGGTCTTCGTCGGCGAAGATGTGCGGGCCGCGCAGCATCTCATGGTGGCAATGGCGCAACCGACGGCGGAGGGAAGTATCTGGACGCTCGACGCCCGCCTGCGTCCGGACGGCGAGAAAGGAATTCTGTCGTGTTCGCTGACGGCCTACGAAACCTACTACCACACGCGTGGCCAACTCTGGGAAGCGCAGGCACTCACCCGGGCGCGGCCGCTGGCCGGGCCGTTGCAGAACGAATTCATGGAGCTCGCCCGGCGGGTCTGGCGGCATGTCGGCCAGAGGGTCGATTTGTTTGCCCAGATCGATGGGATGCTCCAGCGGATTCGCCGGGACCGCGGCAGCGCATCCGACGAGCTCGATTTCAAAACAGGCACGGGTGGCGTGATTGAGGCCGAATTTCTCGTGCAGGCGCTGCAAATGC
>DASQLH010000376.1:0-7059 GCA_035630155.1 Chthoniobacterales bacterium
AAGCTGGCCGACCTGGTCAGGAAACATAGGCCGACGATTCTGATTGTTCAGCTCGGCACTAACTGGATGGACCGGAACCTCAGCGAGGCGCAGATGAGCGATTATCTGAACCGTTTTGTGGACGAAGCGCGTCGCGGCCCGGTGGAAAAGATTGTTTGGATCGCGCCGCCCGATTCCTCAAGCCTGCGAAAAGTTCAGGGCAAAGTGCACCAATTGATCCGGCGCGCGGCCAGCCGGAAGGGCTTCGAGGTGATCGACTCGCGGAAGGTGACGCATTACGTCGTGGGAAAGACCGGCGGAGACGGCGTTCATTATAATAATGAATCGTCCGAAGCCTGGGCCCGGGGCATCCAGCGCGAACTGGATGCGAAGCTCGCGACCCCGCGCGAGCGAAAATTCAGCCAGCTCAACCGCGATTAGTCGTCCGAGTCTCCACGGACTTTGTAGTTGCTGACAAACCGCGCGCGGAACGCCGCGAAACTTCCGTCCTCGATCGAGCGCCGGACCCGGCTCATCAGCTCGAGGTAAAAATGGAGGTTGTGGATCGTGATCAGGCGCAGCCCAAGGATTTCTTCCGCTTTGACGAGATGCCGGATGTAGGCGCGCGAGAAACCGCGGCAGGCCTCGCACCCGCAGCCTTCCTCGAGCGGGCCCGTTTGCAGAGCGAACTCAGCGTTTTTCAGATTGAGCGTGCCGCCGGCGGTGAAAGCCGTCCCATTCCGCGCCAGTCGCGTCGGCAGAACGCAATCGAACATGTCCATGCCGCGCGCGATCAGCTCGAGCAGCTGCGGTGGCGTGCCCAATCCCATCGCGTAGCGTGGTTTGTTTTCCGGCAAATGTGGCTCGCTCCATTCGATCGCCTGCATCATTTCGAGTTCCGGCTCCCCGACGCTCACTCCGCCAATGGCGTATCCGTCGAAATCCATCGCCGCGAGCGCCTGCGCGCTCGAGCGCCGTAGATCCTCAAACGTCGCGCCTTGAACGATGCCGAAAACCAATTGCCCTGTAGCCGCCACCCTGTGGGCGGCGTCGGGGGGATTGGTCGCCTGTTCTCGCGCCGCCCACAGGGCGGCGGCTACAGTTTTGCACCGCTTCGCCCACCGATGCGTCATCTCCAAACTTCGCGCCGCGTATTCATACTCACACGGCCACGGCGGACACTCATCGAGCACCATCGCGATATCGCTCCCGAGCGTGGCCTGTATCTCCATCGCCATCTCCGGGCTGATAAACGTCGGCGTCCCGTCGATATGATTTTGAAAGGCGACGCCTTCCTCTGTGATCTTCCGCAGCTTCGCGAGCGAGAAAATCTGATATCCGCCGCTGTCGGTCAGAATCGGCCCATCCCAATTCATGAATTTGTGGAGGCCGCCGCAACGGCGAATCACCTCGAGCCCCGGCCTAACGAACAGATGATAGGTGTTTCCGAGAACAATCTGCGCGTCTAGTTCTCGCAGTTCCCGCGGACTCACTGCCTTCACGGTTCCCTGCGTCCCGACCGGCATGAACGCTGGCGTCTCGATCACGCCATGACCGGTCGTGTGCTGGCCTCGCCGTGCCTTGGACGAGGCATCTTTGCCGAGCAGTTCGAACATATTACCGCCACCCCGCCAGGTTGCGTCGTTGTCTCACAGCTTGTTGTAATCCTCGTGCGAGCCGATCCATGTCCACAGAAAAGTGTTTCCATCCACGAAACGGCCGACAGCCCGGTAATGATCCCCGACGCGCGCCGACCAGTGGTTATTCTTGAAAGGCTTGAATCGGAGCGAGGGATGGCGCGGATCGCGTGACCAAATGGCATAGCCGCGATCAGCGAGACGTTGCACCGTCTCTGGAAGGTCGTGATAACGCTTCCAAAACCCGGAAGTCGTGAATGACTTAAGCACGCGGCCAGTCGCGGCATTGCCCGGCGCGATACTCACGCTCGGCTTCTTCCATGACGCGATCGAACTTTCCCTCGGATGCCATCTGTTTGTCCCAATCGTCCTCGGGCCAGTTCTGGAGCAAGGCGTTGAGTTCGCAGCGCTCCTGCCAGGTGAGCGCGTCGATCTGGGCTTTGATCTGCTCCACTTTGGACATGCCCGAACGATAGGAAATTTTCGAGCGCAGGCAATTTGAAAGGGCGGTGAATGCCACGCGGGAAGATTGTGGTATGAGAAAGGATGTCGGAGCCGGTCCTGAATTCCATTGCGAGCGCAAGCGAACTCCACGTGCGGTTTGGCAACCAGGTGGTGCTCGACAAAGCGACGGCGACGATTTTGGAAGGGGAGCGCGTCGGTCTGGTCGGGCGCAACGGCTCGGGGAAATCGACCTTTCTGCAAATCGCGGCCGGAGTAATGAAGCCGGACGCGGGCGAGTTCAACGAACGGCGCGATCTCGTGGTCGGATATATGCCGCAGATGTTCGAGCTGGAGGAGAAGGCGACGGTGCATGCGAATATTCTCTCCGGAGCACAACGAATTCTGGATCTCATCGCGGAGTATGAGACTGCGCCGCCAGAAGGCGCGCGGAGCGGAATGTTGCTGGATCAGATCACGCACTTCGATGGCTGGAATCTCGAGCATCGAATCAAGAGCCTGATCACGAATCTGCACGCGCCCGAGCCGGATCGCATGGTGGCTTCGCTTTCCGGCGGCGAGAAACGGCGGGTCGCGCTTTGCCGCGCGCTGCTGGCGCGTCCCGATTTCTTGATTCTCGACGAGCCGACCAACCATCTCGACACCGGATCAATCGAATGGCTCGAAGATTTTCTCGCGCGCTATTCAGGTACCTGCCTTTTCGTGACGCACGATCGCTATTTTCTCGACCGCATCGCAACTCGCGTGCTCGAGCTTTCGCGCGGGAAATTTTACAGTTACGAAGGCAACTACACCGACTACCTCCTCGCGCGCGCGGAGCGGCAGGCTGTGGAGGAGATGCAGGAGCACAAGCGCCAGAAGTTTCTAAAGCGCGAGCTGGCCTGGGTGCGGAAGGCGCCGCGGGCGCGGCGGACGAAATCGGTGGATCGCGTGGAGCGTTACTTCGAGATGGCGGAGAAGGAGGCGCCGGAAGCGGAGCTCGATGTCGATCTGATCATTCCGCCCGCGCCGAAGCTGGCGAACCGCGTGATTGAGTTGCGCGAGGTGGGAATGGAACTTGGCGGACGCACGTTGTTCGAGAATGTCTCGCTGAATCTGGCGGCCGGCGAGCGGCTGGGGATCGTCGGCCGGAATGGGTTGGGGAAATCGACGCTGCTCAAGATCATGCTCCAACAGATGGAGCCGACCAGCGGCGAGGTGGAGATTGGTTCGCGGACGGAGATAAATTACGTCGATCAGAACCGGCTCCTGCTCGATGACGCGAAAACGGTCTGGGAAGAGGTGGGCGAGGGGAGCGAATATGTGCGGCTTGGCGAGGAGAACATCACGCTGCGGGGATATCTCCGGCGCTTCCTTTTCACCGAGGAGCGCATCAACACGAAGATCAATCAACTCAGCGGCGGCGAGCGAAGCCGGGTCCTGCTCGCGAAGATTCTGAAGCGCGGCGGCAACGTTCTCATTCTGGACGAGCCGACGAACGATCTCGATCTGGGCACGCTCCGCCTGCTCGAGGAAGCGCTCGTGGCCTTCGGCGGCAGCGTTATCGTGGTGAGCCACGACCGGTATTTTTTGAATCGTGTTTGCACCGCGATCCTGGCTTTCGAAGGGGGCGGCGTGCTGCGCTATAGCGTTGGCAATTACGATTACTACCTGGAGAAACGGTCTGAGGAGGTGAAGGCGATCCCTGGCGAAACAGCAAAACCCAGCGTGCTCCAGCGAACCGCGGCCAAGCCGCGCAAATTGAAATGGAAAGAGGAGCGCGAGCTCGAAGGGATGGAAGGCGCGATCCTGGCCGCCGAAAACGAAGTGGCCCGGATCGAAGCACTTTTTGCGGAACCGGATTTTTATACCGAGCACGCCCCTGAATTGTCGCACTTTGAAGCGGAGCTGCGCGCGGCGCGAGATGAAGTGGCGCGGCTGTATGCGCGCTGGGCGGAACTCGGAGAGGTGGCCGGCACTTCCGGGTAGCGCACGCGTCTCGCGTGCTGGCGAAGGCGTCCTCGCCTTTGCGGACTTTCCAAAAGACTGTTTCGGCGAGACGCCGAAACCAACACGCGAGACGCGTGCGCTACCCCGAAATCCGGTGCGGGCGGCCCATCCAGACTTCGACGCCGGGGGAATAATTCGCGCCGATGTATTCGGCCGTGTTCCACCACTCGCCGGTGACGCCAAGCAGATCACTCGCGGTCACTTCGATATCCAGAGGCGTTTGGGGCCACGGTTCATGCCAGACGCGAAAGAGGCGGCGAGGGCCACGGCCTGCCCCGGTGAAGGCGGTGTAGCGTTCCATCAGGAATTCGGTGAGCGATCCCGGTTCGCACGGGGTCAGCTCTGTGCTCGCCGTTTGGCCCCGATACGAAAAGGAACCGCCTTTCGCCTCGACGCGACCGCTGATTTCCCGCGCCGGAGTGTCGTGAAGATATTCGATTCGCCCATAGCGATAGGGAAGCCCGAAGACCGGCGGACCCAGCGGCACGCTCAGACGATTGAAAAGCCACTCGACGAGAAAGAATATGCCGGGCTCATCGCTGGCCCGAACGTAGGTGCGCACGTTTAGGAACTCGTGCGTGGCGATCGGTTTCACGAGCCATTCACCAATCCGGCCGCCACGGCGCGGCCGCATTCGCCGGAGAGTGAAGGCGACAAGACTGACAAAGGCGCGTCCGTCGCGGAGATCCAGTTCGAAGGGCACGCAGCGTTGGAGAGCGTCAGGGTCGGCTTCGTAATGAATCATGACCGCCTGGTCCCAGCTCGCGTAAAAGAGCGGTTCGCCCGGCGTCTTCAGCATCCGCCGCCGGGCCGCCGCGCCGAGCGATTCGCTTTCGGCCGCGGTGTTCATGCGGGCTCGGGGCGCTTGTTCCAACGCCCGGGTGAGAAAGTCCAGACCGCGAAAGCGCAGGCGATGAGGCAAAGGTCTTTGATCAGGGCGCCGTAGGGATCGGTGAGCATGGCCGGATTCGCGCGCGCCACGAGCACGATCAGGATAACCATGCCGGCAGTGGCGATGAAAACGGCGAGCCGTTCGGCGAAACCGGCCAGGAGCCAGAGCCCGCAAATGACCTGCCCGGCGCCTAACAATTGCAAAAAGAACTCAGGCGTTCCGAAATAGAGGCCCGAACGTTCGACGAGATCGATCTGGTCCTGGCGAACGAAGAGCAGCTTCGGAACGAGGCCTTCGTAAAGCCAGACAAAGCCCAGCGCGAGCCGGCAAATGATGCGGACAGCCTTCATTTATCCGATACCCCGGCGGCAATGAAGTAGACGGCGCCGAGCGCCCCGTAACCGAGAAAGAGGGTCCAATGGATCAGGGTGCGGAGTCGATCGCTTCGCCAATGACTCACGCTGTAGTGCGACCATTGCATCACCGAACGAACCGACCAGAAACAGCCGATGCCGATTGCCAGCCAAACGCATAAAGGATGCGCTGCCCGCGCGATGTCGCCTGCAAAGCGCCAAGTCAGCGTTCCGAAGATCGCGAGAGTGCCGGAAATAAAATAGGTGTGGATTTGGAAGACTTCCCGGATCAAGAGCGGAGCGGAGCTCAAATCGCGCTCCCACTTCATGATGCGGATGAGGAAGAGATTCAGGAGCGCGACGCCAAGTTGGGCGAGCGCGGCGAGGCGGAGGAAAAGCTCGAGGTTATCGGAGAGGAGTTTCATGTGGTGGACAGGTTGGCGAAGGCATCGCGAAGGTTCGGGAACTGGAACTTAAATCCCTGTTCGAGGAAGCGCCGTGGGACGCAACGAGAGCTCATCAGCGCAAGATTACCGTCGCTGCCCATGAGCCATGCCCCCGCGCGCGCGAAGGGCGCGGGCACCGGCGGGCTCCAGGGGCGATGGAGAGCACGACGCAGCTCGCGCATGAATTCGCTGTTGGTTACGGGGAGGGGCGCGGTGGCGTTGAAGACGCCAGTTAACTCGGTTTGTTCGACCGACGCCACGAACATGCGGATGACATCCGCAAGGTGAATCCAACTCATGAATTGCCGTCCGCTGCCAACCGTGCCACCGAGAAACGCGCGCGTCAGTTTCTCCAGCACGGGAAGCGCCCCGCCCTCGCGGCCGAGCACCACGCCGAGCCGCAGAGTCACCTTGCGCGTGGCCGGCAGAGCGAGCGCATCGAAGGCGCCTTCCCATTGGCGGCAAACTTCCGCCGTGAAGCCGCTCCCGAGCGCCCCCTCTTCATCGACAATGCGATCGCCTGTATCGCCGTAGTAACCAACCCCGCTGGTCTGCACGAAAACTTTCGGGGGATTTACGCAATGGGCGACCGCGTCGCCGAGGATGCGGACCGAGTCGACGCGCGAACGAATGATCTCGCGGCGATTCTCGGCGGTGTGCCGGCAGCTTATGTTTTTGCCGGTGAGATTGACGATGGCTTCCGCCCCTTCGATCGCGCTGGCCCAACTGGCGAGGGTTTTTCCATCCCACTGCAAGTATTCGACGCCGCCTTTGTGGCTGGCGGCCGCACGTCCGAGCACGACGGCGTCATAGCCTTTCGCCAGGAGGTCCGGCGCCAGGGCCTGACCAACAAAACCGCTGCCGCCGGCGAGAATAATGCGTTTCATAAAAGTCGAAGGTTGAGCGCCGCGCAGCCGTAAATAAAGACCAGCGCGGTAAAGAGGAGGGTCAGCCCGTGATAGCCGAGCCGCCGGAAGGTCGTGGTAAGAAATGGCCCCGCATCGAACACGAAGAACTGCACTCCCAAACGCACCAGCCAGAAGATAGCAATCATCGCGCAGACGGAGCGGGAGAGGGCCGCGCCGGAAGCCAGTTCATTCGCGTGCCCTAGAGTGAGGACGCCGAAGGAGATGATCACCAGGACAATGAAGCCGCCGTAAACCCAGAAAAGCCGGCGCAGGAACGGATGGAGGGTCGCGAGATTCATCCGCCAGTCGAGAACGCGCGGAGTGAGCGCGCTCGCGATCAGGACCACGAAATGCAAGAGACCGCCGGCAATGAGCCACATCTTCATAGCGCTC
>DASQLH010000377.1:0-4315 GCA_035630155.1 Chthoniobacterales bacterium
GAGAAGCTTGAGCGCGTTGAACCAAAGCGCGTTAATCTCCACCGCTTTCCCGCGCCGCGGCGTCACGACCCAATCGCCCATCTTCGCATCCATCCAGGTGAGCTGGTAACCCTCCTGGCCTTGCACAAGCAACCCGTCCTCGGGATCGACGTGAATATTAAATTTCGTCCCGCGCAGATGATGCTCGGCGATATCGACCAGGATCGGCAACAGGAGCCGCAGAGTGATGCGGTCGTTTGATTTTTTCAGGTAGCGCCCGAGCGCGTGGAAAAACCAGAGCGTCGCGTCGGCGGTGTGATAGAGCCCTTCCTTTTGCCGATCCGGAAACATATTAGGGATCAGCCCGTCGCGAACGTAATGCGCGAAGGTGCGCAGGATGTATCCCGCCTCGAGACAACGCCCGGTGACCAGCGTCAATCCCTCCAGGCTGATCATCGTGTCGCGCCCCCAATCGGTGAACCAATGATAGCCGGCGATGACCGTGCGAACTTCATCGCCCGCGGCGTGCGCCCGCGCGGCTTCTTCGGCGCGACCCGCCGGCGTGATGACATATTGGTCGCTCGCGAAAACCAGTTCGGCGGCGACGCCTTCGCGGGCGCGCTCGTCGGCGTCCACGAGGAGCCTGGCGCGCCGTTCCCGTTCGGAGTCGAGCACTTCCGCGGGGCTCAGGACGTCGATGATGTCCCACGGCTCCGTGGACCCGATGAGCGTCGCCGTTTTTTCATCAGCGAGGTCGACCTGGAAAAAACCCGGGCTCCAGAGCTGGCCTTCGTGCGCGTAGCCGCGCGCCTGTTCGGTGCGATAAACCACCTGATGAATTCTCGCCGGCGCGATCGTGAACGCCGTTGCCTTTCCGCAGAGCCGCATCCGTAACGCGCCGAATTTCCGGCGGGCCGAGACGATTTCGTAGCGCTCATCGACGGCGCTTAGCCGATAGGGCTCCGCCAACGGCACATCGACCGCGTCCTCGTGATGCCGGAAATGAAAAGCGGGCCGCAGCTCAAGTCGCGGCGGTTTTCCTTCGCCAGTGATCTGATAACTGACATGAACGGTGTTTTGCAAATGCGGCATCGAAACGCGTTTCTCGACGACGAAGTTGCGGACGTGATAGACCCAGACCGGCATCCCGTCTTCGAGCCGGAATTCCCGCAGACATTCCGCACTCTTCAAGTCGAGTTGGCCACCGGCGCGTTCTTCCGCACCTAACGACACCACTTCGTCCCCTTCGAAGTGAAGGAACTCGGAGACGTGATTCCACATGACGACGCGGCCGAGCGGCGCGGGCAACGCCGCGACGAGAAGGCCATGATATTTCCGGGTGATTGCGCCGGAGACAGTGCCCGAGGCGTAACCGCCCAGGCCATTGGTCACGAGCCATTCGCGATTAAGGAGCAACTCGCGCGAGGGGTGCGTCGGATCCCAGGCCATCGACCGCACCGCGACCGGATTACTGCTCAGCTTTGGGCGCATGTCTTTCCTTTGGTTGGCGGCGTGGTCTGGTTTGCGGAATGGCTCGCAGCGCCATAGTCGACTCGGCGGGCAGCGCCCAACCTTCGTCCGAAAAAGGTTTGGTGATACCGGGGCCACCGTAGCGTGGATCGTCACTCGACCAGATCACCTCCCATTCAAAGCCGAACGGAGGAGCGAGAAGTGGTTCGGGACTGGGGATCAACGGTTGCGGTGGTCCAAAATTTACCATCACCAAGCGTTCGTCGTTTTGCTCGCCGAAATACCGGAGCACGAAACTTCTCTCGCCCAGGACCGCGCCATCCACGCCTCCGGGAATTTGCTTTTGAAACCGGAAATCTTCTTTCCGCAGCCGGATCAGGTCCTTGTGCATGTCGTAAAATTGGGAGTTCCTGGCGCGCTCCGAAAAGTCTAGTTTGCAACGCTCGAAATTTTTTCGGTCGGTCGGGTCCGGCAATTCGCGCTGCGCCTCTGGCGTGGCCAGCGAAGGAAACTGCGCGAGAAAGAAGAAGCGTCCCTCGCGAATGGCCTTCTTCAAATTCGCATCGCCCACATCGGTGAAAAAGACGAAAGGGCTGGTGGCGCCGAATTCTTCGCCTTGAAAAAGGAGCGGAGACCAGGGGCCGAGAAGCAGCAACGCCGTCATGGCTCGGTAGCAGCCGGGCGATGTTTCAAAACGCATACGCGTGCCTTGCGCGCTGTTGGAAACCTGATCGTGATTCTCGATGAAACAGACGAATGCCGCCGGATGCGTGCCGAAGGTCGGCATTCCGCGCTCGGCTTCCTGCCACCAATACGGCTGGCCTTGAAATAAATAGCCGTATTTCGCGGCGGAAATGAATTCCTGGGGGCGCCCCCGATAATCGGAATAATACGCCTCGTTGGTCCCGGTCAACCCGGCGTAGGCGCTATGATGGAAATCGTCGTTCCATAACCCGTCGAGATCATCGCCGCCTTCGCTGCGCCGCCGGATCAGCTTTGTGTCCTGCGGTTCGTTTTCCGCCACCAGGATGATGGACCGCTTGCCCGCCGCGAGGCGCGCGGCGCGGCCAATCGCGCCCACGATGTATTCGTCCGACTCATCGTGAATGCTCTGGGTTGCGTCGAAGCGGAAGCCATCAAAATGGAATTCCTGGATCCAGTAGCGGCCGTTGGTGATGAAGAATTCCCGGACCGGCTCCGAATTGTCCCCGTCGAAATTGATCGAGTCGCCCCATTCATTCCCGCGCTCGCGATGAAGATAATCGTCCGAGTAAACCCCCAGATAATTCCCGTCCGGCCCGAAGTGGTTGTAAACGACATCGAGGATCACGGCCAGGCCGAGGGAATGCGCCTCGTTCACGAACGCGCGCAAATCGTCCGGCGTTCCGTAGAGACGGCTGGGCGCGAAGAGATCCACCCCGTCATAACCCCAGCCGTATTCGCCGGGAAAATCCGCCACCGGCATCATCTCGACGACTGTGATACCGATCCGCGCCAGCTCCGCTAATTCCTTCGCAGCCGCGCGCCAGGTCCCTTCCGGCGTGAACGTGCCGACATGCATCTCGTAGGTGATCTGCCCCGGCATTTTGATTCCGGCCCAGTTCTGATCCGTCCATTGGAACTGCTCCGGATCGACAACGCACGACGGACCGTGCGGCCCCTCCGGCTGAAAGCGCGAGGCGGGATCGGGATAAGAGTTCTCCGCATCATCAAGCCGAAAACGGTAAAGCGTTCCTGCCCCCGCCGTCACCGCGCCCGAGAAGTAACCGGACGCCTCGCGTTCCAGCGCATGGGATTTTCCTTCGATCACAACATCGAGCCGGTTTGCCTTCGGAGCCCAGACGCGAAAATGCGCCTGGCCATCGATCAGCTCGGCTCCAATTGGATATCGGCGTTTGGTTTTGGTCATCCCACTCCTTCGCTGCGCGTCTTCACCCCGGTTGTGCGGGAATTTTCTTTTCGCCGGGTGCATTGCAAATTACAACCTAGCCGAGGCTCCCAGCTCCACGATGCCCGGAATCATCGAACGTTACACGAAATGGCTCCATACGCAGTGGCCGGCCGGCACCGTGGAGAAATTGCCGGGTTCGGGACCCGATGGGATCACCGCTCAACCCGGCGTGCGGATCGTCGGAGATCTGACCGGCATTCCGTTGCTGAAATTTTCCTCGCACACCGGAGCGCAGGCGGTGCGGGCGATCCTGAAGGAGGAAGGCGGAAGGAGGAAGGCGGAAGACGGAGTGCTCGATCTGGCAATCATTGGAGCGGGCGTAGCCGGCATCTCCGCGGCGATTGAGGCGAAAAAGGCGGGGCTAAACTTCGCGGTTTTTGAGGCGACGGAGATTTTTTCGACAGTCGTTAATTTTCCGAAAGCGAAGCCGATCTACACCTATCCGACGGAGATGAAGCTCGACGGCGGTCTGCAATTTGCCGCGGACGTGAAGGAAGCGTTGCTCGAGGAAATGGAAGCGCAGCGCCGGGCGGCAGGAATCGAAGTGGCTCATGCACGAATCGAAAGCATTGAGCGGAAGGGGAATGAACTGTTCCTGCACCAGGACGACAAGAGCGCGATCACAGCGCGGCGGGCGATCGTGGCAATAGGGCGGAGCGGGAATTTTCGAAAGCTCAATGTCCCCGGCGAAGAACTCGACAAGGTTTACAACCGCCTTTTCGACCCGAAGGAATTCGCCGGCCAAAATTCCCTCGTGGTGGGCGGCGGCGACTCCGCGCTGGAGACGGCGATCGCTCTCGCCACTTGCGGCTCGCACGTCACGCTGAGTTATCGCCGAACGGAACTCTCGCGCGCCAAGCCGGCGAACATTGAGAAGGTCGAGATGCTGGTGCGCGATGCTTCGGCCGATGTCCA
>DASQLH010000378.1:0-4564 GCA_035630155.1 Chthoniobacterales bacterium
GCTCAGACGGCCCAGTAACGACCCAAAACGCTTCTATCGTAAGCGGCTTACGATGCATGAGGATGAGTCCAAGGAATCTGCGGAAATCTGCGATCTGTGGACACGATTTGCAACGCCCGGAGCAAAGCCGCCTAACGAGAAAAAGATGAGCGACGGCGGACGACCCCGCGCGTCGCTCGACGTGGAAGTGTAGAAATCATCTTAAAAGTGGAGCGCACAGCAGTCCGCCGTTCGCTCCATCGCATGGTTAGATGGTTGGTGGATTGGTCTCAACACAAACGAACCGCTGACCTTCTTTGCGCGCCGGCTCATCGATACCGAAGAAGAGGTTGTGTGCGGCTGCATAATCGCGCAGAGGCTGGAGAACTGTCGGAATATCGTCGCACCAAAACGCTACGGACTCACTGAACTGATGATCACGAAAGCGCTGGGTGTAAACAACACGAAAGTGAACGTGATCCGCTGGTGGAAGTGGAACATTCCGAATCGCTGCCCTCAGGGGCCGGTGAAATGCGTCGGGAACCTCGCTCGCGCGCTCCCAAAAGCCCAGCGCTGGGTGGTACGCCATCCAGCAGCGATTGCAAATCTTCGAGTAGTCTTCGTAATCTGGGCCGTGATAGCTCCCGTTCCAGATCGCTAGGTTCTTGCTCGGTTCGACATTGCCGCGCGAGGCGACCACCTCAGGCGCTCGAATGATGCCGAGGTGGCATACTGGATAGAGCGTGAGCCACGCAACAGCAAGTCCTGCGGCGCAAATGATGACCAGGGCAGAGAGTGTGACCCAGTAGCGACGTGACGTTACCATCTAACGAGAACAAGATGAGCGACGGCGGACGAGGCCGCGCATCGCTCGGGGTGAAGGTGTGGAAGTCATCTCAAATGTGAACGCACGGCGGTCCGACGTTCGCTCCATCGCATGGTTAGACTGCGGTGATTTTCTCAAACGATTCCTTACTGGTATTTCCTGGGCCGTGGCTAAAAAGACCGTCCGAGCGATAAGTGAGAACCGTTCCGTCGGCGCAGTAAAGCATCCACTGCTCAAGCAGTTCATCGTCGTAGGGCCCTGTCGAAATCTTTCCACCCAGATCGAACATAAAACGGCTGGAGCCAGACTCGGGTCTAAATGAGAACTCGCTGAAACCCTGGCCTTCCAAGGCTCGGCAGGCTGTGGCAATGCTTTCCTTGGTGGATTCGTTACAGGCCAGGACGTTTCCGTCCTGCGCGATGCGCCAGCCACAGCAATAAATCCAAAGATGGGAGTCGCCGTGGATGGATATGAAGCGGCGAGCATACGCGTAGGGGTCATCCGAGCTGCGAGGTATCACCTCGCCAATCTTCAGCTCAGGCGAACCAAACTCGAGCGTCAAAAAAGAGCCGTGCCCTTGCCGAACGTTCCAGCACGGGATTCCGCGAATGGGCGCGAAGGCTTTCTCTATGATTTCTGGAGACATTGCGCGAGCAGCCTAACGAGAAAAAGATGAGCGACGGCGGACGAGAACGCGCGTCGCTTGGAGTGGAAGTGTGCAAGTCATCTCGGAATGGAGCGCACGGCGGTCCGCCGTTCGCTCCATCGCATGGTTAGGCGTTTCAGCGCGCACCATACTTGATAACTTTCCATTTGCTGGAGGCGTGATCCCGCCGCTCGACCGCAAGAAAACGCGATTTCGAAAAGACCAGCACCGCCTCGTAGGAATACTCTCCGCTGCCCCCAGAGACGGGAACGCGCAACGTGTTGTCCGGTCCGGGATAAGGAACTCGCGATGGATGAGGCCAGAAGAGGCCCTCGAGAGCTGCTTTGGGAGCGTTGATCTCACGGCCATTTATGATGACGCGGAGTGTATCAAAGACCGTCCAATATTTCGGCGCGTCGGGGTAGTGAGGTGTTGGAGGTGCGGGCTTGAAGCGCATCCAAACGTCATAGCGGAAATCCTCGGTGTGGCCGTGGAACCGTGCGTCATCCAAATCAGCGAACGCGCTCGTAGGCGAGCAAGCCAAAAGCGCGCAGATGATGAACAGGGATCGCATCGTTACGCCTAACGAGAAAGAGCTCAGCTACCGCTGGCGGCAGCGAACGCAGATTGCAATTGAGGTGTTTTCATAATCTTGTGGCGAGGCATCAGAGCGGCCAGCGGTTAGCTGCAGCGATTGGTTAGACGGTTGGCGTGGCCTCGGCCTCTGGCTTCATGAATGGAACTGAGGGATGCAAGCGATCCTCGAAACATGCGATGTGAGACGCAAGTTCCTGGCTGCTCCCATCGGAATGTGGAATCTCCAGTGCGAGTCTGGCGCCGCCCTCAATGGTGCCTCCGCAAAAGCAGCATTGGTTTTCCGGCTCGGCTTCGGCTGGGGCGGTTTTCTGAGTCATGCGGGGAATCCGTCTAACGAGACCAAGATGAGCGACGGCGGACGAGGGCGCGCGTCGATCGGAGTTGAAGTGCGGAAGTCATCTCAAAAAGTGGAGCGCACAGCGGTCCGCCG
Source organism: Chthoniobacterales bacterium (assembly GCA_035630155.1). GTDB lineage: Bacteria > Verrucomicrobiota > Verrucomicrobiia > Chthoniobacterales > UBA10450 > AV80. The sequence goes on from DASQLH010000378.1 coordinate 2,479, forward strand.
TTCGCTCCATCGCACGGTTAGACGACGCATGACGAGAGCGATCACTTGGAAGGTTTCTTAGGACGCCGGCATCGCGTGAAACGCTTTTTTCCCATTGTCAGTGCGTTCTCGCCGATATCGTCAATCACAACAAAGTGTTCTCGCGACGTACCGGGATCTTTGATAAGCGTCCGATCGTTCTCGTTGATGTACCACCGGCCAGTTTGGTCGAGCGAAGGCTCGCCTTCCTTGAATAACACCTTCCAATACGTGTGGTCTGCTTCATAGGTCTCGATCCACCGAACGCCCGTCGTGGGTACCGAAGCCTCCCACGAGCCGATAAGCTTTCGCTCGTCGGGCAAGAGCGGCGAACGATGAGTCAAGTCTTTGAAATGAACTTTTGCTGGCGGCCAGGTTTCGGCGCGCGTGATATCCTTAATAGCACCTGCGAAAAGGCCCATATGCCCATGATCGCGAGCGTCAAAAGTGCCCTCGATCAGAACATAATGCTTGTTTAATTTCTTTGTGTCACGCTCGATCGCTTCGGTGCGATCTACCCAAACCGCGTTCTTGTGCAGACGTTGGAGGAGGTCTTCGCGGTGCAAGTAAAGAGCGTCCCCTTCGAACTCAAGGTTGAGAAACCCAAGAACACCGACCAACTTGCCATCGAACTTCTCGGGCGTGGCGATCAACTGCACCATGCTCACATCTTGGGTCATGTCGGCTGCTTCGCCTTCTGCAGTGAAGGCTGCAAGAACCGTTAACAGCAACGCGCTCGTAAGCGTGTAGTGGCTCATCGTCTAACGAGAATTGGACGTCATCATGACGTAAAAAAAGACGTCATTAAGTCGCCTATTTCCTGGGTTTGCTCCGGGGGATGCCTGAAAAGGCGTCACGACGGCAATGTGACCTGCTGGCCCGAACGCGACAAGCCCAAACTCTTGGCTCGCACTTGTGCGCGTCTCCCGCATCCGGCAGAATTGGTGTTCTTATGACCCCTCACGACGTTCTCGAAAAATATTTTGGGTTTCGAGAGTTTCTCGATGCGCAGGAGGAGGTCATCACCGCCATTACCAGCGGTTCCGATGCGCTGGTGGTGATGCCGACGGGCGGCGGCAAGTCGCTCTGCTATCAATTGCCGGCGCTTTTGCTGGAGGGAACCACCGTCGTCGTCTCGCCGCTCATCGCCTTGATGAAAGACCAGGTGGACGCGCTTCAGCGCCGCGGGATCTCGGCGACGTTAATCAACAGCTCGCTCAGCCTGAGCGAACAGCAGGAGCGAATCCGCGCCCTGGCCCGGGGCGAGTTCAAGCTGGTTTACATTGCGCCCGAACGTTTCCGCAGCCGCTCATTCCTCGAGGCGCTCGGGCAGAGCACGATCGCCCTTTTTGCGGTGGACGAAGCGCATTGCCTCTCGATGTGGGGCCACGATTTCCGGCCCGATTATTTCCGGCTCGATCAAGTCCTCGAAACGCTCGGCCGCCCCCAGGTGGCGGCGTTCACCGCCACGGCGACGCCGGAGGTGCGCCGGGATATTCTCACCCATCTCGCGTTGCGCGAGCCGCGCGAATTCGTGGCGGGATTTGCTCGCCCGAATCTCAAGTTGCTGATCACCCACGTGGCCAACGAAACGCAGAAATACGAGCGGCTTCACGCGCTGATCCGCGAGGGCAGAACGGGGATCGTTTATTGCTCGACGCGCAAGCGGGTCGAGGCGGTCGCCGAGACGCTGAAGCTGGCGAAGATTTCGAGCATTCTTTACCACGGCGGCATGAACGACGCAGAGCGCGAAAAAGCGCAAAACGAATTCATGCAAGGCAGGCGCGACATTGTGGTGGCGACAAACGCCTTCGGAATGGGGATCGATCGGGCGGACATCCGATTCGTTGTCCACTTCGATGTGCCGGGCAGCGTCGAGGCGTATTACCAGGAGGCGGGGCGCGCCGGACGCGACGGAGAGGCGGCGACTTGCGATCTCCTCTTCAATCACGCCGACACGCGGGTGCAGGAATTTTTTATCGAAGGCAGCAACCCGCCGCTCGAATTCATCGCGCAGACTTACGAAATGCTCCGCCGCGAAGCGGACGAGAAGCAGGAGGTGCAGTTG
>DASQLH010000379.1:0-4833 GCA_035630155.1 Chthoniobacterales bacterium
GACGGCGCGCTGGACGCTTTGCGAGAGGTTTTCGACCGGCAACGGGGAACGGACCAGGAGCGTTGCGAAGGGCCAGGCGCGCTGATTTAGCGACGCGTAAACCTGATACGGGGTGTTGGCGTTAAGACCGTTGCGCGGCACGTCGCCGACGAGGCCGATCACTTCGAGCGGCACGGGATTTGGCTGCTGCCGGCTCGGTGGAAGCAGGAGCCGTTTGCCGATCGGGTCCTCCCCCGGGAAGAATTTTTTCGCGGTTGATTGACTCAAAACGACGACCGGCGGCGCCTTGCTGTCGTCTGTCTCGGCAAAGGTCCGGCCTGCCACCAACGGGATGCGCATCGTCCCAAAATAGGAGGGGCTGACCGAATCGTAGAAAGCCGGCGGGAATTTAGCGGCATCATCGGCGGAGCCATAAACCGAAAACGTAGCGGGAATCCCCCACGTAAATGGCATTGTCTGGGTAAAAGCCGCCGCGTCGATGCCGGGCACGGCGCTCACGCGCTCAAGCACCTGCCGGTAGTAATCGGTCCGCTTTTGCGAGTTGTCGTAACGCGTCGGCGCGAGCGTGAGGACCATGCTCAGCGTTTTGTCGATCTGGATCCCGGGATTGACCCGCACGATCGCGGCGAAACTTTTCCAGACCAGGCCGGCGCAAACGAGCAGCACCATGGTGAGCGCGATTTGCGCAATGACGAGCGCGCCGCGGAGCCGGACCGATTGCAGACCGGACGAGCCTTTGCTTCCGTCCCGCAACGAGTCGATGGCATCGACTCTGGTGGCGCGCCAGGCCGGAAAAAGGCCGAAGACGAGGCCGGTGACCAGGGCCATTACGCCCGTGGCAAACAGCACGGGAAGATTCAACGCGATTTCGTCGGCGCGCGGAATCCAATCCTTCGCGAGGCCCGCGAGCAGCAGGTCGAGCCCCCAACTGCCAATCAAGAGACCGCCGATTCCGCCGAGAGCCACGAGCATGAGCGACTCGATCAACTGTTCCCGCGCGATCGCGGCGCGGCTGGCGCCCAGGGCCAGGCGGATGGCGACTTCGCGCTGGCGAGTGGAGGCGCGGACGAACTGCAGGCCGGCGACGTTGGCGCAAGTGATGAGGAGGACGACGAGCGACGCGCCCACCACGAGCAACAGGCCTTCGCGGAAATCGCCCACCACTTGTTCGTGCAGCGGGCTCAGGAAGAAGTCCCAGCCCTTGTAAAATTTCGGGTCGCTCTGAGCGAAGCGTCCCGCAATGGTGGTCAGCTCGGCTTGCGCGCTGGAAACCGGCACTCCCGGTTTCACTCGCCCGAGCACGCCCCAGAAGCGCGAATTAGCCACCGCGTTTTCGTTGCCTTCCGTCGGAAAGAGCCGCCACAGGACCGGGATGTTGAACGGGTCCTTGAACGTGCGCGGCATGACCCCGACGACTTCGTGCGCGATGTCGGAAATCGTGATGGACTGGCCGATGATGTCTGCCCGGCCGCCATATTGTTTTTGCCAAAGGTCGTGACTCAAGACGACGACCGGCTTGGCGTTGGCGACCGCATCCTCGGGCAAAAAGGTGCGACCGATCAGAGCGCGTTCGCCGAAGACGCGGAAGTAATCCTGTGTGACGAGACTGCCGGTCACGGTGGTCGGCTTCTCGATCTGGGTCAGGTTATCGTAATTGTAGCGGCTGGCGGCGATGGCTTCGAACGAGGTCACCTGCTTTTCCAGCTCGCGGAAACCGGCGGGCGCCACGGCTTCGCGCGGGTTGTTTTCCTGCAAATTCCGCGATTGCACCGCGAAAATGCGGTCGGACTCCGGATAAGGGAGCGGCGCCACGAGGACGGCGTGGACGACGGTGAAGATGGCGGTGTTCGCGCCGATGCCGAGCGCGAGGGTGAGCACCGCGACGAAAGTGAATCCGGGAGACTTCCGAAGTTGGCGAAGAGCGTAGCGAATGTTGTTCATCTTTCTCCTTCTCTTTTTAGGCTGTCATTTGCTGTCTCCTCTCGTTCCCAAACTCTGTTTGGGAACGCACTTGTTTTCGAAACTCTGTTTCGTAACCGGAGAGGCAACGCAGTTGCCAGGACATCGGTATTCCCAAACAGAGTTTGGGAACGAGGATTCGTGGCCGAGGAGTCCGAACGAAGAACCGGCAGCACGTTCATAAGGCTTACATCATTCGGCTCGCAACGTGATCATTGGGTTAACTCGCGACGCGCGACGGGCGGGAATCCAGCAGGCGAAAAGGGCAGCAGCCGCCAGAACCAAAGTGACGGTGCAATAGATGATCGGATCGTTGGCGCTCACCCCGAAGAGCAGGCTGCGAATGAGGCGCGAAAGCGCGATCGCGCCGACAAATCCGAGAACCAAACCGGCGCCCAACAGACGCATACCCTGCTTCAGCATCATGGTGCGGATTTGCGCGGGCATCGCACCGAGGGCGAGGCGCACTCCGATTTCGCGCATCCGGCGCAAACCATTGAAGGCCATCACCCCGTAAAGGCCGATGACGGCGAGGGTCAAAGCCAGCACCGCAAAGCAAACCAGGAGAAAGCTCATCAGGCGCGGCGTGGCCCAGGTTTCCTCGATGCGTTCCTGCATGGTCTTGAACTCAAACGCCGGCTGGGCGGGATCGAGCGAGGCGACGATGTCGCGCACCGGTTTCTCGAGCGATCTCGGCGAGAGTGTCGTGCGGAGCAAGACGACCAACCCGGTCTGAGGCAGCTGCGTCATCGGCAGATACGCCTGGGGCAACGTTCTGCTTTCCTCGAAGCCATAAACTTTCAGGTGCGGCGCGACGCCGACAATCGTTCGCCACATGTTGTTGTTTATCTTGATGCGTTTGCCGATTGGATCCTGGCCGGGAAACCACCGGTCAGCCAGTAACTGGCTGACGATCATGACCGGCGGCACGTCTTTGGTGTCGCGCGCCTCGAAGGCCCGGCCCCGCAGCAATGGAATCTTCATGGTCTGGAAATAACCGGCGGTGACCACGGCCATCTCCGCGGAAGGGGCCTTGCCCGGCTCCGGTTCGGGCATTCCTTCCGGCGCGAACGAGGTTTGCCATCCTGTCATGAGGGGCGGATTGGAGGCGAGGGCGGCATTTTGGACGCCGGGCAGCGCCGAAAGTTTCGCCATGAGCGCTTCTGAAAAGTTTAAAAGCTTTGTCGGATCCGAATAACTCGGCTCCGGAAGATCGACGCGGGCCGAGAGAAGGAGATGCGGATCGAAACCGAGGCCGAGGTTCCTGGCGTTGGCAAAACTCTTCATGACCAGCCCGGCCGTGCTCAGGAGAATCAGCGTGAGCGCCACTTCGGCGACGACGAGCAGATCGCGCGAACGCCGCGCGCTCGCCCCATCGGAACTGCCGCGTCCACCCGCCTTGAGCGCCAGTTGAATATCCGCGCGCGACATTTGCCAGGCGGGCCAGAGCCCGAAAAGGACGCTGGTGACGAAAGAAAGGCCCAGGCTGAAAAGCAGGACCCAGCCATTGAGCGACAGATTTTGAAAACGCGGAACGCCCGGCGGCGAAAGCGCCACGAGAACATCGCGGCCCCACGCCGCGAGGCAAAGCCCAAGGGCACCACCGAAGAGCGCCAGGACGAAGCTCTCTATTAAGAGCTGGCGGATAATCTGCCAGCGGGAGGCGCCCACGGCCGCGCGGACGGCAAATTCCTGGGCGCGCGCCGCGCCGCGAGCCGCGAGAAGATTGGCGAGATTGGCGCAGGCAATGAGCAGAACGAGCGCGACCGCGCCGAGCAGGAGTCCAAGGCTCGCCCGGTAATCGCCCACCTGGTTTTCCAAGAGCGGCGTGACGGTCACGCTGACGCCGGTGTTTGAATCGGGGTATTGCTTCGCAAGGCGCGCGGCGATTTCCTTCAATTCCGCGAGCGCCTTCTCGACCGTGACGCCTGGCTTCAGGCGGCCCCAACCGAACAAGCCCGGATGATTGTCGCGCGATTGCCATACCTCATCGGCCGTTCGCCGGGTCAATGGAAACCAAACCTCCGCGGTGCGCGGCGAGAACATCTGCGGCGGCATCACGCCGATGATCGTATAGGGCTCGTTGCCGAAGTTCACGGCGCGTCCGAGGACATTCGGGTCACGGGAAAAAAGCCGCGTCCAGAGGCGGTCGCTGATGACGCATACCATCGGTCCGCCCACGCGATCTTCCTCTTCGGTGAACACCCGGCCGTGCTGCGGGTTCAGCCCGATCACTTTGAAAAAATTGGCCGTGACCAGGCCGCCCTGGATCTGCTCCGGCGCCCGCCCTTCAAGGCCGCTCAGGTTGAACGATTCGCGACGCGAAACAGCGAGATGTTCGAAGACCGTGTTGTCGCGCTTGTAATCGACGTAGTTCGGATACGAAACGGAAATCGTCGGCTGGTTCGAATCGGTCTCGGTGAGAATGACCAGCTTGTCCGCTTCCGGATACGGCAGCGGCTGGAGTAGGACGGCGTAGATGACACTAAAGATCGCCGTGTTCGCGCCGATGCCGAGTGCGAGCGTCAGAACAGCGATGAGAGTGAAGCCCGGCGATTTCCGGAGCTGGCGGAGCGCGTAACGAAGGTCGTTCATGGATTTCTCCTCCTGGGGAGCGCACGCGCCTCGCGTGCTGGCGATGGCGCCTCGCCATCGCGAACTTTTTCCTGATTCACGAAAATCGTGTTTCGGCGATGGCGCCGAAACCTGCACGCGAGGGCGCGTGCGCTCCCCGGATTTTGGAACTGATCGAGCGCGAGACGGAGGTCGTTCATGTCGCCCTCCGGATTATCTGGCCGCTACTTCCGGCGAAAAGGGCTTGATCGTGATGCTTCCCGCGCCCGAGCGCAGCACCAGCGATTTCCCGCCGCCGTT
>DASQLH010000380.1:0-3583 GCA_035630155.1 Chthoniobacterales bacterium
CCAAACGCGAGATGCCTGGTGGACCCATGCGATCGCCGGGCCCGACCAATTGCGTCAGCGCGTCGCCTTCGCCCTAAGCGAGATCCTGGTGGTTTCGAATACGACCGGCAATCTCGGGGAACAGCCAGGCGCGCTTCCGACCTATTACGACGTGTTGGTGCGCGGCGCCTTCGGCAATTTCCGCCAGCTCCTCGAAGACATCACCTTGAATCCCGCGATGGGGCGTTACCTCGACATGTTGCGGAACGACAGGGCGAACGCCGCGCGGACAAGGATCCCTAACGAGAACTACGCGCGGGAGCTCATGCAGCTTTTTTCCATCGGTCTTTACCGGCTGAATCTCGACGGAAGCCTGACCCTGGACGCGGCCGGTTTTCCGATCGAGACCTACGGACAGGACGCCATTCTTGGGACTGCGGCTGTCTGCACGGGCTGGACGTTTTTCCAGGCGACTACGCCCTACATTTTCAATCCGCCGGCCAATTGGCGCAGCCCAATGGTGAACGTGCCCACGCGGCATTCACTCGACGCGAAAACCATTTTGGATGGCGTCATGCTTCCGGCCAACCAGAGCGCCGCCGAAGATTTGAAGACGACGCTCGACACCGTTTTCAATCATCCCAACGTCGGCCCGTTCATCTGCCGGCAACTGATTCAGCGCCTGGTCACGAGCAATCCGAGTCCCGGCTATCTCTATCGCGTCGCGTCGGTTTTCAATAACAACGGGCAGGGCGTTCGCGGCGATTTGCAAGCCGTCGTGCGCGCGATCCTGATGGATTATGACGCGCGCGGTAGCGCGAAGACGGCGCAAGGCGCAGGACACGCGCGGGAACCGGTTCTTCGCCTCACGAATCTCTTGCGCGCCTTCAATGCCTCCTCGCCCGACGGCAAATTCTCGATCCGCAACGCCAACGCGAATCTCGGCCAGGAGGCGATGCATTCGCCCACCGTCTTCAATTTCTTCAGTCCGGATTATTCAGCGCCGGGCGCCATCGCTGAAGCCGGCTTGAAAAGCCCCGAGCTCGAGATCACGAATGAAACCACAGTTGTCACTGTCGCGAATTATCTGAGGACAGGCATCAATGGAGGGCTCGGACCTTCGACGGCCAGGGTCACACTGAATCTCTCGAACGAGATCGCCATGGCCGCGAACCCCACGCAGCTCGTCGATCACCTCAACACTTTGTTGATGGCCGGAAACATGTCGCCCGCGATGAGAACCATCCTCATCAACGCCGTCACCCAGATTCCGGGCACCAATCCCACCGAGCGCACGCGAACGGCGCTCTATCTCGTCATCAATTCGCCTGAGTACACCGTGGACAAATAGTTTATGTACGCACCTACCCGCCGCACCTTCATCCGCCAGGCCGCCTGCGCCGCTCTGGGCACGTCCGGTTTGCTCAATACCATCTTCGATCTCCGGCGCCTGAGTGCGGCCACGATCCCCGGCGGCGATTACAAGGCGCTCGTCTGCCTGTTCCTTTTTGGGGGCAACGATGCGAACAACGTGATCGTCCCGCGCGATGCGAGCGGTTATGCCTCCTACGCCGCCGCGCGTGGCGCTCTCTCCATTCCGCAGGCGTCTCTTCTTCCCCTCACGCTCCAGAATGGCGACGGCCGCGATTTCGGTTTCCACCCGAACCTCGTCGAGCTCCAATCGCTTTTTAACCAGGGCAGGCTCGGCATCGTCGCGAATGTCGGCACGCTCGTCGCGCCAGTCACGCGCGCGCAATACCTCGCGGGCGGCGCCGCCGTTCCGCCGCAGCTCTTTTCCCACGCGGACCAATCCGTCCAGTGGCAAACATCCGTGCCCGACCAGATTTCGAAGACGGGGTGGGGCGGCCGAATGGGTGACGTACTCAAGTCGCTTAACGGCGATTCGAAGATTTCTCTCTGCATCTCGATCGCCGGCACGAATACCTTCGAAGTTGGAAACACCGTTATTCCCTACACGGTCTCTTCGAATGGCAGCGTCGGCCTCGCCGGCTTTGATGGCAGCGCGAACGCGAATGTGCGTTTGCAGGCCTTCAAGGATTTGCTCGCCCTGCCGCATAACAATTTGTTCGAGCAGGCCTTTTCCGACACGGTCTCGCGCTCGATCGCGGCGAACGAGCTCCTCACCTCCGCGCTCGCCGGTGTGCCCGCGCTCCAAACCGTTTTCCCCACCACCTCCCTGAGCAATCAGCTCAGGATGGTGGCCAGGCTCATCGCCGCCCGGACCAATCTCGGCATGCAGCGCCAGATCTTTTTCTGCTCCGTGGGCGGCTACGATACCCATGGCGATCAACTCAACGGCCAGGCAAATCTCCTCACGGAATTGAGCCAGGCCCTGAACGCTTTTTATGCCGCGACCAACGAACTCGGCGTCGCCCAGAATGTAACGACGTTTACCGCCTCGGATTTCGGCCGGACATTTCCCACGAACGGGACCGGCTCCGATCACGGTTGGGGCAGCCATCAATTCGTCCTGGGCGGCGCCGTCCAGGGTGGCAGATTGTTCGGCACCTTCCCGACGCTCGCCGTCAACGGACCCGACGACACCGGCCAGGGCCGCTGGATTCCCACCACGTCGGTCGATGAAATGTCGGCCACGCTGGCCACCTGGTTCGGCGTCAGCCCATCAGACCTGCCGACCGTGCTGCCGAATATCGGCCGCTTCGCCCATCCGAATCTCGGCATCTTCGGCTAGAGCGCTGACTCCGTAGTCCCCTCGCGGAACGCTGGCACATCCGATGCTTGGTAGGGCCAGCGTGAAGTTTTTGAAAAAGATCCTGCTGGTGGATCACGAGCCGAAAATGACCGCGCTCGTTAGGCGCGCGCTCGAAAGCACCGGCCGGTATCTGGTCAAGGTGGAGCCGGACGTTCGCCTGGCCCAGCACGCCGCTCCCTGGTTCCGCCCCGACCTTGTCTTGCTTGATGGCGCGAAAAGCTCAGAAGGCGAAGATGTGAATCGCCAGCTCAAAAACGAACCGGCGCTCAAAGACACGCCCTTTCTTTTCTTGAGCGGAAATCCGGCTACGGAAAAGAAGGTGATGACCGGCGGATTTATCAGCGGTTACAGCTTCCTCGCGGCCGCCGTAACGCTGGACGACCTTGTCCGATTCGTCGAAGAAATGCTCAGCCCGGCGCCTCCGGTGCAGGTTCGGGTGAAGGCGAAGCGCTAGCCGATCGCGGCGCGATAACCGGCCGCGTCTTTCAGTTGCTTGACGTCGTCCGGCGAATCCATTTTCAGGAGGAAAATCCACCCTTCCCCAAACGGGTCGGTATTGATCAGCGCCGGATTTCCTTCCAAGGCCTTGTTTACTTCGACAACGGTGCCGCTGACCGGCGCATAAATATCGCTCGCGGCCTTCACTGATTCCACGACCGCGATTTGGCCCTTCGCCTCGGCCTTCGCGCCGACTTTCGGCAGCTCGACATAAACAACGTCGGTCAACTCCGCCTGGGCGTGATCGCTAATGCCGACGCGCGCGTTCTCGCCTTCGACGCGGACCCACTCGTGCGACTCAGTGTAAAAAAGATCGTCAGGAACATTCATGATTTTTTGTAGAACGGTTTTTTCTCGATGACGGCCGGGAGT
>DASQLH010000381.1:0-20125 GCA_035630155.1 Chthoniobacterales bacterium
TTGCATTCCCAGGCCAAAACCCAGAGCCATCCTCTCCCGATCGACAGCAGCATGCCGCCATCGCTCCAGATGTCGCGCGCGGCCGCGAACGAGGCGGCGGCCCGGGCGCAGCAGGAACAGCAGTTACAGCAACAAAAGCAGGCGCCCCGGGTCACTTCTCCGCCACAGCAACGAATCAAGCGGTCGAAGGTCCAGTCTCGTCCGCCCCAGATGCGCAAGCACGGGCCCGGCAAGGCGCGCGGCCCGGGATCTTCCCACGGGAAAAAGTCTGGCAAGAAATGATTCGGCCGCCGCGACGTCTCGGCGGTCAATTTGGGCGCTCGCCGGGCGCTCTTCGCAAAACAGGGCGAGATTGACCTTGCGAAAGAGCAAGCACTGCGTTGCGTAGGCAGTCATGCGTGGATTTTTCTTAATGGTCGCAACCGCTTTGCTGGCTGGCGGAACTCTCATGGCCGCCGAGGTGGAGGTGAAGGTGAAGCCTACCGCCACTCCAGTCACGGCGCCCGCCGGGCCCGCCGCATCGCCTACTGCTTCGCCGGCCGCGACCGCGGCGCAGTTGCCGCAATATCGCCCCGCTCTCCTCGGGGCCGGCCCCGCTTCTGTCATCAACCGCCTCGATACCGCGGGCCTGATCCGCGACGGACAAAAAGACGCCTCGATCTCCTTCTCCTGCTCGGTGCGCACGACGGGCGAGATCGCAAACGTTTGGACCTATCGCGGCACGCCGGAATCGACGCTCCTGGAACGCGAGCTCGTGCGATGCCTCGACACGGCAGTCTTCGTCCCCGCCATCCACAACCGGCAGACCGTTCACGTTTTATTTTTTGGCACCGTGACTTTCAAGGTCGTGGATGGAAAACCGCGTCTCCGGATTTTTGCCAACCAGGAGCCCGAAGAGATAAAAAAGGAAAGCGACTTCGTCGGGCCGCAGCCTTTTGTCGGCCCCGGCTCGAAGTTTGAAGGCCTCCATTATCCCGGCGACAGCCTCACCTCCGAGCTGAGCGGCATCGTGGAGCTCGCGCTGAAAGTGGACGCCAACGGGAACATGAAGGAATTGAAAATCATTTCGGAAACGCCGCCGCTGGCTGGATTCCGCCGGGCCGCCGCGGAGGATTTTCGCGTGGCGTCGTTCATTCCCGCTTTTCGTGATGGCAAACCGGTCGAGTGCAGCGTGACATTGCCGGTTTATTACGAACCGATGCCCCCGCAGGCTCCTTAACTTCTCGTGGAGGGAACAGGAAGGCTCCGCGCCTCTTTTTTCCAGCGCGATCCGCTCGTTTGCGCGCGGGAGCTCGTTGGCACCCACCTCATCTGGGGAAAATGCTCCGGGATCATTGTGGAGACGGAAGCTTATCTCACCCTGAACGACGAGGCTTGCCACACCTTTACCCGGCCGAGCACGCGGGCCTTCGTCGAGCGCAACGTCGCCGGCGCCGTTTACATCTATATGAATTACGGCGTGCACTGGATGCTCAATCTCCTCGTCAAAGGCGGCGAGCGGAGCGGGCTGGTTTTGATTCGCGCCCTCGAGCCGCGGCGCGGCCTCGCCCTGATGAAAGCACGTCGCGGCGTGGATGATCTTCGCCGGCTTTGCTCCGGGCCCGGCAAACTTGCTCAGGCGCTCGACATCACCAAGCGGCATCACGAAATGAACATCTGCGCCAACCCGCGCCACTGCCTTCTGCCGGCTGAGAATGCGCAAACTCCCGTCGTCGCTGACCCGCGTATCGGCATCAGCCGTTCCAAGGAATTTCCGTGGCGCTTTACCCTCGCCGAAAGCCCTTTCGTGAGCGTGCCCGTCCGCTCGTTGGCCCCCGGAAAGCGCGTTGTAGCTGCCGCCGTCACCGGCGGCAGACGGGATTGACCCCGCCGCCGTCTGCCCTGACTTTGCCCACTATGAAACCCGGCAAACAGCGCGTCCTGCTCGGCATGAGCGGCGGCGTCGATTCCAGCGTGGCCGGTTACCTTCTGCGCGAGCAAGGCTACGATGTCGTCGGCGTGACCATGAAAGTCTGGCCGCAGGATTGCATCTCTCGCGCGGAGGACAAATGCTGCGGGCCGCAGGCTGTGGCGGACGCGCGCAGCGTGGCCCATTCGCTGGGCATTCCGCATTACGTCGTCGATGAAGCGGACCAGTTCGAGCGGCTCGTCATCGATTATTTCTCCAGCGAATACCAGGCCGGCCGCACGCCGAATCCCTGCGTGATGTGCAACGAAAAGCTCAAGTTCGGAAATCTCTGGAAGAAGGCGGAAGCGCTCGGCTGCGATTACATCGCCACGGGGCATTACGCGATCATCGAGCATCATTCCGATCGCGCCGTTTTGCGAAAGGGGATCGATCCGCGGAAGGACCAATCCTACTTCATGTTTAGTCTGCGCCAGCCGCAACTCCAGCGCGCCCTCACTCCGCTCGGCGGCATGTCGAAGCCGGCCATCCGCGAGATCGCGCGTTCGCTGGGCCTGAAGGTTGCCGACAAAGCCGACAGCCAGGAGATCTGCTTTGTGCCGGGTAACGATTACAAAGCCTTTCTCCGGTCGCATCTTGGCGAGGAAGAATTCCATGCCGGCGGCATCTACGATCTCGAGGGAAATTTTCTCGGCGAACATGAAGGGATCGAGCTTTTCACCATCGGCCAGCGCAAAGGCTTGCCGGGCGGTTCCCCGCAGCCGCGTTATGTGATCGATCTCGATCCCGCCACGAATCGCGTCATTGTCGGCTCCGCCGAAGATCTGGTCTCCGACGATTTTGAGATCGACCAAGTCAATTGGATGGAACGGCGCGATTCCGCCGAGCCTTTTGAAGTCACCGTGAAGATTCGCTACAGTCATCCGGGCACTCGCGCGACGGTCACGCCACTCGAGAACGGACGCGCGCGCATTCAATTGCACGAGCCGCAAAAAGCGGTCACGCCCGGACAGGCGGCCGTTATTTACGATGGCGATGTCGTTCTCGGCGGCGGCTGGATCTGCCGCGCGGCTGCCCTCCAGCTTGCGTAGTGGCGATTGATCTGATCTGGGGAGCGGTCGCCGCGGCGACCTGGTTGCGGCGCCTTCGCCGCAACGAACTTTGCTTCCTGTCTCGGGGGAAAGTCCGCGATGACGAGGGCGTCATCGCCAGCACGCGAGGCGCGTGCGCTCCCCGGAACAGCTGATACACTCCCTTAATAATGGCCGAAGAAGTCTTCCTCGCCTTCAGCACGTTCCCCGACATCGACACCGCGCGCCGCATCGCCCGGCAGTTGGTCACAGAAAACTTTGCGGCCTGCGCAAATATCATTCCCGCCATCGAATCGATCTACCGCTGGCAGGGAAAGATCGAGCAGGGAAACGAGACGCTTGTTCTTTTCAAGACGACCGCGGCGCGCTCCACCGCGTTCCAGGAAAAACTGAAATCGCTCCATCCCTACGACGTGCCGGAAATCATCTGCCTCCGAGTCGCCGAAGGATCGCCCGAATATTTGCGTTGGGTCATCGATTCATCCGCGTCCGAAAACTTGACGGCTTAAAGCCGTCAAGTTTATGACCGCCTGTTACCGGTGACATAAATGGCCACTCCGACGGCGTTCGCGGCGATCGTAACGGCGGCAATTTTCGCCCCGAAGATCAGCGGATTCGGCACATCGATGATCGGATAGACCGTGAAAAAGATCGCCACCAAACACACGGCCGCGCCCGAGATCGCGGCTACCCGAAGCCAGATTGGGGCGGCGGAACGAACCGCTTTCGCGCCCACCAGGGGAATGGCGAACAGCATCAGATAAACAATTCCGTAGAAGACGACGGCGGCGTTATCCACGAGCTGAAACGCTTCCTGAATGCCGGCGCCGATCTGGCTCGTAATCGAAATCACCAAAGTCAGTGCGCCGACGAAAACGATCGAATTGACCGGGGTCCTATGTCGCGGATGCAGGCGCGAAAACCATGCCGGCAGGAGCCCATCCCAGCCGGCCACCATGGGCAGGCGCGAGCTGCCCGTGACATGAACGCTTGTCGCGGAAATCGATCGAATCATCATCAGGAGAATTCCCATCGAAGCGATCGCTCCGGCGATCGGGAAGGAATGCAGGCCGAGCCGCAAAGCTTGCGGGACTGGACCGATGAGATCGATGGGCTCATCGCCGATAAAGGCCAGGACCGAACTGGTGCCGAGGATAAACATCAACGCGATGATCGGCGAAGCAATAAGGACCGAGCGCCCAATATCGCGCGCCGGGGAGCGCGTTTCTCCGGCGAGAATGGCCACATATTCAAATCCGCTCAGCGCTCCAAGCGCGAGTTTGCTGAAAATATTGAAGCAGTAAAAGAGCGACACGGTAGGCGCGACCATTTCCAACGGCTGATAACTTTTCAACTCACCACGGGCCAGGGCGAGCAGCGGCAAAAAAATCAGCGCGCCGTAGACTGCGAGCATGGCGAACGCGCCGACATTATGGACCCATTTGCCTAACGACAATCCTCGCACCGCTGTCCAGCCCAGGCCCGTGACCAGCGCGCAACTGATCAGCGACACACACCATTTGTTGTCCGGCATCCAGGCGGCACTTGGGCCGATGGCGTAAGCGAGATTGGTGGTGGTAAACATCCCGCCCAGCGCGATCACCGTGATGGAAAGAAGCCAGAGGTTCCAGGCCACGATGAACCCGGCGAATTTGTTAAAGCCGAGTTTCGCCCATTGATAAATGCCGCCTTCGAGCGGCATCCGCCGATTCAAATAAATCACGACTGCCGCCTGCGGAATGTAGAAAAGCAAAATGGCGAGCAGCCAAAAGAAAAGGTGTGCCTTTCCCAGTTTCGCAGCCGTGCCAACCCAGGTCGATCCGACGACAAAAAGAATCTGAGTCAGAACGAGATCGAACAGCCCCAGCGGCTTCTTCAGCGCCCCGCTGCGGCTTTCCACATCCCGTTCTTCCCGATTCGGTTCCGTCGCCACAGCACCTCGATTGTTAAAAGGCGGTCACGTAAATGGCAATCCCTCACCTCATCTCGCTCCCATTCCCACGCCCATCCCCTCACTGGCGCTCCGCGTCCGTCTCTCCCACAGGGAGAGAAAGGGAAGCAGTGTCGTGAAAGGGAAGAAAGGGCGACAGCGGGCGAGTTCGGGCAGCTGTCTGGGGAGCGCACGCGCCTCGCGTGCTGGTTTCGGCGCCCTCGCCGAAACGATCTGGCAGCGCGGGCTCTTCAGGTGAGCGGGAAGATAAAGTTCGCAATGGCGAGGCGCCATTGCCAGCACGCGAGGCGCGTGCGCTCCCCAGCCTAACAAGTCACGCTTATTTATCAGTCACGACACCAGTTCCTCCTCCCTGAGGGAGAAGGTTGGAGGAGGGTGCAGTCTCAGCGCGTTGCCATTCCCGGACGTTCCTTGCCTGTCATTTTCAAATCTGCGATGGTCCGTCTCGCCTGCAGTGTTTCCTCCTCAGTAAATTGTGCGATCATACGCCTAAGGCGTCTTCAAAGACTGCCTTAAAGCGCCAGTATCTCGTTAGATGTTTGCCATACCTTAGTTCTCTCGCGATTATGCATTTTGAGCCTTCGGGCACCCTGAACTTTATCGGACTCATCTTCGACATTATCGGCGTTATAATCCTCTTTCTATACGGTCCGCCTGTGATTCGCATCACGCCGGAAGGCCACTCGATCCTTCCGTACAACGCGATGGACGACTCAATAACCCGGGAGAACCAAGCGAAATATCGCAAACACAGCCACCGGTCCAAGCTTGGGATGGTATGTATCTTATTGGGATTTATCTTGCAGCTCTTTGCCACTATTTCCCGGTAACATCATTTAACCAATCGATAAATTTGGCGGCGGGAAGGCCTGACAGTAACTTCTGAAATGACTAAACGCTTTTACTGCGGATGGCGCCCTCTCTGGTCCGCCGCAGCTAATTCGCGAAGCGCTGCGGACTCGCGGCACCCGTCGCCATGCGTAGCACATATACCCCGCACGATATCGCCGGAGTGAAATGCTCTTATACGCAGCGCTTCTCGTTGCCGTCGTTTCCTTGGTTCTGCATGCAGTCCTCCGGGATGTACCAACCAGCTAACCAACTGATACAGCGGGTCGCGGGAAGCGCCCCATAACGAGCTAATGTAATCCGCAAACGGGTTTGAGAAGGATTTGGAGAGGTTTTGCGAAACTTTCGGTGTCTTGCGAGGGAAGCGTGCGCCAGGACCGAAGGAAACCGTTCTCAAACCTTTCGGAAAAGGGCTTAAAATGCCCCTTTCATCTCAAACCTCGCCTTTGAGTGTGCGCCCCTTGTAAGTCGCACCCGTTCAGCATATTTTGAGCTGAATCGGGTTCATTCGATGTTTCTCAAATCTGATCGCGGTTTTCGCTAACCATCAGCCGAGGCTCTCAGCGAGGCTCGGACTGCGACGTTTTCGGCGGCGGAACGGTGCGGAATTCGCGGTGGCGGACTTTCCCCCCGGCATGGGCGATGTAAAAGCCGCAGCCTAACGAGACAATGGACAGCAGCATTGTCGCAAACACTAAAGGTCGCGCCGTTTTCGGCCACTTCTTCGGAGCGAAAATCGCGGCGGCGGCGCTGAGGGCGAGCGCGTAATAAAAATAAATCAGCGTTTCGGCGCGGTGTTCATGCGCTTTCAGCCAGGCTCGTCCATCATCATCGACCGCGACCATCACGCGGTCTTCGGCCTGTTCGCCATGATACGCGACCGGCCAGGCGGAAAGCGTGCAGGCGAAAATCAAAACGAGCGCGGTCAGTTGGCCGCCGCGGCTGCGCAGATAAGTGGCCGCGATCAATCCCAGCAAAGCGACCAGGAGACCGTAGATCGGCAGCGGATTCAGCAGCACGTGCAGATACTCCGGTTGTCGGAGATCGCGGAGCATGGTTTCGAGCATGGCGAAGGAGGGCGCTATTGAGCCGCAAACTTAAGATCGGGCACCCGCGGATATCTTTTCCAATCGGGCGCGCAGAAATGCCACCACTCGGTCCGCAATCCGTAAAAGCCGCCGTGTGCCATGGCCTTTTGGAGCAGCTTCAGGTTCGCGCGCACCGTTGGGTTGTTGCCCTTGTATTCGATCAGCGCGCCGGGCGTGAAGCTGTCGAAATCGGTCGGCATGGGAACTTCGCGGCCGGCCGAATCTACCAGCGTGGCGTCGACGGCGGTGCCGCGAACATGCATTGAGCCGACGCCTTCCTTCGGGTTGGCCACATACGAACGGTTCTTCATCATCTGCCAGAGCTTTTCCTGGGTCGCGCGCGGCCGGTAGGCGTCCCAGATTTTCAAGCCATACCCTTTTTCCTTCAGATATTTTTGGGCGACTACGAGCCGTTCCGCGACACTCGCGCGGACCATCGCCGGCGTGCCGGGCGGATAAAGCGGACGGCGCGTTACGTTGTTCGGACCCGCGTAGCGCAGCTCGACGAGGATGCTGGAGTCGACACTGGTAATGTCCACAAAATCGCTGCCGCTGGCCGGGGTCTTGTCGCGCCCGATGGCCGGCCACGCTCCGATGAGGAGCGCGAATCCCAGGAGTGCGCATTTAAATAATCGCGGCGACATCACGGATTGGGGACGTAAGCAGTCAACGTCAATTTTCCGCGACGGTGGGCGCAGGGCCTACCTTGGCCAGGCGCTGCAACATCAGCCGGGCGCTGTTTTCCGGAACATCGAAGCGCAATTCCACGTTGGCGCCGTCTGCTTCAACCGCCGGCGGCTGCGCGTAAAGAAGAAGATCGGAGTCCTGGAGCTTGAGTAACCGCTGCGGCTCGTTCCGGATCCGAGCCGCCAGGTCGCCCGCGGCCTGCGCGGAACTTGTCGTAAGAATCAGCCGGGCTTTCACGGGCGCTTGGAAGGAGAGGGAAAGCCCCAGCAGACTCGACGCATCGAGGAGTTCCTTGTCGAAAATAGGCGAAAACATCCGGGAGAGCGCCGCCGGTTCGCGCGAGACGAGACGGACGGCGTTCCACTCTTTCAACGACTGGAAACGATCGAAGAGCGGGCCCGTGATTTTCAGGTCGGGAGAGATGCCCAGTCGCACGCGGGCCAGCTCCGCCACTTCCCTGTCGCCGCCGATCGCCAGCGTCCGCGGTCCCACCCGGGCGAGCGCATACTCCGGACGCGACCACATCGGCAGCCCGCTGATCGTCCGCCGCTCAAAGGCTTTGTCGCGCTCGATGGAATTGATGACGCGGGAAACATCGGTGCGCGCTTCCACCAAAACGTATTCGTGGGTTGGCTCGCCACCGGCGGAAGCGAGCGCTCGCGTCACCCGGATCGCATCGCGCTGCAAATTCAGCACCGGGGTCCGCGCCGCGCTGCCGATCAATCCCGCCAGGACGGTCTGCCATTCGGCCGGCTGATCTTTTCGCCACCGTTTTGGCAGTTCGTCGCGCTCAAGCTGCTCGAGATTGGCCGACAGAATTGCCTCCGTTTCGTTCGGCAGCCACTCGCGTTTCGGCGGCGATTGGAAAATGAGCGGGACAATGATGGCCAGCAAGACGAGCACGGAAACGATTGCAAAATAAAATTTCCGCAGCTCCTGTTTGTCGATCTCGCTGGAAAGGACGGCGAGCTCCGCGGTGTGCTGTGAGTGGCGTTCCACGGCGGCGCGGTGTTTCTGCACTTCCGCCAGCAAATGCGGCGCATTCGGCGGGGCGATCCCCTGGGTGGCGAGATGGCGGCCGATGTTCAGATAGGCCGGGTTTTTCTTTTCCTCGACGGTTTGATGATGGCCCCGGGCGCCCTTGAGCGCCTCCTGCTGCGCGCGGCTGTTCTCATTCAGAACGCGATCGCGCGCTTCGAATTCTTCGCGGATCTTGGCGATGTTTTTTTCCATCGCAGCCAGCGCGGTTTCCTGCTCCGCCAGTTTCTCCCGGGCGGATCGGCAGGCATCCGCGCTGCCCATTCGGGCCCGCGTGACTTCCGCGCGTTCTTCCGGCAAACGCACCCGCCGCGCGCTGATCCCCGCCATTTGCGCGTCGAGATCGTCCGGAGGCGGCATCTGCGCCTGCAATTCGGCGAGCTTCTTCAACAGGTCGCGGTCGGCCGCGTCGTTCTCCTGCAACCGGCGCTCGACTCCGGCCAGCTCACGATCGCAGACATCGGCGTTGGCCTTGGCTTCATTGCGCCGCTGGAGGACCGGCTTTTTTTCCTCCTCGAGCTTGGCCAGCGCTTCGTGTTGCTCCTTGGCGTTCTGTTCCCGCTGCAACTCGATCTTGCGGATGCCCTCCTCGATCTGCGCAATCCGCAAAGCGACCTCCTTCTGTTCCTGCTCCAGCTTTTTGAGCGCGACGATCTCATTGCGCACTTCCGGAAAATTGACCGCCTGCGAGCAGCCTTCCCGGCCAAGGTTGATTTCGCTTTTCTGGAGCACGCGCTTTTCGTGCTTCAACGCCATGCGCGTTTTCTGCCGGCGAATCTTCAGCCCGATCTCGCGGAAGCCTGTTCGAATGAAACTCACGGGGATAACGCTAGCTGAAGTCGGGTTTTGACAAAGACGTTTTCAAGGAGCCCAGGATTAAGGTATTATCGCGCTGTGACTGTGCAGGCTATAGAGGTTTTTCTGGATGCCCGGCCATTTCGCTCTTTTCAACTCGTGACGGCTTCGGGCGAAACCTACACTGTCCCGCATCCGGACTTCTTGACGTTCTCTCCGAGTCGGCGCACCTGCAATGTATATGCGGCGGACGGGGAATACTTCAGCACACTGGACGTTTTAACGATCACTGACATCCAACCAAACGGCCGAAGCCGCGCCAAGCCTCGCCGGCGTCGTTCGCGGTAGTTTTTTCAAGGAGCGGCGGTTTGCAACCGCCGACCCAATAAAACGGCGATTTCAAATCGCCGCTCCTTGAGGCGAATGCCCCAAACGACATCATTCTTCCTCCGCGCTCAATTTCGCCAGCACGCTCAGGTCTTCCAGCGTGGTCGTATCGCCGGTCACCGTTTTCCCACTGGCAACTTCCTTCAGCAATCGCCGCATGATTTTTCCGCTCCGCGTTTTCGGCAGCGCCTCGGCGAACCGGATCTCGTCCGGCTTCGCGATCGCGCCAATGTGAATGCCGACGTGCTCGCGCAGTTCGGCCTTGAGCGAATTACTCACCGCCACTCCACCTTTCACGGTAACGAACGCGACGACGCTCTGGCCCTTCATCTCGTCGGGCCGGCCGACCACTGCAGCCTCGGCCACATTCGCGTGGCTGACCAGCGCGCTCTCGATCTCCGAGGTCCCGAGTCGATGGCCGGAGACATTCAAAACGTCGTCGATCCGCCCGACGATCCAGAAATATCCATCCTTGTCCCGTCGCGCGCCGTCACCGGTGAGATAACGTCCTTTAAACTCGCTCCAGTATTGTTTTTTGTACCGCGCCTTGTCGCCGTAGATCGTCCGCAGCATCGAAGGCCATGGCTTCCGAATGATCAGTTTTCCGCCGACGTTCGGGTCCACCTCATTTCCTTTTTCGTTTACGATCGCCGCATCCACGCCGAAAAACGGCAGCGTTCCGCTCCCCGGCTTCGTCGGGATCGCACCCGGCAGCGGTGTGATCATAATCGCCCCAGTCTCCGTCTGCCACCAGGTATCGACGATCGGGCACCGCCCGCCGCCCACCTTTTCCCGATACCACATCCACGCCTCGGGATTGATCGGTTCGCCCACCGAGCCGAGCAGGCGCAGCGAGGAAAGATCGTGCTTCTTCAGCCATTGGTCGCCCCAGCGGATGAAGGCGCGGATCGCCGTCGGCGCGGTGTAGAGGATCGTTACTCCATATTCCTCGATGATGCGCCAGAAACGGTCGGGCTCCGGCCAATTCGGTGCGCCCTCATACATCAGCGTCGTCGTGCCGTTCGCCAGCGGGCCATAGACGACGTAGCTGTGCCCGGTCACCCAGCCGACGTCGGCCGTGCACCAGAAAACATCTTCCTCGCGGACATCGAAGACGTATTTCATCGTCGAATAAATCTGGACGAGATAACCGCCCGTCGTGTGAAGAATGCCCTTCGGTTTTCCGGTCGAGCCGCTCGTGTAGAGAATGTAAAGGGGATGCTCGCTATCCAAGGGCACCGGCGGACAATGCGCGTCCACATATTCCAATTCGCGATGCCACCAGACATCGCGGCCTTCCTCGATGTGGATGTCGTTCCCCGCGCGCCGAAACACGATCACGCGTTTCACGGTTGTCGCCCCGCGCAACGCCTCGTCCACGTTCTTCTTTAACGGAACAATCGCGCCGCGCCGGTAACCGCCATCCGCCGTGATAACCGCGGTCGCTCCGCAATCCGCGATCCGGTCCCGGATGCTGTCCGCGCTGAATCCGCCGAACACCACCGAATGCACCGCGCCGATCCGCGTGCAGGCCAGCATGGCGATCGCCGCCTCGGGAATCGTCGGCATATAGATGATGACCCGGTCGCCTTTGCGAATCTTGTTTCGCTTGAGGACATTCGCGAAGCGGCAGACGTCGCGATGGAGCTGTTGGAAGGTGAGGGCCCGCTTGTCTCCCGGTTCGCCTTCCCAGAGGATCGCCACCTTGTTTCGCTTCGCGCCCGTGAGGTGCCGGTCGAGGCAATTCTCCGAGACGTTCAGCCTGCCGCCGATGAACCATTTCGCAAACGGCGCCTTCCATTGGAGGACCGTCTTCCAGCGCTTCTGCCAGACCAATTCGCCTGCCTCGCGCGCCCAGAATTTTTCCGGGCGATTGATCGACTCCCGATACATCCGCCGATACTGTTCGAGGCTCTTGATCCGGGCGTTTTTCGCAAAGGCCCGGGCCGGTTTGAAAACGCGTTTCTCGACGAGGTGTGACTCGATGTTTTCGGCCATGGCAAAGAGAGGCTAGCGATCTCGCCGCCGCGCTCAATGGAAAAGCTGTAGCCGTTCTCAGCGCTGTATCCGCCCCGCTATGTCGGGGCGCCAAGCTCCGCTGGCCCTCGGCTCCATGCGCGGCGACATAGCGCCGCGGCTACAAGCGCGCAACCCGCCGAGGGCCGCGGCTACAGCGCAAGGCCCGGAGGGCCGTAGGATCAAAGCCCGGAGTGAAGCGCCAGCGGAACTCCGGGGTAACTTTTGTAGCCGCTTCGCTATGCGAAGCGAGAGAGCGACGGCGCTTGTTCTCACGCCGCCCACAGGGCGGCGGCTACAGGAGGGGCGCGTCCATATTTGATTTGTCTTCGCGAGGCCCGCGCCCAACAATGGCGCATGAGCGATCACGTTTACAAAAAAATCGAGCTGGTGGGTTCGTCCACGACCAGCATCGAAGAGGCGGTGGTGAATGCGTTAAGCCGCGCCCAGAAAACCATCCGCAACATGCGCTGGTTCGAAGTCGTCGAAACCCGCGGCCATATCGAGGATGGCAAAATCAATCACTGGCAGGTGACCGTAAAGGTCGGCTTTACCCTCGATAAATAAGGCGCGGCGCCTGGCTAATCTTCGTTGCCCTGGACGGCCTGATAAATCTTCGTCGCGCCGTAGGCCAGGATTGCCGGCTTGAACGCGATTAAGGCGAGCCGCAGGAAGCCGCCAAGAATTCGGCCGATCGGCAGGCGATTGAGAATGAAACCCGCCGCGAGCGCGTAGGCGATCGAGCGCCCTGGGTTTTCGCGCACGTAATCCTCCGTCTGCTCGAGAGCCTGCTCCAATTGATCTTTCGTATAGCGCAGCCCGCGCTCGGCGACATCAGCCGATGTTCCTGAAAACTGTTCGTCCATGGTACTTAACTATCGAATCCCGCCGCGTTGTCGCGTGTTTCAAATGTATTCCTGCTCATGATCCTGATCATGCTCTTGATCTTTTTCCAGGCGTTGCACCCAGGATTAGGATCAGGATCATGATCATGATCATGAGCAGGGAACAATAAATTCACCGCAGCGTCAGCCACACCGTGGCCGCTCCCACCTTCGGCGGGAAATCGGGGAGGGGAGGTTCCTGATGGAATTCGCCGGCCCGCCGCGTCGCCTTCAGACAAAAGCGGCCCATCACTTCGAGCGCCCGTTCGCGCAGCGTTGAGCAATTCGTCGAAAGCAAAATCCGCGCATTGCGCTCCGCAACCTCCAGCGCGGCCAGGAGCAATCTCTCGAAATCCTGTTCCACCTGAAATGCCTTCCCGCGATGCGACCGCGAGAACGTCGGCGGATCGAGAATAATCACGTCGAATTTTTCGCCTTTCCGCGCCAGCCGGGGCAGGACCGACAGGACGTCATCCGCGATGAAGCGATGGTCCGTCGTCGCCACTGAGTTGAGAGCGAAATTCTCCCGCCCCCGCGCGAGGGATTTTTTCGAGAGATCGACGCTGACCGTCTTCGCCCCGACGGTCGCCGCCGCCACCGAAAAGGAGCAGGTGTAGGCGAAACAGTTGAGCAAGGTCCGCGGCGCCACATCGCGCACATAGCGGCGATTTTCCCGCTGATCGATAAAGAGGCCGACCGAATAGCCCGCGCCGAAATCGATCGCATAGGACAGCGTTCGCTCGAGTGCGGTGCTTTGCAGGTTCGTATCTGGATCGCCCAGAATCATGAACGGCGTTTGGCGGTCCGCGTTATGTTTCGGCAAAAAACGCGCGAACACGCGCCGGAACTTAAAATCGACATTCAGCGCCCAAAGCACGAGCTCGGTCTTCAACCGTTCGAGGGCCGCGTCGGTCTTGTGCGAAATGAGCACATCCACGCCGAAACGCTCGACCCATCCATCCGGGCAGGTGCAGAGGCGCAACGCGTCAGTTTGCTGCGCGATGAACTCCCGGTGCAGTTCCGGGTCGATCCATTCGGACATTTTCACGGTGAAGGGAGCTGTCATACGTGATTCGCTTGTCGGGGCGCTTCTGCGTCCGTCTCTTGCCCGTTAGGCCGGCGTGGTTACAATGCCTCGCGCTTAGCCCTTGGATCGCCTCAATCATGCAACAGGTCACCGTCCGCGTTCCGGCGAGCACATCCAATCTTGGCCCGGGCTTCGACTGCCTCGGCGTCGCGCTCCGTATTTATAATGACGTCAGCGTTTCTCGCGGTCGTGGCGGCCGGGTCCCGGCGATGGTCAATTCCGCGGCCGAGGCCTTTTTCGAGCAGACGGAGCAGCGGCTGTTTTCCTTCGCCTGTTCCATCGTGGGCGACATCCCGCAGTCCCGCGGGCTCGGCAGCAGCGCGACCATCCGCATCGGAGTTGTCCACGGGTTGAACGAACTGGCGGATCGCCCTCTGCAACGCCGCGAGATTTTCGAACTCTGCGCGCAGTTGGAAGGCCATCCCGACAACGCGGCCCCCGCTTGTTATGGAGGATTTAACGTTGTCCGCGGCCTCGAACGCCAGATGTTCACCGTTTCCGCCCAATTGCACTTGATCCTGCTCATTCCCGATTTCGAGATCGCAACCGCCGAAGCGCGCCGCCTCCTGCCTTCTCGCATCGATCGTCTCCAGGCCGTGGAAAATTCTCGGAACGCCTGCGCCATCACCGCCGCCTTTGCCTCACGCGAATATCAATTGTTGCGCGGCGCCTTCGCCGATCACCTCCACCAGCCGTTCCGCAAGAAACTCATCCCGTTTCTGGAGGAGGTAATCGCCGCCGCCGAATCCGCCGGAGCGCTCGGCGGATTCCTGAGCGGCTCCGGTTCCGCGATCTGCGCCGTCACCCAGCGCTCTCCAGAGAAAGTATCCCGCGCCATGCTTGCCGCCGCCGCATCTGCCAGCGCGCGGATCGTCATCACCGCCGCCGACAATCGCGGAGCGCGGACTCTTCAAACTCGAAATTCGAAATTCGAAATTCGAAATTAATCACATGGGTCAGCGCACTGAAAATCTCGAGCAATTCGCCATCGACGTCATTCTCGAGCGTCGCCATGGCGTCCGGGCCGCGCTGCTCCGGGCGTTCCTTTACGGACTCTCCTTTATCTACGAATGGCTTGTTCAGCTCCGCCTTTTTCTTTACCGGCACCGCATCTTTCGCGAACACACGCTCGGCTGCCTCGTCATCAGCATCGGCAATCTCACCGTCGGCGGCACCGGCAAGACGCCGATCGTCGAAAAATTCGCCAAAGCCATGCGGTCGGGCGGGCGGCGTGTTGCCATCCTCAGCCGCGGCTACAAAAGTGTGCCCCGGCGCTCGCCGAGAAAATGGTGGCACATTTTCGGTCGAAGAGAGCCGTTGCCGCCGCGGATTGTGTCCGATGGAAAAACGCTCCTGCTCGATTCGCTGACCGCGGGCGACGAGCCCTACATGCTCGCGAACAACCTCAAGGACGTGATCGTTCTCGTCGATAAAGACCGGGTAAAAAGCGGGCTCTTTGCCATCAAGGAACTCGGCGCCGACACGCTGTTGCTCGACGACGGCCTGCAATATCTCCATCTCAAACACCGGCTCGACATTGTCTTGATCGATCGCCAGGCGCCCTTCGGAAACGAATATCTCCTGCCGCGCGGAACTCTGCGCGAACCGCCCCGCAATCTGCGGCGGGCCAGTTACATCTTCATCACCAAAAGCACCGGCGAGCCGAACGACGAATTGATCAAACGCATCCGCCGCTACAATCGCACCGCGGAAATCATCGAGTGCGCGCACAAGCCGCTCCATCTCCAGGATGTTGTGACCGGCGACCAGGTCCCGCTCGAGCGTTTGCGCGACACCTACATCGGTTCGATCTGCGGCATCGCCGCTCCCGAAAGCTTCGAAGCGGGTCTGGAGAAACTCGGCGCGCGCATCGAGCTCTCCAAGCGTTACACCGATCATCACCGCTACACCGAGGCGGAGTTGAACAGCTTCATCAATCGCTGCGTCCGGCGCGATCTCGAGATGATCGTGACCACCGAGAAAGATGCCGTCCGTTTCCCTCGCCTCGGGAAAACGGATGTGCCGATCTATTTCCTCCGCGTCGAGATCGAGATCCTGAGCGGGCACGAAAGCTGGGAGCATTGCGTCGCGCGCATCTGCAAGCCGCAGCCGATGCTTTCGCCGGAGCGGTTCTTCGCTTAGGGCTAACGCGTTGCGCCCGCGCAGCAAAGATTCCTGCTCTTGCTCATGATCCTGATCTTAATCCCGGGATCACGCGTTCCGAAGGATCAGGAGCATGATCAAGATCAGGAGCAGGAGTAACTCGCAGTTCGACCTTGTCGCTTCTCGCTCGGCGCTTTAGACCAGCGGCATGGAAACATCCGTCGAAAAATTGGTCGCGCTGAATTTCTTCGTCTTCGGTCTCTCCCACATCTTTGCGCCGCGGGCCTGGGTGGAGTTCTTCATCATGCTCCGCGAGAAAAAAGAAGTCGGCAGTCTGCTCGTCGGTTTCGTCCATTTCCCTCTCGGTGCCTTCATCATCTGCTTCCACAACGTCTGGCACGGGATTCCGATGATCGTCACGATCATGGGCTGGGGCCTCGTTATCAAAAGCACCATCTACTTCGTTTATCCGCGGCACGGAATTCGGATGCTGGGGACGGTCTCACTGGACCGGACCTGGCACTTCGTGGTGGCGGGCGCGTTCAGCGTGGTGCTCTCCGCGGTGATTTTTTACCCGCTGCTCTGAAGGCATCAAGGAGCGGCGATTTGAAATCGCCGACCTAAAGAAACGGCGATTTCAAATCGCCGCTCCTTGTGAAATTGAAACGCGCGCGACGCCTCCGAGACGATAGATTGGGAAACACATGAGCGAAAAGGCACAGCTAGTCGTCGAGGGCAAAAAGCTCGCGGTCTCGAATCTCAACAAGGTCCTCTACCCGAAGGCCGGCTTCACCAAGGGCCAGATCATCGATTATTACATCCGCATCGCGCCCGTTTTGCTCCGGCATTTGAAAGACCGCCCGCTCACGATGAAGCGCTACCCAAACGGCGTGGATCAACCGTTCTTCTACGAAAAGAATTGTCCGGTCCATCGGCCAACCTGGGTGAAGACTGCGAAAGTCTGGAGCGAAGGCAACCAGCGCGACATGCATTATTGTCTCGCGCAGGACCTCCCGACCCTCGTCTGGGCGGCGAATCTCGCCGACATCGAGTTGCACACTTCGCTCGCGCGGAAAAAGGATGTCGCCCGCCCCACCATGATGGTGTTCGATCTCGACCCCGGCGCGCCGGCCGACATCGTCCAGTGCTGCCAGGTTGGCCTTTGGCTGCGCGATTTGCTGGCGACGATGAAACTGAAGAGCTGGGCCAAAACGTCCGGCTCGAAAGGGTTGCAGGTTTACGTGCCGCTGAATACGGCCGCTACCTTCGATCAAACAAAGGCGTTATCGCGCGCCCTCGGCGAACATTTGGAGCGGGAGCATCCCAAGCTCGTCATCTCGAAAATGGCCAGGGCATTGCGCACCGGGAAAATATTCGTGGATTGGAGTCAGAACGACGAGCACAAGACGACCATCAATGTTTACTCTTTGCGGGCCAAGGAGCAGCCCACGGTGTCCACGCCGGTCACCTGGGACGAAGTCGAAACGACCTTGAAGAAAAAAAATGCGAAGCTTCTCGTCTTCACATCCGACAACGTCCTGAAACGCGTCGAGAAAATGGGCGACTTGTTTGAACCGGTCGAAACGCTCAAGCAAAAGATGCCGAAGAAGTGGGACTTGTAGCCCAAATGTGGGAGGCGCCTTTGTGCGGCGACTTCTTCTTGTGCGGCCGGAGTCGGGACACAAAGGTCCCTCCCACATTAAGGGAATCACATGATTGAGCTGCTCGCCCTCGGCTCGGCTGTGCTGTATGGCTCCGCCGATTTCTTCGGCGGATTGACGGCGCGCCGCGCAAACACCATTGCCACCGTGTTCGTGTCGCAGGCTGTCGGCCTGGTGCTGCTTTTACTCGTTCTGCCCTTCCTGCCTGCGGCATCGGTTTCGTCGCGCGACTGGGTGTGGGGTTTTGTCGCGGGACTGAGCGGCGGAATTGGTGTTGCCCTTCTGTATCGAGCGCTTGCTGTGGGCGCGATGGCGGTCGTCGCCCCGACAACGGCGGTTATCGCCGCAATGATTCCGGTACTGTTCGCCTTCGCGTTGGGCGAGCGCTTGCGGCCGTTGACTTGGGGTGGGGTGGCCCTTGCCCTTCTGGCCATCGCGTTGGTCAGCCGTCCGGCGTCGCAGGATCCCAAGGCCGGACAAGCGAAGTCACGTGCGCTGCCGCCCGGTTTCGGCCTCGCCCTGCTTTCAGGTGTGGCCGTCGGCATTTTCTTTCTCTCCCTCGCGCGCACGACCACGGCGGCGGGGATGTGGCCGCTGGTCGCCGCCCGACTTGCCACGCTCGTTTTGTTCGGCGCAATTGCGCTCGTCACCGGCCGGACTTTGTTAATGAGCCGCGCAGCCGCAGTCACCGCAGTCAGCGGCGGCGCGCTCGATATGGCGGCGAACGCTTTATATATGACCGCCGCGCGGATCGGGCCGCTCAGCGTCGTGGTGACGCTGGCCTCGCTTTATCCCGCGAGCACGGTGTTGCTCGCACGCTTGGTCCTCGGCGAACGGCTGAGCGCGGTGCAGATGGCCGGGATCGTCTGCGCGCTCGCCGCTGTTCTCATCATCGTTGGGAGCACTGAATGAACGACCCGATGGATCACCGATTGAAGATCGAAAACATCCGCGCCGCGGTCCGCTCGATCGATCCGGTTTTCCTGAACACGCCCCAGTATGAGGCGGATTCGTTGTCGCGAATTTTAGGAGCGAAGATCGTGGTGAAGGTCGAGACCGCGAACCCGATCCGCTCTTTCAAAGGGCGCGGCGCGGAATTTCTCGCTTCCAGGGTTCCACCCAGGACAAAGCTGATCACCGCGAGTGCCGGAAATTTTGGGCAGGCGATGGCGTATGCGTGTCGCAGGCGCGAGGTCGATCTCACGGTTTACGCCAGCGTGAATGCGAATCCGCTTAAGCTGGAACGGATGCGAGCCTTGGGAGCGACGGTCGTTCTTAATGGCGACGACTTCGATGCGGCGAAGATTGAGGCGAAACGCGTCTCTGCCGAGAGTGGCGTCCGGCTGGTTGAGGATGGGCGCGATGTCGAAACAGGCGAGGGGGCGGGGACAATTGGATTGGAGTTAGCGGAATGGAAAGAACCGTTCGACGCCGTGTTGCTTCCGCTCGGCAATGGGGCGCTGGCTTGTGGCGTTGGGTGTTATTTGAAAGATGTCCGCCCGCGGATCCGTGTCGTGGCAATCCAATCGGCCGGAGCGCCGGCGATGCTGGAATCGTGGCGGCAAAAGCGCGTCGTCCGATTCGATACCATCTCGACCATCGCTGATGGAATCGGCGTGCGCATTCCGATTCCTGAATGTGTGCGGGACATGGAGGGAGTCGTCGACGAGGGGATTCTGGTGAGGGACGAAAGTCTCATCGAAGCAATGCGTCTGACGCATGAGCATCTCGGCATTGTGCTCGAGCCATCCGGGGCTGCAGGTCTCGCCGCCATTCTCGAAAATCGGGAGCGCTTCGCGCAGCAAACGGTCGCCGTCGTTCTCTGCGGCGGAAATCTCACGCCGGAGCAGATGAAGCTCTGGCTGTCGTGATTACGAGTTGCACGCCTTGCGCGCTGTAGCCGCGGCGCTATGTCGCCGCGTTCGTTGTGGCGCCCCGACATAACGGGGCGGCTACAGCGCTCTGCTTACGCGCCGGTCCGGAACTGGTCGTCCTTGTTCTTGAACAGAATGTTGAACGTCGTGAGCGATCCGTAGCAGCGGGTGATGTATTGTTGCAAATCGAACTTGTCGGCATCGCTCAGCTTGTCGCTCGCATTCACCTTTTGCTCGAGGACACGCAGATTGTTCCGGATCATCACGATCTTGTGAAAGAACGTTTCGAGCGGCACCTCCTTAGGCTGGAGCGAGCTGTCGGCCGATTGCATGACGAGGGTGCCGCGCTGCCAGCGATTGGCCAGGCCTTCCACGACCACATCTTTCTGCTCGAGCCCGAGCGCTTCGACGACGGCATGGGCCGTGTCGCGGATCAGGTTCGATAGCGGAATTTGGAGCTCGCTCAGCGTCGCCGTTGCTTCGGCGGGCTCGAGATCGCTGGAAGCCGGCGCCACCGTGCGCGGCGCGTCGTCGAACGCAATCTCCGCCGTGTGTTCCGTCAGCGACCGGACCACGCCGACGCCGTACTGCGGATGGCGCACCTTCATCCCAATGTGAAGAGATTCGATATTCATGTCGGTTAATCACCCTGCGAGAGGCTCGCCGGAATCGCAACTGCGCGTCTCACGCTTTTTCGTTGTCTCAAAC
>DASQLH010000382.1:0-3202 GCA_035630155.1 Chthoniobacterales bacterium
GTCGGCACTTCTGCATTTTTATTACGACGGCTTCATTTGGAAAGTCCGTGAGCCTCAGACGGGAACCATGCTCGGAATCCAAGGAGCGAAGCCATCCTTGGTGACCTCGCCGCGCCTCTGGCCAGCATGGGCCCGCCACAGTGTGCGATGGGCGGCGCTGGCCATTCCCTTCGGAGCGCTCTGTGCCGCCCAGCTCGTCGGCCGGGTCGTGCCGCCTATCGAGCGAACCGCGAAAGTGGCGGAAGTCTTGCCGCAGGATCCCAAGGCCCAACTCAATTACGGCAAGGCTCTACATGAGGCTGGCCGCGTGGAGGAAGCTCTCCGCAAGTATGAATTCGCCATCAGCCGCAATCCCTCCCTGGCAGAGGCTGAATTTTGTCTCGGCCTCGCTTGGAAGGACTTGGGGGACTTGGATCGGGCCCAGGAACACTACGAACGCTCTTTCGCGCTCGATCCAAAAAATGGCAAGTGCGAGTCTAACCTGGCTGGGATCCTTCTCGCCAAGGGTCTTCGAGCAGAAGCCCGTCGCCATTACGAGCATAGCATCACCCTGAATCCGCTTCTCCAAATCGCCCACAAGGAGTTGGCGGATATTATGCGCGGCGACGGAGAGTACCAGGCTGCAATCGCTCATTACGAAGCGGCCTTGCGTATTCAGCCGGACTTTGTTGAGGCGAAGGATAATCTCGCCTTTACCCGATCTTTAGCGCGGCCGTAGCTAGCGCTCGAAAGCGAAGAAGGTGCGTGCGAGAACGGATCTCGCGCGGCGGCGAGTCGGAGAGAATCCGTCCAGTGAGTCATGCCGTGAATCTGGGCACCGTGCCGCTCGTATGGCATAACCGGTGCTCATAATTACCATAACACCTATGGTATTAGTCAGCATCCATCCATTCGCCGTCCGTAAAATCTTCCTCCTGGTTATCGGTGTCCTGGGTCTTTCTTCAGCTTTCTGTTTCGCCGATCCGCTCTTTATGACCCGGCGATATGCGGCGGCCGGCGATCAGGAGCGCCAGGCGCGGCGGGTAATAACACCGCAAGCGACCTTGGATCGTTCTTCCATGATTAGGCTCTCGTTCAAGAATTCGCCAGAGCGTTCCGAGGCCATTCGCACGATAGCTTTTCTGTCGTTCGATGAGGAGACTCGTAAAATAGGTCCGAATACCTCGACGAGCATTGCCGCGGGACTTCAAGCATTTGCGATTGAAGGGTGCCCTGAGGTTGGTGCCAACTCGCGGCCCTCCATTTTCGAGTGCATGTCAGGCAACGGCCTTTAACGCCCCCCAGCCGCTAGACGTCATTCCCCGCGGGGGTCGATCCGAGAGGTGCCGACGATCGATTCCTGGTTGGCGACGCAGCGCCAGAAATAATGCCGGCCAGCAGAAAAAGCGGGCAATTATTTTGCCTTTGTGCCATGATCCAATTCTGAGCCGGGGGACCCGGCAGAAATCTGATTGGGCGCCAAAGATTTTTATTGCGGAAAAACAGGAAACCTCCTACTATCGTTTTTGTGGATATGGAAATTATGAGAACACTTACCTCTTCGCTCGCTAAAATGTCCGGATGTGTCCTGCTCACCGCCTCGAGCGTCTTCGCTTCGGATGTGGTCCTCCAAAAGGTTCCGGATATTGCTCCCACCCAAGCCTCAGTTGACCAGTCCAAATCCAACCTCAGCCCGCAAGCCAGCTTTGCCTTGATCAACTACAGCGTCCGCACCAAGGCGCGCACGCTTTACGTGAGCTCGGGCACCGATCTCATGCTGGCGAACAACATGATCGACGATCAGGCCGCGACCTCCTTCGGCTTTTCCGCGCAGGATAATTCCCCAGTCGCTGTGATCGATCTTGGAAAAGTCTCGACGGTTCGGCGGCTCTCCGCAGTTTATTCGGCGCGGGCAGGCGCAGTTGATTTTTATCTCCTCCAGACGCTCCCGGGCGTTGATGGCGAAAATAATTCGTTGAAGTTCGATGACAAAGCTCTCGCGAAATTGAAGCCGGTCGGTTCAGCGATCGATGATGGCACCCAGGGGCGCGCGTCGGTTGATTTCCCGGCGACAACGGGCCGCTATGTCATGCTGCGTTGGAGTCCGGCATCGCATGCGGACACTTCGTTCACCGTCGCCGAGATTTCGGTCTCCAGCCCGACCGGTGGAAATCTCCTGGCTTCGAACAGGGACTTTTCGAGCGCGCAGACCACGTCAGACTCCAAGGACGTTGCCGATTCGAAGGACATCAGCGACAGCAAAGATATTCCCGACGAGGAAGCTCCGGCACCGCCCGCCGAAGGCCCGCCACCCTCTCTTCCGAATCCGCCACCGTTCACCTTTATTCCTCAGCTCGTTCCCACGAGCCCCTAACGAAACGGACCCTTTCGAAAGCCCGTCAATCGGCCCAGGCTGGTTGACGGGCTTTTGTTTTTGGGGTGGCGTTCGCTCGGCCGACCTGCGACGCGAAGTCAACCTAGAGCAAATCGCGAATCAGTTGGAAAATCGCGGTGTTGTCGATCGAACCGCGTAGAGCTTCCGCTCCAGGCCCGGTCCCGAAGGCCACAACGTCATCCACCGTATCCAGCGCAGCTGGCGCATAAAAGGCCGCCGGCTCCTGAAGTATGCCGGGAGGGGAGGCGGCCGCGTCAGGAGGCGTGGCGAGTTTGGCGGCGCCATAGGTTTTTCCGCCATTTGGGCCGGTCGCCCAGGAGAGCCAGGGATCGCCCGCCGAGTTCAACCCGAGGATGGCAATGCCGCGATCTTTCAGGAACGGGTAGCCATTCAAATTCAATCCTCCCACGCCAACATCACCACAAACAATGATGGTTGACTTTGCCCCTGCGTAACGGCGGGCGACGGCCACCGCTCGGTCGAATTCCACCATCTCCGCCAGGGTATGTTCGCCATCGTTCTGTTCCGCCGCTTTTCGCATTAACCCCGCGTCGACGACGAGAAGATAACCGGCGCGATTGTATTGCAGAAGTTCGATCGCCCGACGCACCATGTCTGGCAGGCTCGGCTGTTCGCTCCGCGCTTCGAGCTGGTCGGCGAACGCCAATTCCCTCGAACTAAAAACGCCAAAAAGTCTGGGACGTCGCCAATCGGGAATGGCCTCGAGTTCAGCTTTCGAACGCACAAGATCAAAACCTTTCCGCCGAATCTCCAGGAGCAGATCGCGTCCATCTTTTCGATTTCCATCTTTTGCTTCCGGCAAAAACT
>DASQLH010000383.1:0-3654 GCA_035630155.1 Chthoniobacterales bacterium
CGGCGCGGCCTTTGAATATCTGCGGAACTAAGACGCGCGCATGGCTCTCCACCTCAACCTCCTCCACGAGGAGATCTCAGAACAACGGCAGCGCCAGCGCGATCCCCTCAAGATCGGCATGATGGTGCTGGGCGCGCTCGGGGCGCTCATGCTGGCCTTTTACATGTGGAAGGCCTATCAGACGCTGGAGATTCGCAACCGCCTCAGCCAGGTCCAGCACGAATGGTCCAAAGTGGAGCCGAAGGTGACGGCAGCGCAAAAGCGTTCGGCCGAGCTGAACAGCATCATCAGCACCACCAAAGTGCTCGATGGGATCATCGACAACCGCTTCTTCTGGGCGCCGTTTCTGGAGAAACTTTCTCGCTGCGTGGCGCTCAATGCGCAGGTAACCAGCATCGATGGGACCGTCCAGGAGGAAAAGGTCACCGTAAGTATCGAAGGGCTGGCCGCCGGCCGCGAACCGCGCGCCGCCGCGGAAGAATTGCGTCAGCTTCTTTTGGAACAGCTCGGGCAAAGTTATGGCGAAGTGAAGGTCGAATTCAAATCGCTCGAGGACCTCGATACGATCGTGAACATCGGCGGTTCGAACCTGAACATGGCGCGCTTCGGATTAAACGTCGCCTTCCTGTCTCCGGCTGCGAAACCCTCAGCCACCCCCGGACGCGTCCGGACTCCCAAACAATGAAACAGTTAAAGCTCACGAAAGATCAGATCCAGAAGCTGATGTTGAGCACGATCGGTTTCATCGTGCTGGTTTACGTTTACTTCAGCTTCTTCCTCGGGCCATTGAACCGCAGCCGCGATTCGATGCTCGCCACGATCAATGAGGTCCAAGGCAAAATTGATAGCTCCAAAAACGAAATCACCAAAGCCAGCAATCTCGAGAAACAGGCGACAACCGCCACGACCCGTTTTGCCGCGTTGAAAGCGCTCAGCCCCGAAGGCGCTCCCATCGCCTGGTTTCCGCCTCGGATGAAAACGTTTTTCGCGAACCAGCAGATGGATAAAGCCACCGCGCGCCTCGAGAACAGTGTCGCCTACAAAGAAGCCGATCTCGCCAACTGGATGCGTCACAACTGGCTTATCGAATTGCCGCAGGCCGATTTCTCGATTCTCGGCAAGGCCGTCGCCGCTCTGGAAAACAGCGAGCCGCTCCTTTCGCTTACCCGCGTCAATATTCGGGCTCTGCCGGACGATCAGCAGTTCCAGCAGGTCACCCTCACAGCCAGCACCGCGATCTTGAAACGATGAAAAAGCTATTCGCTATTCTGGTCCTGTGTTCGGTGGCGCTGCATTCCGCCCGCGCGGAAGAAGAAAAAGCCCCGGCAATTGAGCTGAAGAACAAGTCAACCTTCGCGATGGACGCGAGCGGCCGGAATCCCTTTTGGCCGATCGGATGGAAACCGGTGGTCCGAACGCAGACCACCACCGAACACACCGGCCCCGATATACTTCCTTCCGCTTTCGTCGTCAGCTCGATCACGCTCGATCAGGGCGCGCGCTTCGCCATCATCAACGGAAAAGTGATGGAGGAAGGCCAGCAATTCGGACTGCAGCTCGGCAACCAGACCTATCAGTTGACGGTCAAAGCCATCCAGGATGGCCAGGTGATTCTGGCCCGGCGCGACCAGGAAATCATCGTTCCGCTGCGCCGGAAGTAGTTCGCCCCTACGCGCGCCCCTCACTAACGCCTCGCGCCAAATCTGCGTGCGCGGCCATTTCACCGATGCGAAGGTGCCAGCAATGTTCGCGCTCGAAGGCATCGATCACGTTGCGCTCGCCGTCGCCGACGTAGAGCAGTCCGCGGCCTGGTATATGGACGTCCTCGGTTTCGAACGGCTTTATCCGGGAATGTGGAATGGCGTGCCAGTGTTTATTGGCAAAGGGAACACCGCGCTCGCGCTGTTTCCCAGGCGGTCGCGCGACGAGTCGTCCGCTTCCCATTCCGATCGCCCAAACGAGGCCGACATGCTGCACCTGGCCATGCGCGCCGATCGCAAAAACTTTATGGCCGCGCAGGAGGGACTAAAGAAGCACTGCATCCCATTCGAATTTGCCGACCACGAAATCTCGCACTCGATTTATTTCCGCAATCCGGACGGGCACCGGCTTGAAATAACGACTTACGACCTCGCTTAAATCCGGCGAAAGAGCGGAGAATAGCCGGCCGCTCGTTTTTCCAGCGAGTCGCGAAGAGTCGTGGCGGGGTCGGATTTCCCGGATTCCAGGACAAGCGCCACGCAGAGGCGGACCATGTTCGCGTAATCTTCCACGGAGACGTATTCGCACTGGATCGTCCCATCGGGCGCGCAGTTGTGATAGTTGCCCAGCCCAATGCTGGCGGCAACGGATCGATAACCGTAGAGCTGATACGCGCTCGCTTCACAGGCGCCGCCGTCCAGCAGGCAACGTTGCACCGGGATTTTGTTTGCTGCCGCGACGTTCATGAGACGCGCGGTTTCGCCGCTATCGAAAATCGACAGGCGATCGCCGACACGCACGATCGGCCCGCGGCCGATTTCGGCGCCTCCGCGCGGGGTGCTCGTCTCCAGGGAGAAAACGCTGATGTTCTTCGGCAGCGTTCCTGCCCGGGCAAGCTGAATGGCGCCCCAGAACCCGACCTCCTCAGCGCGAGTGAAGACGCCTAGGCAATGAACCCCTGCCTCCACGGCCTCCAATTCGCGGAAGAGACAGACGATCTCTGCGCAACCGAGCAGGTCGTCACAGGCGCGTGAATGAATCTGGCCATCCTTTAATTCGAACGCCGGTAAATCCCACATGGCGAAATCACCGAATTCGCGCCGGCGCGGATTGACGAGAAAGCGCTCGGCCACGGAACCGAGAAACCGCCACTCGCCGTTTTCGGTGCGCACCCAACCGGGATGATCCATGTGCGCCGCGAAAGCCCAGCGGGGACGCGCCCGAGTGCCGCGGCGATACCGGGCAATCATGTTGCCAAAGGCGTCATGCTCAAGCTTCACGTGCGGGCATTGGCGCAGTTGCGCGACGATCGCATCTCGAACCGCTTCTTCGTGAAAGGGCGCTGTCGGTTGCTCCAAGAGAGCTCTCGCGACGCTCAACAATTCGTCACGCTTCATTTCGATTGTTTCCCTCACCCTACCCTCTCCCAAGGGGAAAGGCCGCTTCCTGACGAAATCGACGTCTCGTCACACACCGGTCGATTCAACGCGAGAAAGCGGGATGAATTCGCTTTCGTGCAGGACGATCCGCTTCGAGCCGCGCAAGAGCCGCCACCATTCCCACGCGCTGCCGGCAGCGATCAGGATTACGAGCGTGACGAAAATGAACGCAACAAAAGCGTCGAAGCGCCAAATCGCGGCCTGCCGAACCATTTCGGCGGCTTTGGTTGCGTCAGCCATCGTGGCAGCGTTTCGCACGAGCGATTCCGCACCGCTGAGAAAGCCCAGTCTCGGATCCGCCGAGAAAATTTTCATGTAGGCGGCGCTGAACGTGACCGCGCACATAAAACAGAGCGGCACAAGCGTGACGAAGATGTAGCGCGCTTTCCCCATCTTGATCAGCACCGTCGTGCCGAGGCAAAGCGCGATGATCGAGAGTAGTTGGTTCGCGATGCCGAAGAGCGGCCAGAGGCTATTGATGCCGCCAAGCGGGTCGATCACGCCCTGGTAAAGG
>DASQLH010000384.1:0-21720 GCA_035630155.1 Chthoniobacterales bacterium
CAACGATTTGCATGGTCACGCACGACACCCGTTTTGCCGAGCATGCCGATCGCACCATCCATCTGTTCGACGGCCGCGTGGTCGAAGACCGGATGGCTGCTTAACACCACTGAGTTAGTTATTTCTTAGACATGTAAACGCAACCCGGAGTCTTTATGCTACGAGATCTCAGATATGCCTGTCGGATGCTCGTAAAGACTCCGGGGTTTACTGCCATCGCCGTCCTGGCGGTGGCGCTCGGGATCGGCGCGTCGACCACGATGTTTTCGGCGATCAACGCGCTTCTTCTCCGCCCGATGCCCTTGATGCAGGACCAGGATCGCCTGGTCGCGATCTCGCAGTATTTCACCAAGCTGCCGGATCAGAACGCGGGGATGACCTTCCCGGATTACCTGGAATTCAAAAAGCAGGCGACCACGCTGGAAGGCATTTCCGCCATCCAGGAGGCGACCTTTATCATCTCCGGCGGCGACAAACCGGAGCGTTATCTTGGCGGACAAATTTCCGCCGACGCCTTTTCGTTCCTGGGCGTCCAGCCAATTCTCGGCCGGCTCTTTCGCCCCGAGGAGGACCAGTTGAATGCGCCGCCGGTCGCGTTGCTTGGCTATGAAGTCTGGCAAAAACATTTCGCGGGCGATAAGTCCGTCGTCGGCAAAACCATTCCGATTAATGGCAAACAGGCCACGATTGTTGGCGTGATGCCGAAGGGGTGGCGGTTCCCCGAAGTGTGCGATCTCTGGATGCCGCTTCAGTTTAGTGAGAAAGAGAATCCGCGCGGCAATTTTTTCCTCGACTCGATAGGCAAGGTCAAGAAGGGCGTGTCGATCGAACAGGCCCGGGCCGAGATGGAAGCCATCAGCGCCCGTCTCGCCGCGCAATATCCCGAGACGAACAGCGGCACGAGCGTGCACGTGAAGCCATTCCGTGAGGAGATGGTGAAGGATTTCAAGATGCTCACCTTCCTCGTCATGGGAGCTGTCCTTTTTGTCCACCTGATTGCCTGCGCCAACGTCGCGAATCTCTTGCTAGCGAGAGGCGCCACCCGCACCAAGGAGATCGGGATCCGCCTTGCGCTCGGCGCCGGTCGCGGCCAGATCGTGCGCCAGCTTCTCACGGAAAGCATGGTGCTGGGTCTGGCCGGGAGTGCCCTCGGTTTGATCTTCGCAGTCTGGGGAGTGGACCTGATGGTGGCCGCGTTGCCCAATGAGATCCCTTACTGGCTCAACTTCAATTTCGATGGGCGGGTTTTCCTCTTCGCGCTTGTGATAGGCGTGGTCTCCAGCGTTCTCTTTGGCTTGTTGCCGGCGCTTCAATCTTCGAACCCGCAACTGGTCGAGGTTCTCAAAGAGGGCGGGCGCGCCGGCGCGGGCGGCGTGAAAGGCCAGCGCGTTCGCAATTCGCTGGTCGTGGCCGAAGTCGCTCTCGCTCTCGTCCTATTGATTGGCGCCGGCCTCATGATGCGCAGCTTTATGCATCTCCAGAAAACGGACATCGGGATGGATCCCTCGCGCACTTTGACCTTCCGCGTCGGCTTGCCGGAAGCGCAATTCCCGGACAAGGACTCGGCTCCGCGTTTCTTCGAGCAGCTCATTCCGAGGCTGGCGGCGTTGCCTGGGGTTGAAAGCGCGGGTGCGACGAATGCACTCCCCGCAACCGGCAGCGCGATCAGCCCCTTCATCCTCGAGGGCGAGCCTGAGCCAAAGGAACGCCAGGACGCCCGGAACCTGCGCCAGCTCAATATTACTCCGGGTTATTTCCAGACGGCGCGCATCCCGTTGCTGCGCGGTCGTGATTTCACTCCGGCCGATAACAAGGATGCGCCGCGCGTCACGATCATCGATGAAGCTGCGGCCCTCGCCTGGTTCCCGAATCAGGATCCGATCGGGCATCAACTGCGCCTGCTGGATAAATCGGGCGAGCCGCCCAAGTGGGCGACGATTATCGGCGTCGTCAAACCGGTAGTCTACGAGCGTTTGACGAATCGTCGCCCGTTGCCCGCCGCCTACTTTATGCAGAGCCAGAACTTCGACCGTTTCATGTCCGCCATGGTTCGGACGAAAACAGATCCGGCCAAGTTCGCGAACCTTGTTCGGACGACGGTCCTGGCGGTGAACAAGGAACTGCCGATCTATCGCGTCCACACAATGGATGAAGTCGTCGCGCAATCTTTCTGGGACCGGCGATTTTTCGGCAATCTCTT
This sequence comes from Chthoniobacterales bacterium, assembly GCA_035630155.1. Classification (GTDB taxonomy): domain Bacteria; phylum Verrucomicrobiota; class Verrucomicrobiia; order Chthoniobacterales; family UBA10450; genus AV80. Next base: position 2,201 of record DASQLH010000384.1, read on the forward strand.
CACGGTCTTTGCCGGCATGGCGCTTTTCCTCGCCTCGCTCGGCATCTATGGCGTGATGGCGTATTCCGTCCGGCAGCGCACGCAGGAAATCGGAGTGCGCATGGCGCTGGGCGCTCAAACCGGGGACGTCTTGCGGCTCGTGACTGGCCAGGGACTGCGACTTGTCCTGACCGGTCTCGCCATCGGATTCGTCAGCGCCTTTTTCCTGGCGAAACTGCTGGCCGGCAGCCTGCATGGAATTTCCGCGCACGATCCGCCGAGCTTCGCGATCGTACCGACGATTCTATTCATTGTCGGATTGGCGGCCTGTTATCTCCCGGCGCGTGCCGCCATGCGTTTGGATCCAATGGAAGCGTTGCGATATGAGTGAGCCATCAAGGAGGGGCGCTTTCCAAACCGCCCGTCTTTCCACGGCGGTTTGGAAACCGCCGCTCCTTGAAGCTTCCCCTGGATCGCCGCTGTAAAGAATATGACAGGCGATCTAAAATACGCCGTCCGGATGCTGGTTAAAACTCCGGGGTTCGCCATCATCGCGATCCTCGCCGTCGCGCTCGGCATCGGCGCCAGCACGACCAGCTTTTCCATCGTCAACGCGGTCCTGCTCCGCCCGTTCCCACTGATTCAAAATCAAGATCGCCTCGCTTATCTCACCCAGTATTTCAATAAGACGCCGGATCAGGACAACGCCATGTCCTTCCCGGATTACCTCGAGATCAAGAAGCAGGCGACATCGATGGAGGGCTTCGGCGCCTGGACGGACGCCACGTTCATCATCAACAATGGCGACAAGCCTGAGCGTTTTCTTGGTTCGAACATTACCGCCGGGACCTTCTCGTTTCTCGGCGTGCATCCCATCCTCGGCCGCGACTTCCGCCCCGAGGAAGACAATCTGAACGCGGCGCCGGTGGCGCTGCTCGGCTATCACGTCTGGAAAAATTTGTTCGGCAGCGATCCGGGCGTCGTCGGCCGGCAGGTGCCGATCAATGGCAAACAAGTGACCATCATCGGGGTCATGCCAAAGGAATGGCGCTTTCCCCGAGTGAGCGATCTCTGGATGCCGTTGCAGTTGGACGAAAAGGAAAACCCGCGCGGGAACTATTTCCTCAACAGCATTGGACTGCTCAAGAAGGGCGTCTCGATCGAGAAAGCGCGCGCTGAACTGGAAGCGCTCGCCGGTCGACTCGCGGCGGATCATTCCGCGACGAATGCCGGCGTTAACATCCGAGTAAAGAATTTCCGTGATGAAATGATCGGCGACGACGGCAAGGCGCTCACGCTCCTCATCATGGGCGCCGTCATTTTCGTCCACCTCATTGCCTGCGCGAATGTCGCCAATCTTCTTTTGGCGCGCGCCGCCACGCGGACCAAAGAAGTGGCTGTCCGCTGTGCGCTTGGCGCGGGCCGCTGGCAAATTGTGCGCGGCCTTCTGACCGAGAGCATGGTGCTCGGGGTCGCGGGAAGTCTGCTCGGGTTAATCTTCGCCGTCTGGGGAATCGACCTGATGGTCGCCGCGATTCCAATTGAGCTTCCGTACTGGCTTCAAATCTCGCTCGATTGGCGCGTGCTCGCCTTCGCGATTGGCGCAGGCTTGCTTTCCAGCATCCTCTTCGGATTGGTGCCGGCCTGGCAGGCTTCAAAACCGGAATTGGTTGATTCGCTCAAGGAAGGCGGCCGCTCCGGCATGGGCGGCTCGAAAGGCCAGCGCGTTCGCAATGGTCTCGTCGTTGCCGAGGTGGCGCTCGCCCTCGCCCTGCTAATCGGCGCTGGGCTAATGCTGCGCAGCTTCCTCGCGGTCCAAAATTACGACATCGGGATCGATCCGAAAAACACGCTGACATTCCGTGTCGGTTTGCCGCCATCGCAATATCCCGACAGACAAGTCGCCGCGCGCTTTTTCCAGCAGTTGCTTCCGAAGCTGGCTGAAATTCCCGGCGTGGTTTCCGCGGGCGCCACGACTTCGTTGCCCGCGGCGGGCGACATCGGCGCCGACGCCATTGTCTTGAAAGGCGATGAAGAGCCGAAGCAGCTTCAGGATTCGCGCCTCGCCCGGACGGCCACAATCACGCCCGGATATTTCCAGACTGGCCGCATCGCTTTGCTGCGCGGGCGCGATTTCACCCTGGCGGATAACAAAGACGCGCCGCGCGTTGCGATCATCGATGAGCGCGCCTCGAATCTCTGGTTTCCGAATCAGGATCCGATCGGCGAGCAGTTGCGCGGTTACCAGCGCAGCGGCGAGCCGTCCGAATGGGCCACGATCATTGGCGTCGTTCGTCGCGTCATTTACGCCAACGACGATCGGAAGCGCGCGTTGCCCGCCGTTTACACCGCCGCGTATCAGCAGCCCGAGTCGTTCATGTCCGTGACCATGCGCGTCTCAGGCGATCCGAAGAAGTTCGTGAACGTCGCGCGCGCGGCAGTGCTCTCCGTCAACAAGGACCTCCCCATCTACCGCGTCTTCACCATGGAAGAAGTGGTGGCCAATTCGTTCTGGGAGAAAAAATTCTTCGGCAACCTGTTTGCGATCTTCGCCGTGCTGGCGCTTTTCCTCGCCGCCATTGGCCTCTACGGCGTCATGTCCTATTCCGTGCGCCAACGCACCCAGGAAATCGGGGTGCGCATGGCGCTTGGCGCTCAAGCGCGCGATGTTTTTAAGCTGGTTACCGGGCAAGGTCTGCGCCTGATCGTCCTCGGCCTCGCGATCGGTTTCGCCGGCTCTTATTTCCTGACGAAATTGATGGCAAGCACCATCGAAGTTTCCGCTCACGATCCCTATAGCTTTGCGATCGTCGGCGTGTTGCTTTTCACTGTCGGGTTGATCGCCTGTTACCTGCCGGCGCGCACCGCCATGCGTTTGGATCCAATCGAGGCGCTTCGTCATGAGTAATCTGGGGAGCACACGCGCCTCGCGTGTTGGTTGCGGCGCCTCGCCGCAACAGGCTTTCTCGTTTCGCCACGGCTCTAGGCACAAAGTCCGCGATGGCGAGGGCGCCATCGCTCCCGCAGGCGCGGGACGAGGCGCGTGCGCTCCCCAGCCATATCAGTGCGCACGATTCTTATGATGCACGCTTTGCGCTCCTGGCTCCGCACCCCGCGACTCGCGCTGACGCTGTTGGCCTGCATCGCTGTTTCGATCGGCGGGACGGCGACCGTTTTCACCTTCGTCCACGCCATCCTGCTCCGGCCGCTGCCTTATCCGCATGCGGAACGGTTGGTCATGATCACACCGACCAACCTGGGCGACACGGATCGCACTTATCTTTCGTACCCGAACTTTGTCGATCTCCGCGCCGCGGCGACTTCCTTCGAGATGTTGGAAGGCGCGACCGTTTCCCGGCTCATCGTGCAAACCCGCGATGGCTCGGAGCGCTTGCGCGGCGAAACAGTCACGCCTCGCTTTTTCGAAATGCTCGGCGTCCGGCCGGAGTTGGGCCGCGCATTTACCGCGGACGAGTATGCGGGCAAGGCTGAGCGGGCCATCATCCTCTCGAGCCGGATCTGGCGCACCCGTTTCGGGGCGGACCCCGGCGTGCTGGGCCAGGCGATTTCGACGCGGGTCGGTCCAGCGGTCGTCGTCGGCATTCTGCCCGAGAGTTATCTTGGTCTCCACGAAGATGACGGCGCGGACTACTGGCTGGCGGAAAAGCAAAACAACCATCCGGACATGCTCACGAATCGGGAGACGATCACCACTTTTGTCGTTGGCCGGCTCAAGGAAAGCGTTTCGCGAGGACAGGCAGAGGGCGAAGTGAAATCGATTCTGCGCGGCCTGGTCGCGGCCCATCCCGCGGCCAACGCGAAACTTGGGGCCAACGTGGTTCCTCTGAGCGAGCGCTGGCGCGAACCATTGCGCGGCGGGCTGGTGACGATGCTGGTCGGCTCCGGTTTCCTTCTGCTGATCGGCTGCGGCAATGTCGCTCTGCTTCTCCTCGCGCGTCTGGTCGATCGCGAGCGCGAGCTTGCGCTCCGCCTTGCTCTCGGCGCCAGTCGCGGCGCGCTCGTCCGGATGATGTTTGGGGAAAGCCTGCTTCTCGCGGCCGCGGGTGGCGTGCTCGGCATTTTGCTCGCTTCCTGGCTCATCGACATTTTCGTGAAAACAGCAGGGGTGGTGTTGCCATTTCAGATGCCAGTCGAGCTAACGGCTGCTCCGCTGGCGATGTGCGTCTTTATGGTCGCGGCGACTGGTTTGCTGTTTGGTTTGCTCCCGGCGTTTGCTGCTTCTCGCGTGAAGACGTTCGCTGCCTTGCATGCCGGCGGTCGCGGGATTGTCGCCGGAACTCTCCGCGGACGCACCGGCCGCGCGCTCGTCATTGCGCAGACCGCGCTGGCCGTTGCGCTTCTCGCCGGCGCGGCGTTGTTCCTCCGCAGTTACGGCAAACTGCGCCACACCGATTTCGGGTTCCGCACCGAATCGCTGCTTCGCTACCAGGTTTCGTTGCAGCGGGAGAACTACCGCACGCCCGAGTCGCTCGAAGCGTTTTACCGCACGCTCGGCCAGGACTTCGCCGCGCTCCCGGGCGTGAAGCGTTTCGGTTACATGTCGCCGACCGTCGCGCCGTATGACGGACTCGACACGGCGGTCCGCTTGAAAGGCGGCGATCTCGGCACGGCCGACGGGACGCTCGCCGTCCAGGCCCGTTACACCACGAATGACACGCTCGATATTCTCGGCATTCCGTTGCGAACGGGACGTCTCTTCGGTCCGCAGGATCGGCGGGGCAACCCAGCCGTGGCTCTGGTGAGCGAAACGCTCGCTCGCCGCATTTCGCCTGATGCCTCTGTCCTCGGCCGCATCCTGGTGTTGCGCGAAAACAACACGGAAGTCGAAATCGTCGGCGTGCTTGCGGACGCGCTCTGGCAAGGCCGCCGCCAGCGGCATCCCACTCACTTCGAGGTGATCCTCTCGTTAGACCAATTTCCCCATCCCTCCGTCGGCGTTCTGTTCGACACGAGCGTCGAGCCGAATTCTTTGATCGAACCAGTGCGCAAAACCGTCGTCGCGCGAGACGCGTCCGCAGCCCTGCATTGGATCACGACCATGGAGGAAGCGCTCGATCAGCAAACCGTGAACGAGCGTTTCTGGACTGTCCTGGCCACGGCCTACGCCGGCACCGCGTTCCTCCTCGCGGTCATTGGGCTCTACGGCGTCCTCAGTCACAGCGTCGCCAGCCGCCGCCAGGAGATGGGCGTGAGGCTGGCGGTCGGCGCGACGGCCGCGGCCTTGGCCCGGCTCGTCATCGGACAAGGTCTGCGCCTGGTTTTGTTTGGCGTTGTCGCCGGTCTCGGCGTGGCCTTTCTGCTCGGCCGTCTGCTCGAGGCGCGGCTCTACGGCGTTTCCGCGCGCGATCCGATCGCGCTGCTCGCCAGTGTTTTTCTTCTGATTGTTGTGGCCCTGCTCGCCTGCTGGATTCCAGCGCGGCGTGCCGCCCGCACCGACCCAATGACCGCGCTCCGCGCCGAATAACCGAAACAATATGCTCCAAGAATTCCGCTTCGCTCTTCGCAACCTCATCAAGACACCCGGGTTCACCCTCGTCGCGGTGATCACTGTCGCGCTCGCCATTGCCGCGAACACGGCCGTCTTCAGCCTCGTCAACGCGCTCTTGATTCGCCCGCTGCCGTTCAAGGCGCCGGAGAGTCTGGTGTTGCTTTTCGAAAAATTCTCGGCCCAGGGTCTCGACCAGATTCCCGTCTCCGCGCCGGAATATCTCGATTGGGAAAAACAGACGCAAAGCTACGAACGTATCGCCGCGTTCAATTTCGCGAACTTCAACCTCACCGGCGGCGACATGCCGGAGCGGATCCAGGGCGCAGTCGTCACCCCCAGTTTGTTCCCGCTTCTCGGTGTGCAGCCGGTCAAGGGCCGCGTCTTCAACGATAGCGAATTCGGCGAAGGCAACGACGGCGTCCTCATGATCAGCGAGCGACTCTGGCGCCGGCGCTTCAATTCCGATCCGCAGCTCGTCGGCACGCAGCTCTCCGTGAATGGCCGCAGCTTCACCGTCGTCGGCATCATGCCGGCGAACTTCGAATTCCCGCTCCCGCTTTTCGGCGTGCAGGGCGGCACCTTCGCGGAACGCGCCGACATGTGGAAGCCGATCGCGTTCACGAAGCAGGAACTGGAATCGCGCGGCTCTCGCAGTTACGGCGTCATCGGCCGGTTGAAACCCGGCGTCACTCTCGCCCAGGCCCAGGCTGAGGCGGACACGATTGTCGCCAACTGGCACCCGCTCTTTCCCGATAACTACGAGCCCGCCACGAAATTCGGCGCCACGCTTTATCCGATGCACGATCTCGTCATCGGCGGGATGCGACCCGCCTTGATGATCCTGCTCGGCGCGGTGGCCATGGTGCTCCTGATCGCCTGCGCGAATCTCACCACGATGTTGCTCGCGCGCGCCGGAGCGCGGGAACGCGAGTTCGCGATTCGTTTGGCGCTCGGCGCGGGCCGCATGCAGCTCGTGCGGCAGATGCTCGCGGAAAGCATCCTGCTGGCGCTGATCGGCGGCACCGCTGGCGTAATGCTCGCGGTCTGGGGACTCGATCTTCTGAGATCCATCGGCACTCAAACCGTGCCGCGCCTGGCCGAAGTGAATCTGGACATGCGCGTCCTGCTAGTCACGCTCGGCACGGCGGTCGCGACTGGAATCATCATCGGGCTTATTCCCGCACTTGCGACGGGCAAGCCGGAATTGACCGAAGCGCTCAAGGAAGGCGGACGTGGTTCCACCAGCGGCATCCGCCGCAACCGGCTCCGTAACGCGCTGGTCATCGCGGAAGTGGCGCTCGCGCTGGTGCTGCTCGTCGGCGCGAGCCTGTTGATGAAGAGCTTCGCTCGCCTCCAGAACGTTCATCCCGGCTTCGAACCGAAGAACGTGCTGACAATGGAGGTCGCCCTGCCGTTGCTGAAATATCCCCGCGGCAAACCGGTTGCCGATTTCTACGCGGAGGTCACCCGACGCGTGAAAGCGTTGCCGGGGGTCGAAGCCGCTTCGTTCACCAGCATCCTGCCGCTCAGCGGAACTAACAGCGACAGCTCCTTCCAGATTGAAGGACGCGATCCGATCGCCGAGAAAGTTTATCCAGACGAGGAGATTCGCAGCATTACGCCCGAGTATTTTTCGGCCCTCAAGGTGCCGCTGCTCCAGGGCCGCTTCTTCAATGAAGGCGACCAGTTCGAAGGACCTGGCGTCACCATCATAAACCAGGCGTTCGCGAAGAAGTGGTTTCCCAATCAGGAAGCTGTCGGTAAACGCATCACCTTTAGCGATACGCGCAAACCAGATGTGAAATGGATCACCATTGTCGGCGTGGTCGGCGATATGCGGCATCGCGGCCTCGATCTCGATCCGAAGCCGGAATATTACTTCGCGCACAATCAGAACCCGTATCGCAGCATGATCCTGGCGGTGCGCAGTACGCAGGATCCGCGCTCGCTCACCTCCTCGATTCGCCGCGAGATTAGCCGGCTCGATCCCGATCTGCCCGCCGCAAATGTGCGGACGCTGGAGGAGGTCGCGGCAGACTCGATTGCGCCGCGCAAGCTCTCGGTCGTGTTGATCGGCGTCTTTGCCGCGGTCGCCCTCGTGCTCGCTTCGGTTGGCATCTACGGCGTAATGTCGTTTCTCGTCGTGCAACGGACGCATGAGATCGGCGTCCGCATGGCCCTGGGCGCGCAACGCTCCGACGTCCTGCGCCTTGTCATCGGCCGGGCCGCGAAGCTGGTCCTCATGGGCACCGCCATCGGTCTGATCCTCGGTGTTTTGAGCAGTCGCGCGCTTCGCGCCCTGCTCTTCAACGTCGGCGCGTTCGACCTGATGACCTTTGTGACAGTCACGATTTCGCTCATCGTGGTTTCTTTGCTGGCGAGCTACATCCCCGCCGTCCGCGCGACGCGCGCCGATCCGATGATCGCACTGGGGCACGGAGCATGATGAGAGCCCACGAATTGCAGCGGAGTCTGGGGAGCGCACGCGCCTCGCGTGCGGGCGATGGCGCCCTCGCCATCGCGAACTTTTTCTGTCTAATCGAACCCGGCAAAGATTGTTTTGGCGAGGGCGCCAAAACCAGCACGCGAGGCGCGTGCGCTCCCCAGATCACCACATGAATACGTTGGTTCACGATCTTCGATACGCGCTCCGCATGCTGGTGAAATCGCCGGCCTTCACCGTCATCGCAATTCTAACGCTGGCTCTCGCGATCGGGGCGAACAGCGCCATTTTCAGCGTGGTCAACGCGGTCCTCCTGCGTCCGTTGCCTTATCCGCAATCGGAGCAGCTCGTGCGCGTGTTCGGTTCCCAACCGCAGCTCGCGCGCGCCCCGAATTCGCCCGCCAATTTTCTCGAGTGGAAGGCGGAGAACCAGGTTTTCGAACGGATTGCAACCTATGTCGGCCAGGGTTTCAATCTCACCGGCACCGACAGGCCCGAGCGTGTGATCGGGGCGCGCATTTCGGCCGATTTGCTTCAACTTCTCGGCGTCCAGCCGACCCTCGGTCGCAACTTCACCGCAGACGAGGACCGTGACGGCGCGGATCGCGTCGTGATTCTGAGCCATGAATTCTGGCAGCGCCGTTTCGGCGGGGACACCAATGCGATTCGTCAGACGATCACGTTGAACGATCGGCCCTATACAGTCGTCGGAGTGATGCCGCGCGGTTTCGCCTTTCCCAGCACGCGCGCGCAGATCTGGACGCCGGTCGCGTTCACCCCGGCGGAAGCCGCGACGCGCGACACCAATTACGTCGACGTCATCGCGCGGTTGAAGCCGGGAATTTCCCTCCAACAGGCCCAGGCGAACATGAACGCCGTCACCCAGCACCAGGCTGAACGTTATCCGAAAACGAACATCGGCATAGGTGCGGAAGTCGTCTCGCTGCAGGAATTCACGGTTGGCGATGTTCGGCCGATGCTCATCGTTCTCTTCGGCGCGGTCGGGTTCGTTTTACTGATCGCGTGCGCGAATGTGGCAAATCTTCTTCTGGCGCGTGCGGCGGCCCGGCAACGCGAGATGGCTATTCGCGGCGCGCTCGGCGCGAGCCGGTCGCGGGTCGTCCGGTTGTTGCTCACCGAAAGTGTGGTGCTGGCGGTCGTAGGCGGCGCGATCGGATTGCTCCTCGCTATCTGGAGTCTCGACCTCCTGGTTTCGCTAAAACCTGCCAACCTCCCGCGCCTCGCTGAGATTGGGGTTAACCGCACGATTTTCCTCTTCACGTTCGCGATCTCCGTGGTTACTGGGCTCCTTTTCGGTGTCGCGCCCGCGTTGCAGGCCTCGAAGTCCGACCTGAATGAAGGCTTAAAGGAAAGCAGTCGCGGTGGAACGGATTCACCGCGCCGCCAGCGAATGCGGTCGTTACTGGTCGTTTCGGAGGTCGCGCTTTCTCTCGTTCTTCTCGTCGGCGCCGGGTTGATGATCCGCAGCTTCTCCCGCTTGCTCGCGGTCGATCCTGGGTTCAAGGCCGACCATGTCCTGACCGCGTTTGTCTCGTTGCCGGTGTCGAAATATCCGAAGCGGGAAGAGCAGACCGCTTTCTTCGACCGCCTGCTGGAACGGTTACGCAACGTCCCTGGCGTCTCCGCTGCCGGCATTGTCACCGACATTCCGCTCTACGGCGGCAGCTCGACCGGCTTCGATGTCGAAGGACGTCCCGAAGCCGCGCCGGGAACACGGCCAATGACCGACTACCGGCTGATCAATTCGGATTATTTCGCCGCGATGGGAATGAAGCTCGTGAAAGGCCGCGCCTTTTCTCGCTTCGACACCGAGGCCGCGCCGGGTGTCGTCATCATCAACGAAACCATGGCGGCGCGCTTTTTCGCCGGCGAAGACCCGATCGGAAGACGCCTCGACTTGAGCGGCGATCCAAAAGATTTGCGCGAGATCGTCGGCGTGGTGGGGGACGTGCGCAATTACGGCGTCGACGCCGAGGTGAAGCCGGAGGTTTACGTGCCGTTTCTGCAAAGCGCGCCGGATTACCTCTCGGGAGTCGTTTCCGCCATGACCATCGTCATGCGCTCGGCCATTGAGCCGGCAGCGCTCGGCGCCGCGTTGCGCGAACAGGTCCAGGCGCTCGATAAAGACCAGCCGGTCTCCGAGATCAAGACCATGGAATGGTATCTTGCCGATTCGATGGCGCAGCGGCGATTCAACATGCTGTTGCTCGGCGTCTTCGCCGGCCTTGCGCTCGTCCTCGCGGCGGTCGGCATCTACGGCGTTATCGCCTACACGGTCACGCAGCGGACGCATGAGATGGGAATCCGGATCGCCCTCGGGGCGAAGGGTCGCGATATTCTCCGGCTCGTCTTCGGCAACGCCATGGTGACAACGCTCACTGGCATCGCGCTTGGTCTCGGCGCTGCCTTCGCGCTGACCCGGCTTTTGCGGAGCCTGCTTTACCAGGTCAGTCCAACCGATCCGGTTGTTTTCGCCGCGATTCCTCTGTTGCTCCTGAGTGTCGCCGCCATTGCGACTTACCTCCCCGCGCGCCGCGCCATGAAGGTCAATCCGATCACCGCGCTACGGGAACCATGAAAGCGGCGAAAACCTTATCGTGGCACAGGCATCTTGCCTGTGGGGCCGATAGGCATCCTGCCTGTCTTGTGATGAATGGTGGCGGGCAAGATGCCCACCGGCCCCACAGGCAAGATGCCTGTGCCCCAATCTGACTATGGATACGCTGCTCCAAGACATTCGCTACGGCCTGAGAACGCTGCTCAAGAGTCCCGGCTTCACCGCAGTGGCGATCCTTTCGCTCGCACTCGGCATCGGCGCGAACACGGCGGTCTTTAGCGTGATCAATTCCGTGCTCTTGAAAGCGCTGCCGTATCGGGAGCCGCAATCGATCGTCCTTGTCTGGGGCGAAGACAAAGCCGGCGGCACGTCCCGCGGACAGGTTTCTGCCACTGATGTTGCGGATTGGCGCGCGCGAAATCACATTTTCGAGGACATCGCGACCTACGCCGAATTCCGCCCGGTCTTCGCGGGAGATGGTGAACCGGAGCGAGTTCCCGGCGCGCAGGTCGGCGATGGTTTTTTTACGGTTATGCGCGGCAAGCCGTTGCTTGGTCGCGTCTTCACGCCCGAAGAACAAGAGGACGGCAAGGATCTCGTGGTGGTTCTCGGTTACGGCTTGTGGCAGAGGCGTTTTGCCGGCGATCCGAATATCGTCGGCAGGACCATCAAGCTGAGCAGCCGCAGCTACACCGTGGTCGGCGTGATGCCGGCAGACTTCCAATCCCTGCCCGCCGGGTTGCTCAACGGAACGGCTGAATTTTACCGGCCGGTGGCCGAGCCGCCTAACGACAAGGATCGCGCCAGCCGCCACCTCCGCGCCATTGCGCGGCTCAAACCCGGCGTCACGCTGGAGCAGGCGCAAGCCGAGATGAATCTCATCGCGCGGCAGATCGCGCAGGAGCACCCGGCCGAAAATGCCAGTTACGGGGTCAATCTTGTTTCGTTGCGCGAAGATTTGATCGGCCGTGTGCGTCCCGCGTTGCTCATGCTTTTCGGCGCAGTCGGTTTCGTTCTGCTGATTGCCTGCGCGAATGTCGGCAATCTCCTGCTCGCCCGTTCCGCCGCGCGCCATAAAGAGATCGCCATCCGTGCCGCGCTCGGCGCCGGACGGAACCGGCTCGTCCGCCAATTCCTCACCGAAAGCCTGCTTCTCTCGCTGGCGGGCGGAGGTCTGGGAATTCTCGTCGCGCTTTGGGCGACCACACTCATCGAAGCCGCGGGAGGAAAGGTGTTGCCGATACTTGGTCAAATCGAGCTCGACACTACGGTCCTCGCCTTCACCGCCTTGATGTCGGTGCTGACGGGCGTCCTTTTCGGAATCATTCCGGCGTGGCGCGCTTCCCGGCCCGATTTGAATGAGACGCTTTCGGACGGGGGCCGCCATTCCGGCGCGGGCTCGACGCGCAGCCCTCTGCGCAGCGCATTGGTCGTGGCGGAAGTGGCGCTTGCGCTCGTCCTTCTGATTTGCGCCGGTCTCTTGATCAAGAGCGTAATGCGCCTGCGCGACGTCGATCCCGGGTTCAAGCCCGACCACATCGTGAGCATGAACGTCTGGCTACCGAACGCGAAGTATCCGAAGGCGCCCGAGTGGAACTCATTTCTGAACCGCATGCTCGAGCGCATCGAGACGCTGCCGGGAGTGGAAGCCGCCGCCGTCACTAGCGTGTTGCCGGTCAGCGCGAATTTCGACCGGCGCACCATCGAAGTGGAAGGCCAGCCGAAAGGTCCTGGCGAACATCCCGACATCGATAACTACATGGTCTCGCCGGATTATCTGCGCGCGATGTCGATTCCGTTGTTGAAAGGCCGCGCCCTCACTGCGCAGGACAACGAGAACGCGCCGCTGGTGGTTCTCGTCAGCGAAACCATGGCGCGCAAATTGTGGCCCGGCGCTGATCCCATCGGGAAACGCGTTCGTTTCCACAATTCAAATCCGGCGGAGCAACGCCCGTGGCGCACAGTCGTCGGTGTGGTGCGAGACGTGAAACAGTACGGGCTCGATACCGCCGGCACGATGGCGATGTATGAAACCCTCGCGCAATTTCCCACGTCCGCGGTCACGCTCGTTGTCCGCACCGCGACCGAGCCCTCGAGCATGGTCGCCGCGATCCGTCGCGAGATCCTCGCGCTCGATAAGGACCAGGCGGTTTTCAACATCGCCACCATGGAGCAATTGGTTAACGACTCCATTTCGCTCCGGCGCTTCTCGATGTTCCTGCTGGGCCTGTTTGCGGCGCTCGCGCTGCTTCTGGCGGCGATCGGGATTTACGGCGTAATCGCGCAGTCCGTTTCGCAACGCACGCACGAGATCGGCATTCGCATGGCCCTCGGCGCGCAGGCGCGCGATGTCCTTAAGCTCATCGTCCGGCAAGGCATGTCGCTTACCATCATCGGCATTGTGGTCGGTCTGGCGGGCGCATTCGCTCTCACCCGGCTGCTGGCGAGCCTCTTGTTCGGCGTTGGCGCCACCGATCCCACCACGTTCGTCTGGATCCCGGTTCTCCTCGCCGCCGTTTCTTTTCTGGCCTGTTACCTGCCCGCGCGCCGCGCCGCCCGGCTCGATCCGATAAAAGCTCTGGCCAGAACTTAAGTCCCTATGAAGACACGTCGGCATCCTCGTTCCCAAACTCTGTTTGGGAATGCACTTGTCTTCGAAACTCTGTTTCGGCGCGCGAAGGCAACTGAGTTGCCAAGACACTGGCGTTCCCAAACAGAGTTTGGGAACGAGGCTGCGGGAAGATTTCGGTTCCTCGTTCCGACGCTTGCCGTAATCATCCTCACCATCGCGACGGCTTATGCCCAGGGAACGCGCACCCTGACGGCGCGCTGGGTCCTTGATGTCGAACGCGGCGAAGCCATCGAGAACGGCCTCATCATCGTGAAAGGCGATCGCATCGCCGCGCTCGCGCGCAAAGGCGAGATCGCACCGGAGGGCGAGGAGGTAAATCTTGGGGAAGTAACGCTGCTCCCGGGGCTGATCGACGCACACGTTCATTTAATGCTCGGGGGCACCGCCGAGGCCAATGCGCGCGCGACGTTGAAAGCCGGCTTCACCACCGTCCAGGATTTGGGAGCGCTCAATTACGCGAACATCAAAATCCGGAACTCGATTCGCGAAGGAAAATTTCCCGGACCGACGGTTGTCGCTTCGGGCCCGTGGCTCGGCGTGAGCGGCGGCACCTGCGACTTCCAGGGCATCGGCGTCAAAGGCCCTGAGGCATTCCGCGCGAGGGTGAAAAAAGACGTCGATGAAGGCGCGGACTTGATCAAGGTCTGCGCCTCCGGCTGGCTCGCGCAAGCCGCCGAGCGTCCCGATTCCGTTGAGATATCGGAGGAAGAGCTGCGGGCCGCGATCGACGAAGCGCACGCTCTCAAACGCCGCGTGGCCGTGCATGCCATTAGCGAGCGCGCCATTGCCATCTCGGTCACCAACGGCGCCGACCTGATCGTGCACGGCGGGTTCACGACGAAAGAGACGGTCGCTGCGATGGCGCAACGCCGTGTTTTTCAGGTGCCGACGCTTTTTTCGCTGAGAGCGAACGTGCCCGCCACGGTCTACGACAAATTGCAAAAGCATCTGGGCGCCGCGTTCCGTGAAGGGCTGCCGATCGCATTCGGCACTGATGCCGGCGTCATCCGCCACGGCCAGAATGCCAAAGAATTTGGCGAGCTCGCAGGGATGGGGTTGAAGCCGATCGAGGCGATTCGCGCGGCCACTGTCGAAGCCGCGAAGGCCGTCGGCCTGCCAGGCCAGATCGGGGTGCTCAAGGGCGGCGCGCTGGCCGACATTATCGCCGTTGAGGGCAACCCTTTGAACGACCTGACCGCGCTGCAAAAAGTGAAGTTCGTCATGAAGGCCGGCCAGCCGGTCGATCTCGCCAAGCTATGACTGCGATCACAGGCATTTCATTTCTGGGGAGCGCACGCGCCTCGCGTGCTGGTTTTGGCGCCTCGCCAAAACATGCTTTCATCACCGGCCAAGTTTCTAAAGAAGAAGTTCGCGATGGCGAGGGCGCCATCGCCAGCACGCGAGGCGCGTGCGCTCCCCAGATCAGGACATCGCGTAAACGGACCACACCATGAATACACTCCTCCAAGACATTCGCTACGGGCTCCGGATGCTTCTCAAGCATAAGGGCTTTACCGCAGTCGCCGTGATCGCTCTCGGTCTCGGCATCGGCGCCAATACCGCCATCTTCAGCCTGGTGAACGGCGTCCTCCTCCGCCCGCTGCCGTTTCCGGACGCGGAACGCATCATCTTCTTCGAAGGCAATAATCCTTCGTCGGGCATCACCGAGAGCAACATCTCGTTTCTGGACTTTACGGATTGGTCGCAACAAACCGATCTCTTCGCGAGCACCGCGGCCTACTGGACCGGTAACGCCAACCTCGGTGCCGATGGGGCAGAGCCAGAGCGCGTGCCGCGTGCCGGCGTGACGACCGGGTTCTTTTCCGTGCTCGGTGTTCAGCCTGTGCTCGGCCGGACGTTCCTCCCTGAAGAGGACAAACCGGAGGCGATCACCGTCGCGATTATCAGCCACGGCTTGTGGAAGCGCCGGTTTGGGTCGGACCCCGCTATCGTCGGGAAAGAGGTCCAGATCAGTTCACGACCCATCACCGTTGTCGGGGTCATGCCGCCAGGATTTGAATACCCGGAACAAACCCAGATTTGGGTGACGAGCGCGGTCAATATCTCAGACGAGCCACGCGATAACCGCGCGTGGTCGGCGATCGGCCGTCTGAACCCCGGTATCGATCTGAAGCAGGCGCAAACTCGGATTAGTGCCATCAACGCCCAGCTCGCCAAGCAGTCGCACGAGACCAACAAAGGCTGGGACGCGACCCTTTGGAGGCTGCACGAACGGCTCGTGCGCGAAGTGAAGCCGTCCCTACTTGCGCTGCTCGGCGCCGTCGGGTTCGTGCTGCTCATTGCCTGCGCAAACGTGGCCAATCTCCTTCTCGCTCGGAGCGCCGCGCGGCAAAAGGAAATTGCGATCCGGGCCGCGATGGGGGCGAGCCGGACGCGCGTTCTGCGGCAGATGCTGACAGAGAGCATTCTGCTTTCGGCAATCGGCGGAATGGCGGGATTGCTGGTCAGCATTTGGCTAACTGATGTGTTGACGTCGATAGTCCCCGAAGGGGCAGCTCGGCTCGACCAGGTTGGGATCGATTATCGCGTCCTGACGTTCGCTCTGGGCGTCTCCGCGCTCACCGGAATTCTTTTCGGCATTGTTCCAGCGCTGCAGGCTTCGAAGCTCGACGTCACCAGCGCATTGAAAGAAGGCGGACGCAGCGCCGAGGGAAATCGCCGGACGAGCGCGCGCAGCCTGTTGTTGATCGGTGAGGTTGCTCTCTCGCTCGTGCTGCTGGTCGGCGCCGGATTGCTGATCAAGAGTTTTCTGCGTCTCCAGGAGGTGCGGCCCGGCTTCAATTCGCGCAATGTCCTCATGGCGATGGTGGCGTTGCCCGGCGCGAAATACAAAGACCAGCAGTTTGCGGAATTCTTTCGGCAGTTGAAAGAACGGCTCGAAGCCGCGCCCGGAGTGCAGGCCGTCGGCGGCTCGATCAACCTTCCATTGGCCGCAAGCGGCTACAGCATTGGGCGCGGTTTCGTCCCGGAAGGCCGGCCGCTCACCAGGGACGAATCATTCGACGCGGGCTATGCGACGATTACGGGGGATTATTTTCGCGCGCTGCAGGTTCCGCTGCTCGTCGGACGCATCTTCGAATTACGCGATAATGCCGAAGGGCCCAAAGTCGTAATCATCAACGAAGCTGCGGCGAAACGTCACTACGGTTCGCCCGCGGACGCGATCGGCAAACGCCTCAACATGTGGCGCGACGATAAATTCCCGCGCGAGATCGTTGGCGTGGTCGGCGACACGAAGGCGAGTTCTCTTACCGGAGAAAGCGGCGCGCAAATCTACGTCCCGCATGCGCAGGACCCTCAGTGGAACTTCATGGCGATGGTGGTTCGAACCGCCGGCGATCCGGCCGCGTTCGCGACTACTTTCCGGCGCGCAGTGCAGGCCCTCGACAAAGACCAACCCATCTACAACGTCCGCACGATGGACGACGTCGTCATGAACTCGTTAGGTACACGGCGTGTCTCGATGCAGCTCTTCGCGGTCTTCTCCTGCGCAGCCTTGCTCCTCGCCGCCCTCGGCATTTACGGCGTGATGGCCTACTCGGTAACCCAGCGCACCCAGGAAATTGGGCTGCGCATGGCCCTCGGCGCGCAAAAGTCCGACGTGCTCGGGCTCGTCATCCGGCAGGGCATGACTTTGACTGTGATCGGAATAATCGTCGGGCTGGCCGGTGCCTTCGCCCTCACGCGCGTCATTGGAAATCTGCTTTACGGCGTGACCGCCACCGACCCGGCGACCTTCGTGGCCATTCCGTTAGTGCTCCTGTTCGTCGCCCTGCTGGCCTGTTATTTGCCGGCGCGGCGCGCGGCCCGACTTGATCCTACCCGCGCTCTGGCGCAGAGCTAACTCCTTATGTCAATGATTACCCTAAAACACCTCGAACGCTTCTACCCTCTCGCGAAGGGAAAGTTCTTTTACGTCCTGCGCGACATCAACCTGGAGGTGAACGAAGGCGACTTCGTTTCCATCATGGGTCCGTCCGGCGCTGGCAAATCGTCTTTGCTCCACGTGCTCGGAATGCACGACCACGCCTGGACCGGCGAATATTTCTTCGACGAAGACCCGATTCATTCCTTGAAACCGAAGGAGCGCTCGACGTTGCGGAACGAAAAGATCGGTTTCGTTTTCCAGAATTATCACCTGCTTGACGATCTGACCGTTTACGAGAACCTCGATATCCCGCTCTCCTATCGCCACGTGAACAAGGCCGGGCGTGACTCGATTGTCTGCGACGCGCTCGATCGCTTCCACATCGTCGGGAAGAAGGACCTTTATCCGCGCCAGCTTTCCGGCGGCCAGCAGCAACTGGTTAGCATCGCCCGAGCAATGATCGCGAACCCGAAGCTAATCCTCGCCGACGAACCAACCGGCAATCTCCATTCCGACCAGGGCAAGGAGATCATGGAGATGTTCAAGAGCCTGAACGCCGGCGGCACAACCATCATTCAGGTCACGCACTCCGACGTGAACGCCGCCTACGGCAACCGGATCATCCAGCTCCGCGATGGATTTATTGTTTAGCAGTCTCACCAGGCTCCGACCTGTAGCAACGGTCCCGCGCCTGCGGGATCGCCGTTTTGCGCGGAAAGCGCCCCGACATAGCGGGGCGGCTACAGCGCTTCTAGGCTTCGCGGCGCGCCTTCCCATCCTCCTGTTCGCGGCGGTCGTGTTCCCGCCGGCTCTACCGGCCCAGCCCGCGGCTGAATCCGCGCCCCCTAATCCTGCCGACATGCACCTGGTTTATAAGCTGCCCGGCACCGATCAGGCCAAACTTCGCGAGGGAGTAAAGTTCGGAACCGCCGAAGGCCGCGATCTATTCGTTGATGTCTATCAGCCAGCGGATCTAAAAGCGGGGGAGCAGCGCGCCGCTCTTCTTTTTATCAGCGGCGGTGAAAACGTGCGGGCCTGGCCGATCTATCGCGAATATGGCCGGCTCGCCGCGGCCCACGGACTAGTCGGTCTCGTTCCGGATAAACGTTTTCCGCGCGGCGCGGAGGGCGTTGTCAATGGCACCGCAGACATGCAAATGCTGCGGAAGTTCCTGACGCAAGAAGGCGGTGGGTTGGGGGTCGACCCAAAGCGAGTGGCGTTCTGGATCTTCTCCGGAGGCGGTCAGCTCGGCGCGCTCGGTTTGCAGCCTGCCAAACCGGATGAACCGCCACAGCCCAAGTGCGTGGTTATGTTTTATGCGGCGCTCGATTTTGCGCCCGATCTGGTCAAAGCCAATCCGGCCTTGGCGGAGTATTCGCCGGCGCGCGCGGTTGAGGCAGCAGGCAAGGCCGCCCCGCCGATGTTTCTCGTTCGGGCCGGCCAGGACATGCCCTTCTTGAATCTGGCCCTCGGCAGCTTTGTCACCGGCGCGCTGAAGGGCAACGCGCCTCTGACGCTGGTCAATTATCCCGAGGGCCGCCATGCCTTCGATGCTCTCGATGATCGCGACGAAACGCGCGCCATCATGAAAGCCGCCTTCGATTTCATCCGACTCCACATGGAGACCTCCTGAGTCCGCAACCCACCCAGACCTAACACTATGATCACCGACCTGAAATACGCTCTGCGAATGCTCGCAAAGGCGCCGCTGTTCGCAGCGATAGCCGTCCTCACCCTGGCCTTGGGAATCGGCGCCAACAGCGCCATCTTTAGCGTCGTCGATTCGGTGTTGCTCCAGCCACTACCCTTTAAGGATCCGGACCGCATCGTCATGGCCTGGGCCCGCTACACAAATGACGGCGGCAATTATCGCCAGGGCGTCCATTCCTTCCTCGATTACGTCGATTTGCGCGATCAAAGCCAAAGCTTTTCGGCCATGGCGGCCTACACCCGCACCGGCGGTACTTTATCGCTGACCGATGACGCGAAGGCTCTCGAGGGCGTCGCCATCACCCCGGAGATTTTCGATGTCCTCGGCGTGCCGCCACTGCTCGGCCGCGGTTTTACCCAGGAAGACGCGAAGAACGAAGCCGACCGCGTGGTCGTTCTGACTTATCCACTCTGGAAAACCGCTTTTGGCGGCGATCCGAAAATCCTGGGCCAGCAAATCAACATTTCCGCGCGCAGCCATACCGTGGTGGGCGTCATGCCGCCGGGATGGAAATTCCCGATCGAAGACGAGCACATCGAATATGTCGTTCCTCTCCAGTACCTGGTCGCTTCCGCCTTGAACAATCGCGGCTCGCATTTTCTGAGCGTAGTCGGCCGGTTGAAACCAGGCGCTCAATTGAAGCAGACGGAAGCGGAATTGACCGCCATCGCCAGCCGTCTCTCCAAACAATATCCCGATTCGAACCTTAATTTTACCGGCGTAGCTGTCGTGACCCTGCACGATGACGTAGTCGGCAACGTCCGTCCGGCCCTGATGAT
>DASQLH010000385.1:0-2802 GCA_035630155.1 Chthoniobacterales bacterium
GTGAAGCCGATGCCCGCGAGCGCGCCCGCGCCGGCAAGCTGCCGCCACGAATACTCTTTCGGCTTCGCGGCCATCCGGAAGCGCACGGCGAGCCACGATGCCACGAATATGCCGACGGGCTTCCCGATAACCAAACCGAGAATGGTCGCCAGCATCAGGCTGCCGTGCGTCTCGAAGACCGTGAGGGTTAGGATCACTCCTGCGTTCGCTACGGCAAAGATCGGGAGCACAAAGTAGCTGGACCAAGGTTCCATCGAGCGAAGTAGTTTATCCGCGGGAGATTCGAGTCGTCCATGGATCGCGTCCAACGCCTGCAGAGCAGGTTCGGAAGGACCGTGTCTCATCAAAGCTTCGCCTCGGAGCGTCGATTCTGTCTGCAGAATCGCTTCCGCCTGGGCCAGCAGGGAACGGAAATTCGCGGGAGGAAGAGTCGGCGTGACGAGTGCAAGGATCACGCCCGCGAGGGTGGCATGCAGGCCTGCGTCGTGCAGGCAAATCCAAAGGATCACCCCGAGCACCGCATAAGGCAGGGCGCGGTAGATGCCCCACCGGTTGAGCGCGACCAGCAGAACCGTAACGGCCGCGGACGCTATCAAATAATAAGCATTGATCGCGTCGGTATAGAAGACGGCGATCACGCCGATCGCAACGAGATCATCGATGATAACGGCGGCGGTCAGGAACACGCGCAGTTCCACGGGAACACGCGGCCCGAGCAGCAGCATGATGGCCACTGCAAAGGCCGTATCAGTTGCAATCGGGACCCCCCATCCCGATGAGAGCGCGCTCGGCGCGATGAGGAGATAAATGATAATGGGCACGGCAATGCCGCCAAACGCAGCGACTACCGGAAGCGCACCGGAGCGCAAAGTCGCGAGCCGGCCAACGGTAAACTCGCGCTTAATCTCCAGCCCGACGACCAGGAAAAATATCGCGAGCAACCCGTCGTTGATCCACTTCAGGAGCGGGAGGGTGAAACCACCACCGCCGATCTGAACTCCCAACGGCGTCGTCCACAGCGCTCCAAATGCGGAGCCGAGCGGCGAGTTCGCCAGCACAAGTGCGAGAATCGACGCGGCGAGGAGGAGAAAGCCGGCTGAAGGAGCCCAGCGGATGAAATCGACCGTGGCCGAGTGAAGTCGATGACCCAGCGTGCCAAGCATCGCCTCTGCCAGCGTATTCTCATCCCATGGGCCTTCATAGCGGCGGCCATTGATGAAAAACGTCGGCGTGAGGATGACGCCGCTGCGCTTTGCGCTCTGCACATCCTCCTGCACCCGCGCTTTCGCCGCAGCCCATGCTGAGGCGTTCTCTCCCTCACGCGACGGCAGATTGAACTGACGGGCGATTTGCTCGAAATCGTCCGCAGTGAAAGCCGAACCCTGTTTCATGAGAGCGTCGTGCACCGGCCAAAAGTCACCGGTTGTTTGATGCGCGAATTCCGCCAACTCCGCCGCGCCTTGCGCGTTGTTATTCTCCCCCGCGGGCCGATGGCGAAAGATGTACCGCATCCGGCTGCCAAACCGATCTCTCAGGTCCGAAACAACTTCGTGCGCCGCATGACAGGAATCGCGCGCATAGTTGCCGTATTCGACCAGCGTCAGTTCCGCGTCGGCCTGTCCTAACAAGTGATCCCGCGCAGGATCAACCGGAGGATCAAGTTTGGTTGGTCGTTTGTGCGGCACAATCCGGTCCTTCCAATACCCTGTCGCACGAAACAGGCAGCGCGTCCTGCACGCTACGACTTTTCCAATAACAACCGCCGCAAATCGGCGAGGCGCGACTCCGGATCGCCATAATTCGCGCGATAATCTTCAATGCTCCGGCGGATGACCTCTGAGGCGCCTTCGCGGTCGTAAACTTCGGCGATTTCGACGCGACGCGGGCCCTCCTGAGGCAATTGTTTGTAGCTCAAAAAGTAGTGCTTTAGTCGCTCAACCAGCCCGGACGGCGCCTCGGAGATATCTCGAATGTCGCCATAGCTGACGTCTGATTCGAGGACCGCGATGATCTTATCGTCGGCTTCATCGCGGTCGATCATCCGCAGTCCGCCAATCGGCACCGCGCGCACGACAAAGTCGCCGTGAGCTGCCGGCCGCTCAGTGAGCACGCAAATATCCAGCGGGTCGCCGTCGCCGCGAATTCCTTGACGCCCGGTCGTCGATTCGCAGAGCGCCGCCACCGAAGCCCCACAAAAAGTTTGCGGAATGAAGCCGTAGGGCGCCGGACACATGCTCGAGAAGCGTTGTGGTCGATCAACGCGCAGCTGTCCGGAAGTCTTGTCGAGTTCGTACTTCACCGCATCCGTAGGGACGATTTCGATGTACGCGTTAACAATCCGGGGGGCGTCTATACCGGGAACAATTCCGTGCCAGGGATGAGCTTTGAAGA
The DNA here is from genome assembly GCA_035630155.1 of Chthoniobacterales bacterium. Taxonomy (GTDB): domain Bacteria; phylum Verrucomicrobiota; class Verrucomicrobiia; order Chthoniobacterales; family UBA10450; genus AV80. Next base: position 2,392 of record DASQLH010000385.1, read on the forward strand.
GTTTCGCCAGGAGATCGTGAAGGGCCTCTTCGCTTTTCGACATTTGGTGCGCGGTAACTTATCTCGCCCTCAGGGCGCCGGCTTCCCGGCCGCCCCCAAGATCAGCCCTGCTTCAAGCCCGTCAAATTTCTCTGACTTTCAAATCCCCCCTGGGCCAATTCCCTTACGCGGCCATGGCAAGAGCGGCCTCGGGTTGAAAACGGACAGCCACGACCTTTAATCGACGCAGTCCATAAGGAACGATCCATTCGAATTCGTCGCCCACGCGAGAACCGAGCATGGCGGTGCCCAAGGGCGCCAGAACGGAGATCTTACCCGCTTCGATGTTCGCATCCATAGGGAAAACGAGCGTGAATTCCATTCGCTCTCCGGTCTCCAGGTCGAGGAGTTCGGCCCGGCTGTTCATGGTGA
>DASQLH010000386.1:0-8292 GCA_035630155.1 Chthoniobacterales bacterium
TTCCCTAAACCTGATATTACTAAAGTAGCGAAGGAATCGGAAAACGGATCGACTCCCGAGTCACCAACCAATGAATAATTTCACCCCGCGAGCCCAGCAGGTCCTGGCTCTCGCTCGAAAAGAAGCCGACCGCTTCAATCATAACTACGTCGGGACCGAGCATCTCTTGCTCGGCCTGATCAAGCTTGGCCAGGGCGTTGCCGTCAACGTCCTCCAGAAGATGGGTCTCGATCTCGAAACGGTGCGGATGGAAGTTGAGAAGCAGGTTGGCTCCGGGCCGGAGACGAAGATGGTGGGGAACATTCCCTACACGCCTCGCGTGAAGAAGGTGCTTGCGCTGGCGGGCAAGGAAGCGAAAGCGCTCAATCATTCCTACGTCGGGACCGAACACATTTTGCTCGGGCTGTTGCGCGAAGGCGAAGGCGTCGCGGCGCGCGTGCTCAAAAGTCTTGAGGTCGATATCGAGCGGACGCGGAACGAGATCCTCAAGGAGCTTGATCCGAATTTCACTCCGCCGGAGTCCGAACAGGAGGGCGGCGAGCCGAGCTCTTCTGGCGGCAAGAAGGATGTCAAAACGCCGGCGCTCCGCGCGTTCGGCCGCGATCTGACGGAGCTGGCGAAGAAAGGTGAGCTCGATCCGGTGATCGGGCGGCACAATGAGATCGAGCGCGTGATTCAGGTGCTCTGCCGGCGGACGAAGAACAATCCGGTTTTGCTCGGTGAAGCGGGTGTGGGCAAGACGGCGATCGCCGAAGGCCTGGCGCAGGAAATCGCGAGCGGCAACGTGCCGGAATTATTGCGCGACAAGAAAGTGGTCACGCTCGACCTGGCTCTCATGGTCGCGGGAACGAAATACCGCGGGCAATTCGAAGAGCGAATCAAGGCCGTCATGGACGAAATTCGCCGATCGAAGAACATCATTCTGTTCATCGATGAGCTGCACACCATCGTTGGCGCAGGTTCGGCGGAAGGCGCGATGGACGCCTCGAACATCATCAAGCCCGCCTTGAGCCGCGGCGAGCTGCAGTGCGTCGGAGCGACCACGCTCAATGAATATCGCAAGTATATCGAGAAGGACGCGGCCCTGGAGCGGCGTTTCCAGACCGTCAAAGTAGATGCGCCCAATATCGAGGAAACGATCCTCATCTTAAAGGGACTGCGGCCGAAGTACGAACAGCATCACAAGGCCAAGCTGACGGACGAAGCGCTTGAGACTGCGGTGAAACTTTCCGAGCGTTACATCACGGGCCGGTTTTTGCCCGATAAAGCCATCGACGTCATGGACGAAGCGGGGGCGCGCGCGCGGATCAACGCCATGACGCGTCCACCCGATGTAAAAGAGATTGAGCGCGAGATCGAAGAGATCCGCGTCGAAAAAGAAGCGGCCATCAAGGCCCAGGATTTCGAGAAGGCGGCGTCGCTTCGCGACAAGGAAAAGCAAACGAAGGAGAAGCTCGATGGCATTTTGACGCGGTGGCGCGAAGAGCGGGAAGAGAAGGAAGTGCTCGTGACCGCCGACGACATGATGCACATCATCTCGAAGGTGACCGGCGTTCCGCTCCAGCGGATGGAGCAAAAGGAAACGGCGAAGCTGCTCGCCATGGAAGCCGAGCTCAAGCAACGCGTCATCGGCCAGGACGAAGCGGTTACCGCTATCAGCAAGGCTTTGCGGCGTTCGCGCGCCGACCTGAAAGATCCGAAGCGGCCGATCGGCTCGTTCGTGTTCCTTGGCCCGACCGGTGTCGGCAAAACCTTCCTGGCGCGCACCCTGGCGGAATTCATGTTCGGCGACGGCGACGCACTCATCCAGATCGACATGTCGGAGTACATGGAAAAGTTCACCGCCTCGCGGTTGATCGGTTCGCCTCCGGGTTATGTCGGTTATGAGGAGGGCGGCCAGCTCTCCGAAGCAGTGCGACGCCGGCCTTACTCGGTCGTGCTTTTCGACGAGGTCGAGAAAGCGCATCCGGACGTCATGCATCTCCTTCTCCAAATCCTGGAAGAGGGCAAGGTGACGGATTCGCTGGGCCGCAAAATTGATTTCCGGAACACGATCATTATCATGACGTCGAACGCCGGGGCCGAGTTGATCCGGCGTCAGACCACCATGGGCTTTGGGGCGCCGACGGATTCGCAGGATTACAATTCAATGCGGGACAAGATTCTCGAGGAGACCAAACGGGTCTTTAAACCGGAATTCCTGAATCGCCTCGATGAGATCATTGTTTTCCACACGTTGAGCAAGCCGGACCTGCTGAAGATCGTCGATCTCGAGGTCGATAAGGTGAAACGGCGCTTGAAGCTGAAGGAAATCGAGATCGTGCTCGACGAACCGGCGCACGAGTTCGTGATCAACAAGGGATACGATCCGACTTATGGGGCGCGGCCGATGCGGCGCGCGGTCGAACGTTACCTGGAAGATCCGCTAGCGGAAGAGCTGCTCAGAGGAACTGTGAAAGCGGGCGACATCGTGGAAGTAACGGTGGCCGGCGAGGATAAGCTCGGGTTTCACGTGGCCGAGCCGCAAAGCACCGCGGCTAGCGCGAGCTAGTTGTAGCTGCCGCCGTCACCGGCGGCAGGGGACTACGCCTTGTTCTCATGTGATCCCTCTCTGCCGCCAGTGACGGCGGCAGCTACAACGGGGCTATGCCCGCGGATGCGCGACGGCGTAGGCTTTTTTCAGGCGCTCGACCGTCACGTGCGTGTAGATTTGCGTTGTCGATAAACTGGCGTGCCCGAGCAGCGCCTGCACACTGCGCAAATCGGCGCCGCTATCGAGCAGGTGAGTAGCGAAGCTATGACGAAGCTTATGCGGGCTCACGGCGATCGGAATCGAGGTGTGCCGCAGGTAGCGTTTCAAAATCAGCCAGATGGAGCGCGGCGAAATCCGGCGGCGCGATTTGTTGATGAAGAGCGGACCGGCCTGCACGTTCGCGGCCGCGCGATAACGCGAGACCGCTTCGAGGGCCGGCGCGCCGACCGGGCAGACGCGTTCCTTCCGCCCTTTCCCGAGGACGCGCACCGACTCGGTGTAGATATCGACGTCCGCGACGTTGAGCGATGCCAACTCGCCGAGCCGCAGACCGCTGCTGTAAAAAAGCTCGAGGATGGCGGCGTCGCGCAACGCCATCCAGGAAGGCGCCGCCTTTTGTTTCGGCACGCGCAGCGGCGCGGTGAGGAGTTCCTCGATTTGCTTTTGAGTCAAGACCAGCGGCAATTTCTTCTCCGCTTTCGGCAATTGCAGTTCTCGCACCGGATCGCGGCGCAGATTTTTCCGTTCCACCAGAAAGCGGTAGAAGGTGCGAAAAGCGGAGAATTGGAGGCGAATGTAAGACCGGGCCTGCCCTTTTTTCATCAGCTCGAAGAGGTAATCGCGAAAATCGTCCGCCGCGCAGTTGCGCCACGACCGGACATTTTTCTGGGCGCGAAATGCTTCGAGCGCCTGTCGATAGGCGAGCACCGTGCGCGGCGAAACGTTCTTCTCGACCTCGAGAAAGCGCAGGAACTCCTCGGCCAGTGGGTCCCGGGAGCTGCGCGCGGCCACGATGGCTACTCGGGTCTTTCGATCTGCATGCGCTTCACGGCGGCGCGCGCGCGATCGTTGTATTGGCTTTTGAAAATCGGCGGGGGATTGGTCGAGATCAGCTCGTACTTCTTGAGAATGAATTCCGGGTAAAAGCCATTGCTGGCCGGCTCATAAACCGTCTGGCCGCTGAAGTTGCCGTAAAGCCGGTATTCGTAATTGTTGTCGCTGCCGAAGCTGAGCCGCTCGCGATCGGGTGCCAGCTTCTCTTTCTCATTGAACACGACCAGTTGGGCGGCGTTCCAAGGCTGGCCGGGCTTCCGGACGTATCCCCAGAATTTGAAGACCGAACCTTTGAAATAACGGCGGCCAACATAATAATCGCCGGGCGGTTCGGCCTGGATGCGCGCCGCCGCCTCGGCCCGGGATTGCTGGATGCCCTGGGGCATTGTGGACCCGCAGCCGGTGAAGAGAAACAGACCGAGAAGAATTTCGCCGGCGAAAAAGAAACGAAACGCACGTTTGCTCATGGACATCTCCCTTTATCGCACAGAACCGTTTCGTGCAATCCCTTGCCCGTCTTCTTCCTGCTCATGCTCATGCTCATGCTCATGCTCATGATCCTGATCTTTCTCCACCCGTGACATTCGTTGTCGTCTGCGTGACTCGGGATGACAGCGGCGCGGGTTTGTGAGAACACTCTGGTTGATGTTCGCTCGACTCTTCATCGCCGTCGGCACGCCAATCGTTTCCCTTTTTACTTACGTCGGCGAGATCGTCATCCTGGCGGCGGAAACTTTCAGCTCAGTTTTCGCGCAGAAAATTCGTGGGCGATTACTCATGTACCAGATCGTCGAGATCGGGTTGCGCTCGCAGCTCGTCGTCATGATCACGGGCGCTTTCACCGGCGCTGTCTTCGCCGCCCAAACGTTTTTCCAGTTCAACAAACTCGGCATGGGCTCCGCCGTCGGCGCGGTCGTCTCCGTCTCCGTTTGCCGCGAGCTCGGTCCGGTGCTGACGGCGTTGATGGTCACGGGGCGGGTGGGCGCGTCGATGTCCGCCGAAATCGGAACTATGAAAGTCACCGAACAGATCGACGCCCTGCGCGCTCTCGCGGTCCATCCGGTCGATTATCTGGTGGTGCCGCGAACGCTCGCCATGATGCTCTCGATGCCTTTGCTGGTCGCGGAATGCATCGGGATCGGCATCATCGCCGGATACTTTGTGGCGATTTACCTCCTGGAAGTGAACGGCACGTATTACGTGGCCAACATGGTGCGCTGGACCCAAATGCGCGACATCGTCATGGGCCTGACGAAAGCCTTTTGCTTCGCGCTCCTGATCGTTTTCATCAGTTGCCACAAAGGCCTGACGGCCCGCGAAGGCGCCGTCGGCGTCGGCCAGGCGACCACCGAAGCGGTCGTCAACGCATCGCTCGCCGTGCTTATCTTCAATTTTTTCCTGACCATGGCCCTCAACATCCTTTTCCCAGCGGGCTATCAGTAATTGTAGCTGCCGCCGTCACTGGCGGCAGAGACGAGACGAGAAAAAGTTCCCCCACATGACGCTAGGCAAGCCCCCACGCCTTGAGCGGATTTTCCAGCGGTACGATCCGCCGCTGTACTTCGTAACGATCTGCAATGCGCGCAGGAAGAAGATCCTGGCGAACGAGATTGTTCATCGCGCGGTTTCGGAATACGGAGAACGAGGCGTCGATAGAGATATTGGTCTCGGCCGTTACGTAATTATGCCGGATCACCTCCATCTCTTTGTTCGAGGCGGACATGAGTTTGTTCTCGGTCTGTGGGTGCGCGGCTTGAAACGCGTTGTAGCTGCCGCCGTCGCCGGCGGCAGAGAGGGCTTAGGGGGCAGCAAAGCATCGCCCCCTGCCGCCAGTGACGGCGGCAGCTACAACGTCAGCCCTGTTTGGTAGCGTGGCTTCTTTGATCACCTGCTGCGGAACTCCGAGAGTTATGGGCAGAAATGGGATTACGTTTGGATGAATCCCGTGCGTGCAGGGCTGGTGGAGAAGCCAGAGGAGTGGCCGTTCGCCGGCGAGATTGTCGAAATCAATCGAGTCTGACTCCAGAAGCCCACATCCCCGGTTTGTCACGGCAGTCGACATGGCGAAGATTCGATAGGTGGACACCGGGATTGTTGCAACGGCCGCGACGCCGAATCACCTGCCGCCAGTGACGGCGGCAGCTACAACCTCTCCCATGATCGCCGTGCGCGGTTTGACGAAGAACATCGGGCGGCAGGAAATCTTGCGCGGGATCGATCTGACGGTGTCGAAGGGGGAGACGCTCGTCATCATCGGCCGCAGTGGGGGCGGAAAGAGCGTGCTCCTCAAACATCTCATCGGCTTGATGCAGCCAGATGCGGGCGAAATTTGGATCGACGGGCAAAACATTATCGGGCTGGGTGAGCGGAAGCTTGCGGCCATCCGCCGCAAGGTCGGCATTTTGTTTCAAGGCGGCGCGCTGTTCGATTCGATGACGGTCGAGGAGAACATCGCGTTTCCACTGCGCGAAGCGGGCGAGCGCAATCCGAAAGTCATAGGCGAAAGAGTCGCGGAGATGCTCGAAGTCATCGAGCTCGAGGGAGAACAAAAGAAGATGCCGGTGAACCTGAGCGGCGGAATGAAAAAGCGCGTGGGCCTCGCGCGCTCGATCATTCGCCGCCCTTCCTGCGTTCTTTACGACGAGCCGACGGCCGGCCTCGATCCCGTCGTCTCGGACAGCATCAATCGGTTGATCCGCCGCCTCCAGGAGCGCTTCCATGTCACGAGCATCGTGGTCACGCACGACATGAAGAGCGCCTTTCACGTCGCCGACCACATCGCGTATTTGCACGAGGGCCGGATTTATTTTTACGGCACACCGCAGGACTTGGAAGTTTCGGGCGACCCATTGCTCCAGGATTTTTTGCTCGGTCGATCGGAGCGATAAAGGCGTGGCATAACGAATCTGCCTGACGCGACGGGAACACGTGATAAGCTCGCTGAGGTAAATCCCCTCGTTAAAAATGGCGACCGTTCAGAGCGAAAAAACCCTGGAGCTGAAAGTGGGCGCGTTTGTTTTGGCCGGTCTGGCCGTGCTCGCCGCACTCGTCGTCCAGTTCGGCCGCGTCGGCGAAGGTTTCAAGACCTACTACGGATTGACCGTTAAGTTTCCAGATGCGAGCGGCCTGCTGAAGGGCTCGGATGTTTTGCTGGCTGGCGCAAAAATCGGGCGCGTCTCGGGCGGGCCTCGGCTGGTGCAGTCGGGCGAAGGCGTGGAGGTGCCGCTGCGGATTTTCGATTACGTGAAGATTCCCACGGGCAGCAAATTTACCGTCGGCAGCTCGGGTCTGCTGGGCGACCGATTTGTGGCGGTGTCGATGCCGCCGGGGCCGCCGGAGAATTACATTGCCAAGAACAGCGCGATCGAAGGCACGCGCGAGACGGGGCTCGACGATCTTACCCGGGAGGGGGGATTCCTCGTGAGCGATTTGCGGGCGGCGGTGCAAAATGTGGACACCACCATTTCCCGCCTGAACACGGAAGCGCTCTCCGAGGTGAACCTCCTGAATCTCAAGATGAGCGTGGAGAATTTAAACACCGCCACGACCGCGCTCGCGCAATCGACCCAGAAGATCGATGGCGTCATCGAGAAAGCCGGCGGCACCATGGATTCCGCGAAGAAGGCGGCGGACGACGTCCAGGTAGCGATCGCCGACGCGCGCAAAACCATTCAAGCCGCGACGGAAGTGATCCAGCAGGCGACGAGTGGGAAGGGGGCCTTCGCAGCATTGCTCACCAACCAGGACCTCGCAAAAGATTTGCGCGCGCTCGTCAGCAACCTTCGAGCGCACGGAGTCCTTTTCTACCGGGATAGCGCGGCGAAAGAAGAAGCGCGGGCCGCGGCCGAACGCGAGCAGAACGCGCCGCGCAGGAAGGCACGACCCTGATGACGCCGGTCCTCACCGTCAATCTGCTGCGCGCGCTCTTCATCACGTTTTGCGCTGCCATCGGCGGAATGGTCACCGTGGAGACGCAGAGCAATGCCGTGCCCGGAATTTTAATCGGCGTCGTTTTCGGTCTCGTCGTCGTCCTCGCGGATCGCCTGCTCAAAGGCTTCTCCCTCCGCGCATTTTCCTCTGCCACATTCGGCCTGCTCCTCGGTTTGCTCTTCGCCAATCTCCTCATCGCTTCAGACATTCTACGTTATCAAAGCGAAACGGTGCAGTGGGCGGGGCGCCTGGTGGTTTACTGCACATTCGGTTATCTGGGCATGATGCTGGCCATGCGCAGCAACCGCGATGAATTCTCTCTCATCATTCCGTATGTTCGCTTCGCGCGGGAGACGACGCAGCACGAGCCGCTCATCGTCGATACCAACATCATCATCGATGGACGCATCTCCGATCTCTGCGCGACGGGATTTCTGAGCCGCTCCCTGATCGTGCCCCGGTTTGTTCTGGGTGAATTGCAAACCCTGGCTGACTCGCGCGATTCCATCAAACGCGAGCGCGGCCGGCGCGGTCTCGAGATCCTGAACCAGCTCCAAAAATCTCGCGAGATAGACCTGACCATCCACGAGACCACGGGCGATGCCGACCTGTCGATCGATGCGCGCCTCGTTCGAACGGCCAAGGTGCTCCAGGCGCGTCTGCTCACGAACGATCAGGCGCTCTGCCAGGTCGCCCGGTTGCAGCAGGTGCCGGCGCTGAATCTGGTGGACCTCGCTCGCGCCTTGCGCCCGAATGCCGCGGCCGGCGACGAATTG
>DASQLH010000387.1:0-17263 GCA_035630155.1 Chthoniobacterales bacterium
ACCGGTTCGTCGTTAAACGTCCCGAAATCTTTCACTTCGTGGCCCAACTGCTCCAGCAAGGCTTTCACTTTCTCCTTGTGGTGGAAACCGGCGTGATCCGTCCCGAGCGAGATTTTCATCTGGCGCGTTTCTAATCCGCGACGCGGGCGCCTGTCGAGCGAAAGCGCTCAGTTGTCGCCGTGAAGATCCGCCAGCTGCGTCCAGATTTCGCGTTCGCGCTCCGTCAGTTTTTTCGGAATTTGAATCTGCGTCACCACAAACAAGTCCCCGCGGCCTCCCGCTGCATTCGGCAGCCCGTGTCCGCGCAAGCGAAACCGCTGGCCGCCTTGCGTCCCCGGCGGAATTTTTAGCCGCGCGCTCCCCTCCAGTGTCGGCACCTGAAGCTCGCCCCCCAGCACACCCTGCCACGGCGCGATCCTCGCCTCGTGGATCAAATCGCTACCCTCGACCGTAAAATCCGGATGCCGCGCCAGACGCACGCGCAGAAAGAGATCGCCGCTCTTCCCGCCGCCCGCTCCCGCTTCGCCCTGCCCGGCGAGCCGGATGCGCTGCCCTTCGTGCACCCCTTTCGGAATCTTCACCTGGTAACTTTCGACCTTGTTCGAATTGCTCCGGCGCAGCGAGATGCTCCGCTTTGATCCATGGAGCGCCTCCTCGAGCGTTACCATGATGTCGGCTTCCACGTCGCTGCCTCGTTCGGCTCCCGTCGGCCGCTGGCCAAAACTGCCGCCACCGAAACCACCCTGCCCGCGTCCGCCGCCGAAAAACGCTTCGAAAAAATCGCTGAACCCCGTGCCGCCAAACTCGAATTCCACGCCACCCCCCGGGCCAGGGCTGTAGCGGCGGAACCCCCCGCCGGCCTGTTGCGGTCCCCATCCGGGGGGCGGCTGGAATCCTCCCGGCTGGTTCCAATTGGCGCCCAGCTCGTCGTATTTCTTCCGCTTCTCCGGATCGCCCAGGACTTCGTAGGCCTCGTTGATTTGCTTGAATTTTTCCTCCGCCGCTGACTTGTCCTTGTTGACGTCGGGATGGTATTTGCGCGCCAGCTTGCGAAACGCCTTTTTGATTTCGTCATCGGTCGCCGTCTTGGGAACGCCCAGCGTTTCGTAGTAATCTCGGAATTGGACTGCCATTTTGTTCTCGAAGTTCTGCGCGGCAGCGCCCGTGCGCAAGGAGCGCTGTTTGTAAACCGTGACTTCTTGAACTAACACCTGCGCATGCCCCGGCCGCCGCGCAAACAGCACCTGCTCGCGGACCATGTCGCGCGCTTGCTCCAGTGCCGGCGCTGCCCCCGGATGATTCCTCCACCGGTCTCGGGCGGACCTGTCCTCAGCAAATTGATGCTCATCGGCCAGGCGCCCGGCGTGAAAGAGCCGGTGCTCGGCAAACCATTCGCGTGGACGGCAGGCCGCACCCTTTTCGGTTGGTTCCAGCAATTCTGCGGGCTGAGTGAAGAAGATGTCCGTTCCCAAATTTATTTCGCAGCGGTCTGCCGCTGCTTTCCTGGCAAAACGCCGGCAGGCGGCGACCGCGTCCCCGCGCCCGATGAAATCCGAAATTGTTCGACCTGGATGAATGATGAAATCGATCTCCTCCGACCGCAGCTCATCATTCCTGTCGGGAAGCTTGCCATCTCGCAATTCCTGCTTTTTGAAAAACTAGACGAGGTTGTCGGGCGCTCTTTTTCCCTTCACCGCAACCACCAACCCTTCGACCTGATCCCCCTGCCCCATCCCTCGGGCGCGTCGCCCTGGCACCGGATTCCGCCCGGCCTTGGTCTCCTGGGCAAGGCGATGCGGTTAATCGCACGGCACCCGGCGATGCAGAATCTTCCGTCGGCGCGCACTCGACGGTCGTAGACCGCCGCACAGCTCTTCAATTCGACGTTGGACGTTGGACGTTGGACGTTGGACGTTTCCCCTCTTCCACGCATGACCGCTCCAAAAGTCCTCACCCGCGCCGATGTCCCCGACTCGGACAAATGGGATCTCACCCATCTCTTCGACCACGCAGACAAATGGACCGAGGACTTCCACTGGCTCCAGCAAAACTATCCCAAACTCACCGAGTGGAAGGGCCGGCTCGGCGAATCAGCCGCCACGCTCGCAGCCTGCCTCGAATTCGAAAAATCGCTCGACCAAAGAATCGAGCGCGTTTGCCACTACGCCTCGCTTCAGCTCGCCGAAGACAGCGCGAACCCCGATTATCTCGCGCGGATGGGGCAGCTTCAAAATCTGCTCACCAAGATCGGCGAAACCGCGGCATTTCTCGGACCCGAAATCCAGGCGATCCCCGACGGCAAGTTCGCTGAGTTTTTAGGAGATCCTGCGCTCGCCTCCTGGAAAACCGCGCTGAAAAAAATCCGCCGGATGAAGCCGCACGTCTTGTCGGAGCGCGAAGAACGCCTTCTCGCGCTTGGCAGTTCCGCCCTCGACGGCTACGACGATGCATTCTCCCAATTGACCGACGTTGACATGAAGTTCGGCGTGTTGACCGACGAGACTGGCGAGGAGAGGCCACTCACCCAAAGCTCCTATAGCTCGTTTTTGGTGAAACGGGACCACGAGCTGCGGAAGCGGGCGTTCCATCAGTTCTACGAAGAATTTCAGGACCACCAGTTCACGCTCGCCTCGTCGCTGTCGTATTCGGTCAAGGCCGATGTCTTCCGCGCACGGGCTCGAAATTATCCTTCCGCGCTCGAAGCGTCGCTCTTCCACGACGACGTGCCGGTGGCGGTTTACGAAGGACTGATCTCCGCGGTTCGGCAAAACCTCGCGCCGCTCTTTCGATATTACGAATTGCGCCGGCGCGCGCTCGGCCTCGCCGAGCTGCATCAATACGATACGTATGTCCCGCTCGTCGCGGAGATCGAGTCGCACGTCACCTTCGATGAGGCCATCGAGTCGATCCTCGCGGCCTTTGCGCCCCTCGGCGCAGAATACATCACCGCCTTGAGCGAGGGCTTGCGCGGCCGCTGGTGCGATCGCTACGAAACGAAAGGAAAACGCAGCGGCGCCTTTTCTTCGGGAAGTTTCGGCGCTCCGCCATACATTCTGATGAACTATAAGAGCGACGTCTTCTCCGACGTTTACACGCTCGCGCACGAGGCGGGGCACTCGATGCACACCTGGTTCGCGCAGCGGTCGCAAGCCTTCCAGGATTACAATTACCCGATTTTCCTTGCCGAGGTCGCCTCTACCTTCAACGAAGAGCTGCTCACGCATTATCTTCTCGAGAAGACCGAGGACAAAAAGATGCGCGCCTACATTATCAACCGGCAGATCGACGACATCCGCGGCACCCTTTTTCGCCAGACGATGTTCGCCGAGTTCGAGAAGGTCATTCATGCCATCGAAGAACGCGGCGACGCTCTGACGCTGGACGTTTTCAAATCCGAATATCGCGCGCTGCTTCAGGCTTATTTCGGAGATGGGGTCGTGCTCGACCCGCAACTCGACCTGGAATGCCTGCGCATCCCGCATTTCTACAACGCGTTCTATGTCTATAAATACGCCACCGGCATTTCCGCCGCGGTCGCCCTCTCCGAGCAGGTGCTCGCGCAGAAGCCCGGCAGCGTGGAGGCCTACCTGGCTTTCCTCAAATCGGGCGGCTCGAAGTTTCCGCTCGAGACGTTGCAGGCGGCCGGGGTCGATATGACAACTTCGGCGCCAATTGAAAGCACGCTGCGCCTCTTCGAACGGCGACTCGCCGAGCTCGAGGCTCTTCTCCTGTAGCAACGACCCCGCGGACCGCTGAATTATCGGAGCCAGCGGCGGGCGGCCCCCAAGGCCGTGCCTACAGGCAGGCAGTGGCAAGCGACGTGCTAAACAGGAGCTCGTGCAGTTTGAATGGCAGTTGCAGGCCGCCTGCGGCTACGCAGAGCTGGGCATGACGCGCGAGTCGCTCGCCGAGCTCGACGCCATCGACAAGCGCTACCAGAACCGCCCCGAAGTTCTTCAACTTCGCCTGCATCATCTCATGCGAAAAAAGAAGTGGGCCCTCGCGCTCCGCGTGAGCCAGAAACTTTGTCGCGTCGCTCCCGATGCGGGCGCCGGTTTTCTCCACGCCGGATTTTGCCTCCATCAGCTTGGGAAGACCGCCGAAGCGAAAAAGCTCCTGATCACCGGCCCGGTCGCACTGCTGAAAGAGCCGATTTATTACTACAACATGGGGTGCTACGAAGCCCTTCTCGGCAACGTCCATGACGCCGAAGCGAACCTGCAAATCAGTTTCAAGATGGACAGCTCCTTTCGCGACCTCGCGAAAAAAGATCCGGATCTGAAAGCGCTCCACGCGGTGATTTGATGTTAGCGTCGCACCAAACAAGGAACGGCGGTTTACAAACCGCCGGTTTTAAGGCGGGCGGTTTGGAAAGCGCCCCTCCTTGTTAAGCAATCGCTTTCGCGATCTCGCTTTCCCAAAGTAAGAATTCGTCCTGGGTTAAACGCGCCTTTTCGGGATTCCGGCGGATGTAACGCACGCAATTCGCGAAATGCTTTTCGTCGCGCACGAGCCGATCGAAGTAATCGCGCTGCCAGAGGTTGCCGGCCCGGTCGAGCAGCTTGTTGATTTCCCGGGTCGTAAACCGTTTCCAGCTTTGCAGCAGTTTCTCCAAAGGCCACATCGGATTCTGGACAAAGAGCGCGTGGACATGATTCGGCATGATCACGAACGAAATCATCACAACACGTTCGCCTTCGAAATGGCGCAATGTTTGCGCAACGATTTCGGCAAACTCCCGTCGGCGTAAAAGACATGCGCCATGTCCCGCATCAAGCCACTGTTCGATCGCGCCCGAAAAGCGGTTGTGATATTCCCGTTCAACCTCGGAATTCCATGGTTCGGGATGAAGGCGTAGCCAAACTTGCCGGTCGTTCTCCCATTGATTTCTTAATTTTAAGGGAACGGCGTCCGCAAGCCGGAAGGTTATGAAGTAGACGGCTCCCTCCTGCTGCCAATGCGGAAGACGATTCTCCGTTTGGCGAATATCGGCGTAGGGATTGAAGAAACGCAGTTCGTTCATCTGGGGGAGAACGCCTCGTATCATAATAGGGCGGCGAAAGCCTGTGAAGCCCCAAGGAGCGGCGATTTGAAATCGCCGTTGTCTTAGGTCGGCGATTTCAAATCGCCGCTCCTTGGATTACGCTCGACGGTGGAACTGGAACACGTCCCTCGCCTTTTCGAAGAAAACTTCGAGCGCTTCGGGGAGCTGGGCGGGGCGGTTTCCGTATGGCAAAATGGAAAATCGATCCTGGAACTGCAAGGCGGATTTCGAGACGCGAAACGAGAGAAACCTTGGACGGCCGAAACCCTTGTCTTGTTCTGGTCGGCCACGAAGGGTTTGGGCAGCGCGTGCCTGCTTCATGTTCTGCAAGAGCGCGACATCGGGCTAGATCGGCGCGTAGCTGAATTCTGGCCGGAATTTTCTCAAGGCGGCAAAGATAAGATCACGCTCGCGCAACTGCTCTCGCATCAGGCAGGCCTCCCGGCGCTCGATGAATCCGTCGATATTCTCGATTATCCGGCGGTAATTGCCGCGCTCGAAAAACAAGCGCCGCTCTGGCCGCCAGGAACAGCGCACGGTTATCACGCCCGCACGTTTGGATTTCTGGTCGACGAGCTGGTGCGGCGGACCGCGGAAAAAACAGTAAGCCAATATTGGCGGCAGGCATTCGGCGAACCGCTGGGACTCGACATCTGGATCGGCTTGCCGGAATCGGAGAACGCGCGAGTCGCGACCATCTACGCCGCGAAAGCGGGCGGGACAGCAACGCCCGCGCAATTTTATCGCGATCTCGTTGCGCCCGGCACTTTGGTCCGGAAAACATTCACTTCGCCGCGCGGACTGCACTCGATCAGCGCGATGAATACAAAAGAGAATCGCGCGCTGGAGATCGTTTCCTTCAGCGGAATCGGCAGCGCGTCGTCGCTGGCGAAATTTTACGCAATGCTGGCGAACGGCGGCGAACTCGACGGCCGCCGCTATTTCGGAAAGGAGACAATCACGCAGATGACGACGACCCTCAGCTCCGGCATCGACCGCATTTTTCAGATTCCGACGGCCTTCTCCGCCGGCTTCATGAAGGATCCGCCGGAAACGACGCGCCGAATCTTTGGCCCCTCAACTCTCGCCTTCGGCCATCCGGGCGCGGGCGGGAGCCACGCTTTCGCCGATCCGGAAAACGGGATCTCGTTCGCCTATGTGATGAATCAGATGGAGCAATCGCTTCTGCCTAACGAGAAGTCGTTGCGCTTGGTAGAGGCGATCTACCGGTAGGGACAATTTCAGTCGCCCATCACGGTGACGGCAATCTTCCGCGTATGGGCGGCCCGGCGATGCTCGAACAAAAAGATTCCCTGCCATGTTCCGAGCTGCATTCGCGAATCGACGATCGGGATGACCTCGCTTGTCCGGGTGAGGACCATGCGAATGTGTGAAGTGCTATCGTCCGGCCCTTCATCGTCATGCTCATAGTCCGCGTCCTCCGGCACGAGCCGTTCGAAGAAATTCTCCAAATCGCGCCGCGCGGCTGGCGCTGCGTTTTCCATGATCACGAGGCTACAGCTCGTGTGCTGCACGAAGACCGTCACGGTGCCGGCCGCAATCCCGCTGCGCGCGACGATTTCCCGAACTTGATCGGTGATCTCGTAGGTCCCCTTGCCTTTCGTCCGGACACTGAGTGGCTCGCTGTGCACACGGATAGACATCGCTCCGCACGCTAGCGATCCGCAAGCCTCGCGCAATCAACGGGAAGTTTTCGCTTCGCGCGGCGGAATGATGGCGGATAATCGACGGAGCGATGCTGCAAGATCTCGAGCGGATCCTTTTCGACGAAGCGACGATCCATCGCCGCCTCGACGAATTGGCCACGCGAATCTCCGAGGATTACCGGGATCGCGAACTGACAGTAGTCGCCATTCTGAACGGCAGCGTGATCCTGATGGCGGACCTGCTGAGACGCATCCCGTTGCCACTGAAACTGGATTGCCTCAGCGTCGCAAGTTATCACGGCGGCGCCAAAAGCGTCGGCGACCTGGTTTTTCGGCAGGTCTCTCTACCCGACGTAGCCGGGCGACACATCCTCATTCTCGACGACATACTCGACAGCGGCGTGACGCTCGCCACGATCCGGGAAAAGTTGGAATCGGCCGGGCCATCGAGCGTGCGCATCTGCGTGCTGCTCGAAAAGAAAAGGACGCGAACGCGCGCCGTGGAGCCGGACTATGTCGGCTTCGAAATCGCCGATGAATTCGTGGTCGGCTACGGGCTCGATTATATGGAGCGCTATCGCAACCTTCCGTGCATCGGCGTCTTGCGGAAAGAACTGGTCGCGCAGTCGGCGTGAATTAGATGAAGGTGCACGTGCAATTTTTCTCGCGGCTTCGGGATCTTGCGGGCATTTCGGAGGTGGAAGTCGAAGTCGCGGAAGGCACACGGATCACGGATTTGCTTGGGACGCTCTATGCCCGCACTCCCTCGTTACGCGACTGGGACAAGACCATCTTGGTTGCCGCCGGGGTCGAATTCGCCCAGCGCGATTATGTGTTAAAAGCGGGCGACCAAATTTCGATTATGCCGCCCGTCCAGGGCGGATAGACCTGAAAGCTTCAAGGAGCGGCGGTTTGAAACCGCCGTTTTCTTGGTCGGCGATTACAAATCGCCGCTCCTTGATGTCTTATCTCAGTCGCGGAAATTCTTGAAGTTCGTCGCGACTCCGAAATCGCGGCCGCGCACAAAGGCGATGACGGCCTGCAAGTCATCGCGTTTCTTTCCGGTCACGCGAATCTGGCGCTCTTGAAGCTGGCTTTGGACTTTGAAGTTCTGCCCTTTGATCGCGAGGATGATCTCTTTCGCCTTGTCGCCCTCGAGTCCCTGCTGAATTTTCAATTCCTGTCGCGCGTGCCCCAATGGCGAAATCGCCGGCTCCACTTGCTCGATGTTCCGGAGATCGACTCCGCGCTTGCTTAGCTTCCCAATGACGATTTCGCGCAGCCCCCGCAGCCGCGAAGCGTCCTCGGCCGTGAGTGTGATCTTCTCTTTCTCCGCGACGATTTCCGCGACGCTCCCCTTGAAATCGAAGCGGGTCGCCAGTTCCTTACGCGCTTGATTCAACGCATTATCTATCTCCTGCGCGTCTACTTCTGAAACGATGTCGAACGAAGGCATGACTAGAATTTTTGATTTTCGATTTTCGATTTTCGATTGGTGCGGTTCACTGCGTCAAGCTCGCACGTTGGCTGCCTGGGCAATAATTGGCGCGGTTCTGGTGCTGCCGGGCTGTCAACGCGCCGCGTCGAAAGAAGAACGCGCGCTCAGAGCCGAGCTTCAGAAAGCGCTCGACGAGCAGGCTTACGATCGCGCGGCGGAACTGGCGCGGCGTCACCTGAAGCTGAAGCCGCAGGACAACGGGACCTGGGACCGGTTTGTCCGCGCCCAGTTTGGGATGCGCGACTTTGCCGGCGTGAAGCAGTCGCTGGACGAATGGCGGCGCGCCGTCCCCAAGCCATCCGTGACCCTCGATCAATACGCGGGCGATCTCGCGGCGGAGCAAAAGGACTGGCCTCTCGCAGTCGAGGCGTGGACGAAAGTGATAGCCGCCGAGCCGGAAAACACTGGCGTTCTCGAGAAGATCGCCCGCGCGGAAAAATTGCGGAACCATTGGGCGCAGGAAAACGACGCCTGGACCGCGCACATCAACGTGCAGGACAACGCGGTTGCCCGGATCAATCGCGCGTTATGCCGGCGCCGTTTGCATCGGTGGCAGGACGCGTTCGAAGATCTACAGCGAGCGCGAGCCCTGGCGCCGGACGATCCCGAGGTCGAGCGCGGGGCCAAGCTGCTCGAACAGATGGGCAAATTTCTCTCCGATATTCGCGAACTCGATTCCGCCCTGGCCGTGACCCCCGAGGATCCCGGCTTGCATGCGGACCGCGCGCTCGTCTTCTTGCGCAGCGAAGATTTTGAGCTGGCACTGGAAGACGCGGAGGCCGCCGCGAGATTCGGTCCGTGGGCGATGCGCCCGAAATTATTTCAAGCGCTCGCCTTAATCGATCTCGGCCGCGCGGACGAATGCGAAAAGCTCGCAGTTCACCGGCAAATCCGGCTGGAAGCGCTCACGCCCGAGTTTCTGGAGACGATGGGACGGCTCGATTCGGAGATTTCGGCGGAACGAAATAATGCCGAGCTCTACGTCGCGCGCGCCTGGCAACTGAATGAAATCGGCCAGCCGGCCCTGGCGTTGCAGGACGCGGAGATGGCGGCGCGGCTTGATCCAAAATCGGCGGGCGCGTGCGCGGAAGCGAGCTACGCCCTCACGAAGCTTGGACGGGCGGCGGAGGCGTTGCAACAGATCAAGCGCGCGACGGAGCTGGATGAAACTTTTGCCACGGCGTGGCATTACCGCGGCGAGCTGGAGATGACGCGCGGGGAAACCTTGTCGGCTATCGAATCGTTTACCCGCTCGTTGGATGCCAACCAGACGGTGGCCGCGTTGCAGAAACGGGAGCAATGCTACCGCAAGCTCGGCCTGTTGGTGAAAGCGGAGCAGGATCGAAAGGCGCAGGAAGAACTGAGCGCGCAAATGTCGAAGTAAACGTCGACTGCAAGGTGAGGGCCGGGCTCATTCGCTGAGCGTGTTCCCGGGATCCGCGGCGCGATCTAATACGACTTGTGAATCTGAATATCCCCGGTGCCCGCCTTTAACTCGATCACGGCCTCGGCGTTCGAACCCAGCACGGTATTTAGTGAGCGAACCGTGTCGTTCGCGCCGGTTTTTTGGGCGGCCAACGCGTTGATGATCCGCCCTGTCGCGGAGGTCGCGTTCAGCATGACCGATGCATCGCTGGGCAGAAACGCGCGGACAATGCCGCGATCGCTGGAACCTTTCACGGAGAATTTGTGGTTCTCCCACCAGCCGTAAAACACGTCCAAACGTCCGGTTTCAACGGTAAGGTCGAGGTCGGCAAAACAGTCCTGCGCACTGATCCAACCATTGGTCACACGCACCTTGGCGCCGCCACCGCGCAATCCTTCGACGGTCGCTTCGCCGTTCACCAGATCGAGCTGGGTAATCTTGATCGCCTGCGGAACGATAACGATATAATCGACCGTGCCGGAACGATCGCTGAGCGCGTTTTTTCTCGGAGGAAAAGTCGTGCCGATGGTTACCGTTTTTCGGGTCGCCTGCACGTCGACGACGATCCCCCGCAAACGCTCGGCGGTGTAAGCTTTCTTGGTCGCCTGGATTAGGATCTCCGTTGTTTCCGCCGCGTAGATCCGGATCGACCCGTCCGTGTTCGCGATGCTGAGCGTGGCGTCGGGATCCAACGAATATTTTTGCTCGATCGACTCCTCGAGGACCTTGGCGGCAGCAGTGGCCGGTCGTGCCAAAAGGAAAACGGCTAAGAGCGCTGTAGCCACGGCGCTATGTCGTCGTGCCGCGCGCCACATAACGCCCCGACATAGCGGGGCGGCTACAGCGCTTTGGGATTCGGGGGCGTCACTCATAGCGCAACGCCACCATTGGATCGACCTTCATGGCGCGGCGCGCTGGAATGTAGCTGGCCAGAGCTGCCGCGACGGCGAGCAAACCGACCACACCGGCGTAGGTCAGCACATCCGTCGCGCGCACACCGTAGAGCATCGTACTAAGCAAACGTGTCAGACCGATCGAAGCCAGAATTCCCAACGCCACTCCTGTTAAAACGAGAGTGAAGCTTTGCCGCAGGATCATCCGGAGCATATCGATGCGTTGCGCCCCGAGCGCCATCCGAATCCCGATCTCGTGGGTGCGCTCGGAAGTGATGTAAGCCATCACGCCATACAGGCCGACCATCGCCAGCGCGAGCGCGGAGCCGGCAAAGACGCCGAGCATGATCATGCTGAAGCGCCGGTTATCGAGCGACGCCGAGATGATCTCGCGCACCGTCTGAAATTTGGTCGGCATCTCGGGATTCAGCGCCCGCGCTTCCCGGCGCATCGCCGCCGTCAACGCGCCTGCGTCGCCATGTCCCCGGAGGACGATGGAGAACTCCGCTGCTGCCGCCGGCCGCTGGAAATAATTCACGTAAACAATTGGCCTCGCCTCGGCGTCCAATCCATCGTCGCGCACATCGCCCACCACGCCGACCACGTGGAGGAGCCGGAGCTCGCCATCCATGTTGCCGAATTGGATTTGCCGGCCGAGCGGGTCCTCGTTCGGCCAAAACCGGCGAGCCATCGTTTCGCTGATCAAGGCCGCATGCGGCGCGTCCGGGCCGTCCGATGCCTGGAAGGAGCGTCCGCGAATGAGCGGAATATTGAGAGCAGCAAAATATCCGGCGCTGGCGACGCGGTAATCCGCATCGCCGGTCTTTCCCGTTCCAGCGAGGGCATCGAACTGCGCGGACAACTCTTCCATTGTCCGCGCCGGTTTCGAGCCATCATCGATGACGAAGGTGCCGTTGGCGCCTTCGCCGCTCATCGGCAACGCGTTCGTGCCGCCGGCTGCGATGACGCCGGGCAGCCCATGCAAACGCTCGAGGAGTAGCTGATAAAATTGCGCCAGGCGGCGCTGCTCCGCCGCGCCCTCGGGTTGCGGCATCAAGACCGTCATGGCGACCGCGCTCTCAGGCCGGAAGCCGGGATTCACTTCCATCAAACGCTGGAAACTTCGGCCTAACAACCCGGCGCCGATCAAGAGCATTAGCGTAAGCGCGACCTGCGACACGATCAGGAAATTCCGGAAATGCGCGCTGGAACGGCTGGTGGATTTTCCGCGACCGGCGCTTTGGAGATCATTCTGCAACTGGCGATGCGACGAGTTGAGCGCGGGGACGAACCCGAGCAGCAAGCCCGCGAACAGGGAAACTCCAAGGGTAAACATCAGCACAGTCGAGTTCACTCCGATCCGGCCAACTTGTGGAAGGTTGCCGTGATACGCCCCGATGATGAGATCGACGCCCCAGAACGCGAGCAGAACTCCGAGCACCCCCGCGGCAAGCGTGAGCAAAATTGTTTCCGTAATGAACTGGCGCGCCAGCCGCCAGCGGGAAGCGCCGAGCGCCGCGCGCACCGCCATCTCCTGGCGCCGGGCCGTGGCGCGGACGAGAAGCAGGTTCGCCACGTTGGAGCAGGCGATCACCAGCAGCACGCCGACCGCGCCGCCGACAACGAGAAGGATGCCGCGGATATCTTTCACGAGGCGCTCGCGCAATGGGTTGATGCCGAAGCTGGCGGCGTCGGTTTGCGTGCCGTGCTCGACTTTGAGTTGCCGGCCAATCGCGCCGACCTCGGAGCGCGCCTGTTCAAGAGAAACCGCGGGCTTAAGGCGGCCGGCCACGCGCCAGTTGTGCGCTGTGCGTGAAGGAACCGGCGGAAAGAGCTTGGACGGGTACCAGACATCAACGTTAGGCGGGAATTCCGTGTCCGCGGGGAGCACACCGATCACCTCGAAGCTGCGGTTGCCGAAACGAAGAGCCGTTCCATCGAGTTCCCTGCGTTCTCCGAGATATCGTTTCCAAAAACCGAAGCTGACGACCGCGATCTCTTTTGTTTCAGCCAGCGATTCCGAGGAAAAGAGGCGGCCCAAACCTGGCGTCACGCCGAGGACGCGAAAGAAATCGCCGGAGACCGCGGCGGCATTGGTTCGCACCGGCTCGCTCCCGCCCGCGATCGCCTGGGGCCAGGCGCTGTATTGGGCCAGAGCATCGAAGCTGCGAGAGCGTGCGCGCAGGTCATCGAAGTTTGGCTGCGCGAAGGACATTCCCTTGCCCTTCTCGTCCAGCTCGCGTAGCTCGACGATTCGCTCCTGGTTCGGATAGGGCAAAGGCCGCAACAGGACGGCATCGAGGACGCTGAAGATCGCGGTCGATGCGCCAATGCCGAGCGCCAGAGTCAGAATTGCGACGAAGGTGAAGCCAGGCCGTTTGAGCAACGAGCGCACGGATAATCGAATTTCGTGCAGCAATGAATCCATAGTTCCTCCTTTATTCGTACCTCAGCGCCACAATCGGATCGACGCGCATGGCGCGGCGAGCGGGGACGAGGCAGGCGACAAGAGCGACTGCGATGAGAACGAGAGCGACCGAGGCGAAGGTCACCGCATCGGTCGGCGCAACCCCATAGAGAAAGCCGGCCAGGACGCGAGTTCCCGCCAGAGAAACGCCGACCCCTGCGACGATGCCGAGCAACGACAGCGTCAGCCCCTGGCGCAAAACAAGTCGCAGGACATCACTCGTTTGCGCGCCAAGCGCCATCCGAATGCCGATCTCGCGGGTGCGTTGCGCGACGGAGAACGCGAGCACGCCGTAAAGCCCAACGCTGGCGAGAAGCAATGCAACCACGGCAAAAACGCCGAGAAGAAGTGTGTTGAACCGCTGGGCCGCGAGCGAAATCGACATCACTTCGGACATCGTCCGCACTTTTGTCACCGGAATGGCCGGATCAACTTTCCAAACCATCGCTTTGAGTTGCGCAACCAATGCCGGCCCCACCGTTCCGGGCGAACGCACCACGATTTCCGCCCAGCGTTTCCATTCCTGAGCCGATTGGGCGTAAGGCGTGTAGATGGCGGGCTCTTCCGAATTGGCCAGGCCAAAATGGCGAACGTTCCCAGCCACGCCGACGATCGTGATCCACTGGATTTCTTCACTGCGCGCCCAGCGGATACGAGCGCCGATGGGATTTTGTTCGGGGAAATACTGGCGCGCCATGCTTTCGTTGATCACCCCCACGAGCGGGGCGTCGCTCCGGTCGTCCCGCGTCAGAGCGCGTCCCTGCACGATCGGGATTCCGAGGACCTGAAAATATTCGCCCGCCACGGAACGCGAGTAGAGTTCCGGTTCTTCGCCGGGCGTCAGAGCTGGACGGCCTTCGATGATGAAGTTGTGATTGATCGCATTTCCGCCCAAAGGGATTTCGCTCACCATGGCCGCGGTCACCCCGGGCAGGGAATTCAAGTTCTCGAGCACTTGCTCCCGAAATTGTGTCTGAGCCGGGACCATCTCGTAACGCGCCTTCGGCAAATCGACGCGCACCGTCACAACGTTCTCGGGATTGAAACCGGGAGCCACACTCGTGATCTGCCAAAAAGCTTTTCCGAGCAGGCCGGCGCCGATCAAAAGAACGAGCGCGAGACCGAGCTCGGCCACGACAAGGCCGCTGCGGAAGCGCGAGCGGGCGGAGGTTGTGCCTCGGCCTCCGGAATTCAACATCGCGTTCAGTTCCACGCGGGTGGCCTGCCAGGCAGGCAGGACGCCGAAGAGGATGCCCGTCCCCAATGACAGTAAAAAGGTGAAGGCCAGAACAGACCCGTCGAGATACACGTTTTCGACGCGCGGCAGATTCTCCGGCTTCAAAGCGAGGAGCGCATCCATGCCCCAGCTACCGAGGAGCAAACCGCCGAGGCCGCCGAGGAGCGCAAGCACCACACTCTCCACCAGCACTTGCCGGATCAACCGCCAGCGCCCGGCGCCGAGCGCGGCTCGCACCGTCAATTCCTGCGCGCGCCCCGCCATTCGCGCGAGCAGGAGGTTTGCGAAATTCGCGCAGGCAATCAGGAGAACCAAGCCCACCGCTCCGAAAAGAACCAGAAGTGCCGGGCGAATGTTCCCGACCATTCGCTCGTGCAACGAGACCAGAACAGTCTGGCGATTTTTGCTCTCTTCCGGGTCCGCCTCAGCCATGCGGTGATCGATGACGCGAAGCTCGCTCTGCGCTGCGCTCAGGGTAACGCCGGGGCGCAATCGTCCATACACGCGCAGGATGTGCGCTCCGCGCGCTTTGGCCGCGAGTGGATAGAAAACGTTCATTGGAACGAAGGCCTCGTTCGTCGCCCGGGGTGGCGGGAAATCCGGCGCCAGCACGCCAATCACCGTATAACTTTGGGCCGCCAGATTGATTTCCTGGCCGACGATTCCGGTGTTCCCGCCAAATTGGCGCTGCCACAAGCCATGGCTTAGAACGACGACGCGGGCGCCGTCGAAGCGATCGTCCTCCGCCGTAATCGTTCGCCCGAGGGTGGTCCGAGCTCCGAGCACCTTGAAGAAATCGGCCGCGACCAGCCCGAGCTCGATCTGAACCGGCTCGGCGCCACCGGAATAATCCGCGGCCTGCAACGTGGCCCCGCCCAGGCTCTCAAAAGAGTGGCTTTGCGCCTGAATGTCCTGCAGGTCGAGGGCGGATTGATTTGATTTGAGCGTGACGATCTGTTCCGGCTCGGGATAGGGCAACGGGCGCAACAAGACGCCGTTGACGACGCTGAAGATGGCGGTGTTCGCACCGATGCCGAGCGCCAGGGTGAGGACGGCGATGGCGGTAAACGCAGGGTGCTTGCCTAACGAACGGAGCGCGTATTTGAGATCAGCGAGCATGGTTGTTATAGAGCGAGCTCTGGGGAGCGCACGCGCCTCGCGTGCTGGTTGCGGCGCCTCGCCGCAACAGGCTTTTGTGGCGCAAGGTTCGGAAGAGCGAAAAAGTCCGCGATGGCGGGGGCGCCATCAAAGAATCCGGCCAGGTCGCCGCGGCGACCGCTCCCCAGCCTACTCATACCGAAGCGCCACCATCGGATCGACCTTCATGGCGCGGCGCGCGGGGATGTAACTCGCCAGCAACGCAGCCGTGGCCAAAAGGAAGATGACCGTCGCGTAAATCGAAAGGTCGTTAGCACCGACGCCGTAGAGCAGGGTTGCCATCACTCGCGTGGCGGCAAGCGCGACCACGAAGCCGATGATAATTCCGATCACCACGAGGGTGAGACTCTGCCGCAATACCATCCCGAGCATCTGGGTCTTTTGCGCCCCGAGCGCCATGCGAATGCCGATCTCTCGCGTCCGTTGCGTCACGCTGTAAGCGATGACTCCATAGATGCCGATGGCGGCAAGAATCATGGCCACGCCGGCGAAGATCGCGAGCAGCATCATGTTGAAACGGGGCCGCGCCAGCTGGGTTGAGAGAAAAGTCGTCATCGGCTCGAGGCGCGGCACGAAAAGGTCTTTGTCCACTTCATGAACCGCCCGTTTCACGTCGGCCTGCAATCCGATCAGATTCGTGGACGAAACGCGCAGGACAATATCAAGGCTGCGGGACGGGTCCTGCGCGAACGGGACATACATTTCCGGCCCTGGCGGCTCAGCGAGCGAGTCGTGCCGCGTATTGCCGACGACACCCACCACTTCGTACGGCGGCGCCTGGTTCTGCGGCCGGTCGACCATCACCTGCTGACCGATCGGATTTCGATCCGGGAAATAGCGCTTCGCAAACGCTTCGTTGATCATGATCACCAGGGGCGAATCCTTGGTATCGGTACGATTGAAGGCACGGCCTTGGAGCACGGGAATTTTCATCGCCTTGAAGTAATCCGGCTTGACGATGAGGTAACCGGCGGCGGGATGATTGCCACGGGGCAACGGCGCCGCGCCACTGACCATGAAGGACAAACCTCGGACATTGCCGGTGAGCGGCATCGGGTCCGCGCCCCCGGCGGATTCCACGCCGGGAATAACGGAGAGTTTTTCCATGATCGCATCATGCGCGCGGATTTGCTGGTCGAGCTCGGGATAACGAGCGCGCGGCAAGCTCAACGAGATCGTCATCAGCTTAACGGGATCGAATCCGGGATCGGTCGCGCGAAGATTAAAGAAGCTCTTGATCAAGAGGCCTGCCCCTGCCAGCAGGAGCAGTGAAAGCGAGACCTGCGAGACGACGAGGAAAGCGCGAAGCCGGTTCGTATGCAATCCGCCGGTGGAGCCTTTCGCACCTTGCTGGAGGGATTCATTCACGTTCGGTCGCGAGACCTGAAGCGCGGGAATGAGCCCGAACAGCAGGGTACTGCCGATAGCGAGAATGAAAGTGAACGCGCAAACTGTGGGGTTCACTTTCACCTGTGCGATGTGCGGAAGGCCCTGGGAGCCGGCCGCGCTGAGAAGATCGACGCCCCACACGGCAAGGAGCAGACCGGCAGTGCCTCCCAGTAACGCGAGGAGAAGACTTTCGCAAAGCAGTTGTCGAACAACGCGGCGCCTGCTCGCGCCTAGCGCGGTGCGGATCGCGATTTCACGGCTCCGTGAAGCCGCGCGCGCGAGAAGAAGATTGGCCACATTGGCGCAGGCGATCAACAAAACGAGCGCCACCGCGCCCAGCATGATCATCAGGGCCGGACGGACGTTGCCGACTACGTCATCGTGCAGGGTCACGACAGCTACGCCGGTAAAATTAAGGTTCGAATCGGGATATTGTTTGGAGAGACGGCTGGCGATGGCGGTCAATTCCGCTTCCGTCTGCTTC
>DASQLH010000388.1:0-3102 GCA_035630155.1 Chthoniobacterales bacterium
GCCCGCGACATGGAAAACGTATCGGCAATCCTTCGCCGCCGCATCGAGCGAGTCGCGGCGGAGCAAATCGCCTTCGAACCATTCGAAAGCCTCTTCCTTTCGCGCCGTGGCCGGGCGGACGAGAGCGCGCACTTTCGCGCCCGCCTTCACCAGTTGATCTGCCACATGCCAGCCAATGAAACCGGACGCGCCGGTGACCAGCACTTGCTCTCCGGTGAAGGTTTCCTTTAGCGCCGCATCCATCTCACTTAGTCGCCCGCTCGATTCGCGGAAGCACTTCGGCACGCGCCCGGGAAAGATCTTCCGGAAAATCTATTTCGGTCCAGGGAACGCCGGTCACATCCTCGAACCCGAAGCGATCAGCCAGCACCATCGCCCGCAACACGTCATCATAGGAATCGCGCACACTGCGGCCCGCGCTCCGCGCGCGCGTCTCCTCGGCCAACATCGGCAAGTCCCCCGGAGCGATCTTGAAGAACCCAACCGATTCGCCGACAAAATCCGCCTGGCCGGTCCATTTCTTCCGAAACTCGAAAGGCCGCCCGTTCTTCACCGGCACAAGAACAGGATCGTCATCTTGGGTGGAATATTCCCGGTCAACGAGCAACGCGGTCGGAGCGCTCGAATGGATCAGCCGTTCCAACATCTGCGTCGGATAGAGCACATCGGCATCCATCAATAAAATGGGGTCGCGGCTTCCTTCGATCTCCGGCAGCGCCGCCGCCACGCTCAGCACGCTCCCTTCCTGGAAGCGCTCGTTCACCAGCTCGCGAATGCTCACCTCGTGACGCGCTCCGGTTTCCGGAAGGACACGCGCGATCTCCTCTCGCAAATAACCGGTGACGAGAACCACTTCCTGGATACCGACTTCGCGCAGCCGCAGCGCATGCCACTCGAGCAGGGTCCGTCCGCCGAATTCGAGCAGAACCTTTGGCGAATTCACGCCCAGCCGGACTCCCCTGCCCGCCGCGCAAATGATCGCCTTCAAGCCGGCGTCCCCCCGTTCGCCGCGGGCTGGTTCCGAAAAGAAAAACCGTCCGCATAAAGGAAAATCCCGCCAATCGCTGCATACACGACCTCGCGTCCCCGGCGAATGATCGCGTAGGAAATGCCCAGCGCCGGCGGCAATCCGAACACGTAACAGAGGAAGACTATGCCGCTTTCCTGCACGCCGAGTGCGCCCGGCACGAAGATGCCCAGGCCTTTCGCCACACTGATGAACGCCTCGACGGCCAGCGCCTGGGTGAAATCGATCGGCATTCCAAGCAAATGCGAGACGAACAGGATTTCGAGCGAGTCCGCCAACCAACCGGTGAGGTAAGCGGCCGTGCTGAGCGCGAAGTGGGGACGATCGTTGCGATAAAATTCGAAGATGCGTTCATCGAGCTGGCGGAGGCTGTCGGCCCGGCTGGTCAACGCGCGGATCGGCAGGATGGCAATAAGCGTGCGAAACATCCCGCGCTGCTGCAGCCAGAAGAGCAACGCCACAAGCGCAATGGCCAGCGCGGTCATGGCCAGCATACCGGTACGCGCCGGGGATTCGGGAGGGAGATTGCCCGCGCCGGCGATTGACCCCGCGGCAATGAAGACCACCTGGGCAAGAAACTGGGCGGTTTTCCCCGCAACCACGCTTGAAGCGCCGTGCATCCTCGGCACACCCCGTTTATGCAACAGGTGCACCTTCGCCGCCTCACCGCCGATATAGGCTGAGGGCAGAACGCTGTTGATGGATTCACCTGCCCACCGAACGCGCATGAGGGTGCGAAAGCCGACGCTCACTCCTGCTTTGCCGAAGGCTAAAAACCAACCCAGCGTGTCGAGCAGATAGACGAGGCAAAAAGGCAGCAGCGCCACCGGGGCGAGCCAGCCCAAATTCGAAAAGGCGCGCGCGATCTCGGCGGGACCCGCGCGCCGGATGAACCAGGCGAAGAGCGCCAGGCCAAGGAGGGCGACGAGGATTTTGAGCGCCAGTTTCATACCGCTGCGCGGGACATCGAGGCCGTGGCGCGACTGCTCAGCAAAACGAGCAGGGCAATCCAGAAAACGTGGATGCCGATTCCGGCCATCCAGAGAAACAAATCCATCCGGCCGATGATCGCCAAAAACAGGAGCAGCACGGAGAAATCGCGATTGGCGGTTGCGTCGAGCAGCTTGTTCAGGAGCGGACTGCGTTGAGAAGACGGCTGCCGCAAGGCGCGGACAATCACGGCGAAGCAGAGCAAGACGCCTAGCGCGGCACTCGCGCCGAGCGCCAGCGCGGGAATCGTTGGGTCGAGCCGGGCAACGCCAAGGCCGATGGCCGCGAACACACTGACATGCACGATCTGGTCGCCGCCGAGATCGAGCCATTTGCCGAGCCGTGACTGTTTGAACAAGGCGCGAGCCAGATCGCCATCCACGCAATCGACGACGGCGCAGAGCTGAAAGACGATCGCGCCCGCCAGAAAATTTCCGCGCGCGAAAAACCAGGCGGAGGCGAGGCCGATCAGGATTGAAATGACTGAAACCTGGTTCGGAGAAATCGGGGTGCGGACAAGGAGCTTCGAAAGCGGCCGGCCCAGCGGGCGATTGAAGAAGCGATCGACAAGCCCATCGGCGGAGCTGGTGAGCGAGGCCCAAAGTTTACGTTCGGCCTCGACGGCCGAGGTGGCATCGGAGATCAACATCGCCACCGCTCCGGCGATGATCGGCTTGAGCTCAGCGACCTCCATCCGCACTGGGAGCAGTCCACTTTCGGCGGAGACCAATTGTCCATTCATCGCGACGACATTTTCCAGATCCCGCGCTTCCACGAGAACACTACCCTCGATCCAAAGCATGGGCTCACGTATCTCCTCGAAGGCAGACACGTCACGCACATGCGTGAGGTGAATCCCCAGCGCCTCCGCTCGCGCGAGCCGCGGCGGGCTCTCGCCCACGAGGAAGATCGGCGCGCAACCGGCCCGATGCGCGGTGACCACGAGACGATCGAGGGCGGTCAGTCCCGCGATTTCCAGGCTACCGGTCCGGGCGTCGCACACCAGGACGGCGGGCGTCTTTTTCACTGCGCCGGTTTGCGCTTGCCGCCACCGAAAACGCCGCGCAGCCCGAAATAGCCGACAG
>DASQLH010000389.1:0-5194 GCA_035630155.1 Chthoniobacterales bacterium
GAGCACGATTACGATTCTCGCTACCTAGTTGCAATCCCTCGACGGCCCCGCATCATTCCTCGCGATGGCTGAATTGCCCAAAACCTATGATCCCGGCACGGTCGAGCCCAAGTGGTACGCCCATTGGGAGGAATCGGGCGCGTTTCGCGCCGATACGAATTCGCCGAAACCGCCGTTTTCCATCGTCATTCCGCCGCCGAACATCACTGGCATCCTGACCCTGGGGCACGTCCTCAACAACACCATCCAGGACATTCTCGCCCGGCGCGCGCGGATGCTGGGGTTCGAGGTGCTTTGGCTGCCGGGCACGGACCACGCGGGCGTCGGCACCCAGACCGCGGTGGAAAAACACCTGCGCAAAACCGAAAACAAAACGCGGCACGACGTCGGCCGGGAAGATTTCCTCCGCCGCGTCGTGGATTGGCAGGACAAACATGGCGGCATCATCATTCAACAGCTAAAGCGGCTCGGCGCTTCCTGCGACTGGTCGCGGCAGCGCTACACCTTCGACGACGATTACGTTCGCGCCGTCGAGACGGTCTTCGTCGATCTCTATCGCAAAGGGCTGATCTATCGCGGGCGGCGAATGATCAATTGGGATCCGGCGGCGCAAACGGCGTTATCGGATGAGGAGGTGATCGCGCAGCCTCAGAAAGGAAAACTCTATTACGTCCGCTATGAGATCGTGGAGGAGCCGGGCCGCTTTCTCGAGGTGGCTACGACGCGACCGGAAACGATCATGGCGGATACCGGGGTAGCGGTTCATCCGGAGGACCCGCGGTATCGCGACCTGATCGGCAAACATGTCTGGCGTCCGCTCCCGCGGGAGAAACTGCCGATCGTTGGCGATGCAGCGATCGATCCGAAATTCGGCACTGGCGTCCTGAAAGTGACGCCGGCGCACGATAAGGTGGACTTCGAGATCGGGACGCGACATTCGCTGCCGGTGATCGATGTGCTTCATCCCGACGGCCGGATCAATTGTCCAGCGGTTCCCGAGCTGGATGGCCTCGACCGGTTCGCCGCGCGGCAGAAAGCCGCGGAGCTGCTGAAGGAGGCAGGGCTGCTCGCGAAAGAGGAGCTTTACGAAAATAGCGTTGGCTTCAGCCAACGGAGCGAAGTGCCGATCGAGCCGCGCCTGAGCGAGCAATGGTTTTTGCGCTACCCGAAAACGAAAGAGGCGCTCGCGGTCGTCCGCGATCGTCTCATCCGCTTCTTTCCTCAGCACTGGGAAAAGGTTTACGCGCAATGGCTGGAGAACATCCAGGATTGGTGCATCAGCCGGCAGATTTGGTGGGGCCACCGGATACCGGCGTGGTACCGGAAAGCCCAAATCCCAGAGCCCAAATCCCAAACAGGCGACGACATCTACGTTGGACTCGAGCCGCCGGCTGATTCAGAAAACTGGACCCAGGATCCCGATACGCTCGATACCTGGTTTTCCTCGTGGCTCTGGGCCTACGAAACGATGGATGCGGAGACGCGGCAAAAGTTCTATCCGACATCGGTTCTCGTCACCGCGGCAGACATCATCTTTTTCTGGGTCGCGCGCATGATCATTGCCGGGCTTGAGTTCAAGCCGGGAAAAACCGAGCGCCTCGAAGATAACATTCCGTTCCGCGATGTCTTTTTGACCGGGCTCATTCGCGACAAACACGGGGTCAAGATGTCGAAATCAAAGGGCAATTCGCCCGATCCGCTCGATTTGATCGCGAAATACGGCGCCGACGGATTGCGTTTTGGTTTGATGCGGATCGCGCCCAGCGGACAAGATTTTAGCTTCGACGAGAAGCAAATCGAAGAAGGGCGCAACTTCGCGACAAAACTTTGGAACGCCGCACGCTTTCGCCAGATGCACGGGCCGAGCGAGTCCGCACCGAATCTGGATGAGGCAGCGCTCTCGATTTACTCAATCGAAGTCCTGGCGCGTTTCAACGAGCTGCTGGTGGCGATCGAGACCGCGTATCGCGAATACAAGTTCAACGAGGCGGCCCAGCGGCTCTACGATTTTTTCTGGAGCGACTACTGCGACTGGTTCATCGAGGCGGCGAAGACCGAAATTTTCAGCGACGACGAAGCGCGCAAGAAATCCGTTCTCGCGGTGATGGATTTCGTTCTCTCGGGATTCGTTCGCTTGCTCCATCCGTTCATGCCGCACATTACCGAAGAGCTTTGGTCGTTGTTGGGCTTCGGGAAAGATTCGATTCAGTTCATCGCGCCGCCTGAACCGGCCCTTGAATCTCTCCCGCCCGACCGGATTTCGAACGCCAGGAAAAAGGTCGCGAAAATTTACGAAACGATTCAGGCCGGCCGTAATCTGCGCGCGATTTCGCGGATTCCATCTAACAAAAAAGCGCGCTTCCTCGTCCGGCCGTCGGGAGAGATTGAGGAGCACGAGCTGCCGACGATCGCACGTTTGCTCAACGCTGAAGAGGTGAAGGTGGATTCCAAATATGAGCCCGAGGCGGGAGTTCCGGTGGCGGTGACTGCGCTCGGTGAGCTCTATCTTCAAATGGCCGGCGGCGACAAGGACGCTGAGCGCGATCGTCTCGACAAAGAGATCGCGCGTCTCGAAAACGAGCTGCGCACGGTCGAGGCAAAGCTTTCAAACGCCTCCTTCGTTGAGCGCGCCCCTGCCGCCGTCGTGCAGGAACATCGGCAGCGGAAAGCCGATTTCAGCGACCAGCTGGTGCAGTTGCGACAGGCGCGGGCAGCAATGGATTGAACAAAACGCGCTGCGTGTGGATCTCCGCGCCGCGCGCTTCGAAATATTCCTTCAGCTCCGGCGTGTAGAGTGAATCGTCGTACTCGCGATTCAGCTCAAGGCAAACCTGTCCGCCGGGCGCGAGATGCCGCTCCGCCAGGTCATCCAGGAAAAATTCCCACTCGGGGATCTTCCAGAGCTTGTCGCTCTTGTGCCCGTTGAAACAGATCATGTGCGCCGCGATGACATCGAACTTTTTTCCGAGATCGGGGAGGGACTGGTAGGCTTCGACCCGATAAATCACGCGCTTCACGCCAAGCAGGTCCACCATCTCGGTGAACCCGCGCTCCTCGTCGAGGTCCATCCCAAGGACGTCATGGCCCAGGTATTGGCAGATGTAGAGGAAATATCCGGTGCCGCTGCCGATATCGAGCACCCGCTTGCGGCCGCCGAGATCGAGTCCGAGATCGCGCACGCGCTTGAGGTTGATTTCCATCCAGCGCTCGATCTCCAGATATTTCGGCCACTCGTCCCCCGGATCGTGCATGGCGTAGCGATCGTAGATTTGCTGGAACTTCTCGCGGTCGATCGTCTGCGTGATCTTGGCGGCGTCGAAGCGCAACGGGGCGCGCCCGATGAACCATTGCTTCACGTGCCGGCGCGCGCTCGTATAGGCGTCGCCGCTCAGCACTTTTCGAAGTTTATAGGATAACTGCATTGCGAAGTGTTCCTGTTGTCAGCAGGCGTTGGTTTTGCCTAAAATCTCATTAGCCCGCGTGGGATTCAATCGATGAATATCTGGAAAAAACTGCTTTGGATCGCGGTCAGCGCCCTGGGGTTGATGGCCCTCGCGGTGCTGGCGCTCTCCCGCGGCGAACAAATCAGCGCGCTCTGGATCGTGACTGCGGGCCTTTGCACGTGCGCGGTCAGCTATCGTTTCTACAGCAAATGGCTGGCAACCAAAGTTCTGGTCTTGAACGACGAACGCGCCACGCCCGCCGTCGCTCATGAGGACGGCAAAGATTTCGTCCCCACAAATCGCTGGATGGTTTTCGGCCACCACTTTGCCGCGATCGCGGGACCCGGCCCGCTGGTGGGACCCGTCCTGGCCGCGCAGTTCGGATTCCTCCCGGGAACGCTTTGGATTTTGATCGGCGCCACTCTGGGCGGCGCGGTCCACGACATGATCGTCCTTTTCAGCTCGGTCCGCCGTCGCGGTAAAACGCTCGGCCAGATGGTAAAAGAGGAGATTGGCCGCGGCGTCGGGGCGCTCGCGCTGATCAGCGTCCTCCTGATCATGATCATGATCATGGCGGTGCTGGGCCTCGTTGTCGTGCAAGCCCTGGCGAAAAGTCCGTGGGGCGTCTTTACGATCGCCACCACAATTCCCGTCGCGATTATCATGGGCCTCGGCCTGCGCACCGGAAAAATCAGCGTTGCCTGGGTTACGGCCTTCGGAATCGCCGGCCTGGCCTTCGCGGTCTGGGGCGGGCAGTTCCTCTCTAATTATCCGACGCTGGAAAGCTGGTTTCGCCAGGATGAAAAATGGCTGGCATGGGCGGTGATGATTTACGGACTAGCAGCGTCGATCCTGCCGGTCTGGCTGTTGCTTACGCCGCGCGATTATCTCAGCACGTTTCTCAAGCTCGGAACGGTCGCCGCGCTTGCCGTCGCGGTGGTGGCGCTGCGACCCATGTTGTTGATGCCTTCCGTTACCCGTTTCATCGACGGCACTGGCCCGATCTTCGCAGGCCCGGTCTTTCCCTTCGTTTGCATCACCATCGCGTGCGGGGCCGTCTCTGGTTTCCACTCGCTGATCGCTTCCGGCACCACTTGCAAAATGCTCGCGCGCGAGGTCAACGTCCGCAGCATCGGATATGGCGCCATGGTGACCGAGATGATGGTCGCGCTCATGGCCATGATCGCCGCCTGCGTACTACAGCCGGGAGAATATTTCGCCATTAACACCAAAGGCGCGCCGACCGAAGTGGTGGCCAAAATCACCGCGGCCGGTTTCCCGGTGACGGAGGAGGGGATGCAAAAGCTCGCGACCGGGTTGGGCGAGACTACGATGTTTGGCCGCGCCGGTGGAGCGCCGACGTTTGCCGTCGGGATGGCGCACATGTTCTCGCGCGTTTCGTCGAGCCCGACTGCGCTGGCGCTCTGGTATCACTTCGCCATCATGTTCGAGGCGCTGTTTATTTTGACGACGCTCGACGCCGGCACGCGGGTCGGGCGATTCCTGCTCCAGGACCTGCTCGGAAATTTATGGAAGCCGCTCGGCAATACGGGCTCCTGGGGCGCCAATCTTTTCTCAAGCGTCCTGCTGGTCGGCGCCTGGGGCTGGTTCCTTTACCAGGGCGTGATCGACCCGCTTGGCGGCATCAATAGCCTCTGGCCGCTCTTCGGCATCGCGAACCAACTACTCTCGATCATCGCGCTTTGCCTCGGCACGACGGTGCTGATCAAGATGGGGAAAGCGCGCTACAT
>DASQLH010000390.1:0-9011 GCA_035630155.1 Chthoniobacterales bacterium
TCGCCGGCAATTTCATCGGCACGGATGTGAGCGGCACCCTCGACCTGGGCAATGCCGGCCACGGCATCGCCGCCACGAGCTTCGGCGAGTCCATTGGTGGAGCGCTGCCGGCCGACGTGAACGTCATCGCAGGCAATGGGAGTGACGGAATCTTGTTCAGCAACAGCAACAGCAATCTCGTGCTCGGTAATTTGATCGGCACACAGGCCAATGGGACCAGCCCCATGGGCAACGGCGGCAATGGCATCACCCTCTCGGGCGCAGGTGCGGTCTTCAATACGATCGGGGGAAGCCAGCCCGGTGACGGCAACACCATCACTTTCAACGGTGGAGATGGCGTGCAAGCGGCGACGGCCGGCGTCGGAAACGCCATTCGGGGCAATTCCATCTTCTCAAATGGCACAACCTCTTCACACCTCGGCATCGACCTGGGCGCGGATGGCGTTACGCCGAATGACGCCCCCGGCAACGAGGACGCGGACATCGGCCCGAACGGGTTGCAAAACTTCCCGGTCATCACGCTCGCGCGGGTCACGGGCAGCACGAAGACGATCACGGGAACTCTGAACTCAACGGAAGGCGAAACCTTTACGATCGACTTCTATGCCAGCGCTACTTGTGACACTTCCGGAAACGGCGAAGGAGAGACCTATCTCGGTTCCATGACCACCGCCGCGACGGATGCCAACGGCAACGTCTCATTTACCTTCCACCCGGATCTGGCCCACGCGGCCGGCATGACTAGCGACAAAGTCATCACTGCCACAGCGACGGCCACCGGCGCGGCCTTTAATACCTCTGAATTTTCAGCCTGCGCCGACGTGGTTGATGGAACTTCGGGGGCCGGCACGATTCAGCTGACCTCGACGACCTATGCCGTATTTGAAGGCGGAGTGAATGCGGCGATAACCGTCTCGCGCGCCGGCGGAACGAATGGTTCGGTCACGGCGAATCTCTCGACCAGCGACGGCACGGCCCAGGCGCCCGGCGATTACACCTCGACAAATGTTTCAATCACCTACATCGAAGGCGAAAGCGGAACCAAAACTGTCAATGTCCCGATCGTGAACGACACGATCCATGAGAGCAACGAGACGGTGAATATCACGCTGGGCGCGACCCAGGTTAATTCTCCGGAATTGGGGGATTCGGTGCCGCCGTTGCCTGACGCGCCTACGGCTACAGCCGTGCTCACGATTATTGACAACGATTCTGTTCCGTCGTTTGCGATCGATGATGTCACGGCCAATGAAGGCAACAGCGGCACGACAAATTACGTCTTCACGGTCACCAAGACAGGCAGCACGGAGTTGAGCGCCTCCGTGAACTTCACTACCCAGGATGGAACGGCCACCGTGGCCGGCGGCGATTATCAAGCGAACTCCGGCACGCTCACCTTCGCCGCTGGTGACACCACGGAGACAATCACCGTCCTGGTGAACGGCGAGACGACGCTCGAGCCGAACGAAGCCTTTACCGTACGTCTCAGTAACGCCATCGAGGCAAGCATCTCCGACCAGGAAGGCACGGGCTCGATCGTGAACGACGACGTTGCACCGACTCCCACTCCGACTCCGACCCCAACCCCAACCCCAACCCCGACGCCGACGCCGACCCCAACTCCTATTCCAACACCGACTCCGACTCCATCGCCGGTAGCAACACCGACTCCCTCGCCCACCCCGACGCCGTCGCCGACGGCCGCGCAATCGTTGAATATCTCCACCCGCATGCGCGTGGAGACGGGCGATCGAGCGATGATCGCCGGATTCATCATCCAGGGGAATGCGTCCAAGCCAGTGTTGCTCCGCGGCATGGGACCGTCGCTCGCCGCTCTCGGCATCAGCGACGTCCTCCTGGATCCCGTCCTGGAGCTGCGTGGCTCGAGCAGCTCGATCATGACGAACGACAACTGGGTGGACAGCCCGCAGCGACCCGAGTTTGAAGGGACCCCATTCCAGCCGAGCGATAATCGTGAGTCAGTGGTGCTGGGCACGCTGCCCGCCGCCAATTACACCGCGCTGCTGACTGGCAAGAATAACACCGCCGGCGTCGGGATCGTTGAAGTTTACGATCGCGATCTGTCCGCCGACGCGGTCCTGGCCAACATCAGCACCCGCGGGTTTGTCCAAGCCGGCGAAAATGTGATGATCGGCGGGTTCATCCTGGGTGGAAACACTCAGAACACCAGGATTGCCGTGCGCGGCCTCGGCCCGTCGCTGGCCCAGTTCGGGCTGAATCCTGTGCTGGCCGATCCGACCCTGGAGTTGCGCGACGCCAATGGCGCGCTCCTGATTGCGAACGACAACTGGACGGACGATACCGCCTCGGCGGCGCTCCTGACCGCGAACGGCCTCGCGCCTTCCAATCCGAACGAGTCGGGCATCTTCACCTCGCTGCCTCCGGGTCAATTCACCGCCATCCTGGCCGGGAAGAACGGCGGGATCGGCATCGGGTTGATCGAAGTTTATAATCTCAGATAGGCTGCCAGAGAGACGCGGGCGGACGGGCGCGGAGTTTGCCTTTGACATTCCGGCCCGCGTTGAGTCGAGTAGTCCGCTCAGCTTATGAAAAGGTTTTATCTGGTTGCCGGTGTTCTTCTCGTTTCGTCCAGTTTGGCTCCGCTGAAAGCGGCCGAGCCGGAAAGCACTCCGTTTCCCGGGGTGCAAAAAGCGATGAAGCCCGAGGATTATGATGCGGCGGGCCTGAGCAAGCTGGAGCCCGCGGAACGGGCCAAGCTCGATGAGTTCATTCGCAATTACGTATCGGTCAGCAACGAGCGCGTCGCCACTGCCGCGGTGGAACAAGCGGTAAAGGACAAGAAGGTGACACCGGAAGTGATCGAAAGCCGGATCGTGGGACCGTTCACCGGCTACACTGGGCGCAGCGTCTTCACACTCGAGAATGGCCAGCGCTGGGCGCAATCGCAGCGCGACACCAGGTACATCCCGAAGATCGATTCGCCGCCCGTGGTCATCGTGAAGGCGGGCATGGGTTACCGGATGCACATCGCCGGCGGCGGCATGATCCGGGTCTCAAGAGTAAACTGAAACGCAGGGCCGCTACTCTACATTGTAGACTTCCACCAGGCCGATGCCTGTCGTATTGCCCTTGCCGCGCACAATGGCGGTGTAATTCCCGGGCGAGACGGTGTGGAACAGGGCTGATTCTTGTGGATCCTCGGGCGCCAGACCCCGGGAGGTGATCTCGGCCAACTGCGGTGAGGTGCCAAAGTCGTCGTTGGAATTTATCACGGTGCCGTTCTGATCGATCAGCTCGACCGTGGGATCCTGTAACGGGTTTGGCACTCCATTGTCAGCCAACGACCGGCCTAACGCACGCACGACCACATTCGTGGGGCCGGTTTGCCTTCCGACAATAAAACCGCCAATCATCACGTTATCACCTGTCTCTACAAACCCGCGGGTGCTGATGTTAGCGAACTTTCCTGGGCCAGTCTGGTCGCGATCATACGCCTCGATCAGGCCGATTCCCGTGCTGCCGCCTTTGCCCTTTATAATCGCCGTGTAGTTAGCGGGTGAGAGTGTGCGCAGGATTGCGGCTTCGCGATTGTCGGCCGGGGCCAATCCGCTCGCCTGGATGGCGGCTTCTTGCGTCTCCCTCCAATCGTCGTTCCCGACGATGAAATTGCCGTTCTGATCGTAAAGCTCGAGCATCGTGTCTTCCATCCGTCCCGGCACTGGAGTCCCATTGACGGAGAGCGAGGGTCCGATGCCGCGCAGCACTACCTGTTTCGGATCAGGACCCGTGATAATAAATCCGCCGATGCCGACAAAATCTCCCGTCTGGACCCGCAGGCGGGTGGAAATGTTTTGCAGTTGAGCGGGCAACGTAATTACGTCCGGGTCCGCCGGCACCGCGCGGTAATAGAACGGCATCCGGAGTGTTTGCCCCGAGGTGGCAGTCGCCGTGACGTACCATTGGAATTCCGTTGGATTAGTGGTGATGAGCGTGCCGTCCGCGACGGTGCGCACGAAAAATGACGCTTGTCCGCCGGCCGGCACCGACACCGAGGTGATGGGCGAGCCGTTTGGCGCCGTGAAGCTGACCTGGAAGCCGGGGCTGTCGATGAGACGATTATTCTGCACACTCAGGTTATACACGCCGCCACCTTGACCGCCCGTCACGTCGCGAATGATGACTTCGCGCAGCCGCTCGACAGTGCCATTGAATCCGATCACAGGCACGGCGCCAAAGCTCGCAGTTGGAATCATAACCGTGAGCGGCGAGGAGGCTGGTGGATCGGAGTTGAACTCGAGTGGATCAACCAGGAGAGGCGTTGGTGCGACCATGATTGCCTTGGCTGTCAGCGCAGCGGCAATGTTAATATGGCCTGAGCCCATGTCATTGATGGAGGCCACCGACGCCGCGCCGTCTCCCTGCGAGACGCCAGAGCCATTGCGCAAATTCGTCGCCGAGTTCTGCAAGAGAGCGCGTGCAACCGTCACGGTGTCGAAACGCTTGGCCCGATACGCGAGCTCAGCCAGATTGGTTGAGTCGAGATTTAGCTCCTCCCGAACCCTTTGGCGGATGAGAGCCATCGCGCCGGCGGTGATTGGGCCGGAAAAACTGGTGCCATTCGCCTGGGTGTAACCGGTCGTGCTCGCCAGGCCGACGGTGTCGTCCGGAAGACCGTCCACGGTCGCTGCGCCGACGATGGAGACGCCTGGCGCGGTGACGTCCGGCTTAACGGTGCGGAAGTTCGCATTCGCGTGGTCGTTTGGTCCGCGCGAACTGAAACCGGCCATCGCGCCTTGGAAGGCTGACAACGAAACACTTTCTCCGATGCGCATCGGGAACCGCGAAATCGTGCCATGCGGCGGGTCGACGCTGTCGTCGTCGCCGTCCACGAGGATGTCGAGCAGGTACTCAGCATCGGCGACGCTGATGGTGTAGGTCGGGATTCCGTTAGCGACTACCACCGCGGTAGCTGACTCAACGTTAGTAATGATGAGGATCGCCGATGGGTTAAGCGGGGCGACCGCATTTGCGATGTTCGCGAACGCACCGGTGCCCCGGACAAGCGCGATACGATTTTGCACCGACGGCGGCGTCACCGGATTACCGGTCTGATTCACGTAAACATAATGGGCGGAGAGCGAGCCTTCCGGAAGTGGGCCGCCACCCGCGGTGGCAAAAAGCTTGATCCCCTGCCGCTCGCCAGCTTGTGGTGTATTCGCGGTCGAAGCAGCGCCCCTCTCTGGCGGCGGCCCGGCAGACCCGGGAACTTTCAAGTCGGTCGGCACCTGATCGGCTGCAAGCACGTCGCCGCCGGCAACAGAGCCGGGATCAAGACTGGCTGCGACCGAAATCGACAGCGTGGCCGCTGATGGCGCGCCGACCGTCCCGGGACCAGGGCCAGCGTTGCCTGCGGAGGCCACCATGGAGGTACCGGCGAGTGCGGCGTTGTTCGCAATGCGCGAGGTTGAACCCGCCGGGTCACCGGCCGTATCGCCAAGGGAGAGGTTGATGATGTCCGCGACAGGCTTGGCCACCGGGGTCGGAGCAGTAGTGCCGGGAGCGACAAGGGTGAAAGGTGAAGCGGCGTCCTCGATCGAAAGCTCGATATCGCCGAGGCATGCATTCGCGGGGCCGCAAACCTTGTACGCCATGATGCGGGCTTGCGGCGCGGTGCCGAATAACTGAACGCCGTTGGGTGTCGGGCCAACGCCCAAGGGTGGATTCACGCCTAAACCGTAGCCGAAGCGCGGCGGCGTCGTACCGTCAACGCTGTAGCCCGCCGCACACGAGGCGACAAGCGTCCCATGACCAAAGTCGTCCGTCGGATCGCCCACAGGCTGCGAGAAGGCATAGAAGTAGATGACTTTCGTGTTGTCGTCCGGACTCTCAGGTTGCCCGGAGACGCGCGGCAGAGGTGTGTCGAGTCCGGTCCCACCAAACATCGGATGCCGGTAGTCAACCCCGGTGTCGATCACCGCGATGTTCATATTCTGGCCTTCGAATCCATCGACCTTTGTGGTGGCCGGAGTTTCGGGATGGCCCGCCGAACCGACGGGCTGAAACTCCTGGGTGGCCCCATAAACAGCCGTTCGCCGATCGGCAGCGTTTGTCTGCGTGCCAAGGCTATAGTCAACAGCGTTGTCGAGGAAGGGGCGTGCCTCTTGCGGTTCGCTAACATGCGCGACCTCCGGCAAAGCCTTCAAGCGGGCGACATCTTCCGTCGCCACATACGCCACAAACCCATTCAACAGATAGGTGAAGCGATATTGAATGTGGCGCACGGACCCATCGATCTGGGTAACATCTGTCTCGCGCATCAGCGCACGCACCCCCCGCTGCGCAAGCGAGGCGAGGAAGCCGTCCTGCTCGCCCGCAAGCTGTTGGGCTTGGGAGAAAATCTCCTGCATGGCGAGCGGCTCTCCTTTTCTCTCCGCGGCAATTTTGCGGAGCACACCCGGTTCTCCTTTCAGCTCGATGATCAGAGGCGTTATCGATCCGCCCACCGATTGCCGAAACGAGGCAACATCCGGGGGCTCGTTTTGGACGGTTTGGCTGGGAACGGCGGGAGCCACCGCCACTGCCGCTTTGGAGGAGGTTTGGGCGCGCAACATGAACGCAAAGAGACAAAAGGCGACTGCGAAAAGCGCCAATGACAAAAAGCGACGCGAATTACGGCCGATAAATGAGGAGAATTTCATGTTCTTGGTTCCTTACTGTTGCAGGTTGAGTTCGGCGGATTTTGGAGCCATCGATGGATCAGATCGATGCGGCAAGAAGCCCCCCTGGCCAATGGTAATAGGCAGAAAAAGAATTCCGCCGTGGCCGGGGTCCGCTTTGCCCTGTTCGCTTCCAATTGGCACAAGCACCAATAACTATTCGTCGCCGCGAGCGGGCGCGGGCCTACTTCTGGAGAAATTCGTCGAAGTTTATGGTAACAGTGCGAACAATCGATTGCCGCCGCCGGTGCTCAGCCTTTGCTAAACTCTTCGCCCGGATACTCTTGTCTGAGCCGGCACACCCCTAACCGCCTCGATGCTTCGCCTATTTCTTATCGTCTTTAGCTCGCGCCAACTGGCGTCGGCGGTTCCGCTCCGAGAAGTTTCGTCGATGGCTTTGCCATGTCGCCTTGGTGTCTTTTGGCCGGCAAGCGTTTCGATTTGTAGCGTGATCATTGCCCAGATCATTTTCTGGGTTTGGACGTTTCCCGCTACCAGTCCACCAACAACTGGACCGAACAGCTCTCAATTGGGACGCACTTAGGAGGCAGTGGGAATATTCGCACTTGGCAGGCGCTGCGTTCCAGACGATGGCCATGGCCGCGCAATTGTTGCGGTGCTTCGACGCAAGTCTTGAGGAAGCCTTCGGCTCACACGATGTTCCCAGTCGCTGCGCAGCTGATCACGGCGCCACCGCTGTCAGCGAGCGGGCGGGGGAGCGGAGAGGCTGTGGCTCAAATACGGCTGAAGTGGACGCGCGTTTACCGCGACCCCGTCCCGACCGTATTTGATGGCTGCCTTGAACTGCTCAAGTTGGCCCTCCGAAATTTCCATTGGAATCTGGGACAGAAGCCAGACGACGCCTTTGCCGCAGTCCGGGGTGGTGAGTGAGCCTTGGTAAGTAACGAACAACGGATTCTGAGGAAGAAGTCTGGTCAAATCGCTCGTCCCAAAAGTTACCGGGGCTTTGTCGTCTTTTTTGTTGAGCTTCTTGGCTTCCATCTTGTCAAAGAGCGGCGCGAGGATCGCGTTCTTCGTGCCAAATTTCAGGAAGACGGCAAACACCGCTTTGTTGTTGCTGACATCTTCGTGCACAAAGTGCATCTCCATCGGGAAAGTCACACCAAAGAGCCGGTGTTCACTCGGGTAATGGAAGTGCAGATTCTTCAAGGTGTAAGTTTTGTTATTGTAGGTGAGCTTGCGCTGGCTGGGTTTTTTATCAGCGTCTCTGTCTGGGTCAAAGAGCAGTTCAACTGAATGACCGTTGTTTTCTAGGTCGAGCTCAGATGCACCGCTGCCATAGTCAAAGCGTACTGAGTTCTGCGTGGAAGAACTTTCTTGCCACCACAGCTCGATCGGCGACTCCCCCGCGCTCGGATCCACCTTTTTTGATAGCATGTCTCGCAACGTATTATTCTGCATGTTCAACGAGCCGGTCGTGTTCGGTCGCCAGATCATCACTTTTCTTGAATCGAAAGTGCTGCACGGCTCTCGGTCAGCAGCCGTGAAAATGGTGTTCCAGTAGGCCCATTTGGCATCTTCCCAATTACCCTGAGGGGGCCGGTAATCAGGTCCAAGGTATGTAGGCGTCTGGGCACTCGCTGGCGCAACCGCCGCAAGTGAATACAACGCTGCTCCGAGGAGGCTCAGCCAGATCCGCATGGGATTCATCTTTCGAGTTAGCGTCGAATAATTGTGAGACACAACTCACCCAAGCACAGGGCTGCGCCCGCCCGAGATTAATGAAGGACACTTCGTGGATCGGATTCCACGCAGCCTATGTCGGCGCTGATGGACCCGCCGTTTCATTAGTGGCGGGGGGTTGTAATTTTCTGTCTGCCGAGAGATTTGCGTCACAAGTTGAGCCTTGCTCACCCCTTGGAGTTTTTCAAAAGCACTCCGCGCAATTGGATTTGCGCCTACACTGGCAGCGCTCTTAGCCGGCGCAGCCGGTGCGGCCCCGGGGAAGAGGAATGAACCGCACTGGTCACAAAGGCGGAAGTGATCAGGACGCTGAACAACATCGTTAGGCGGGTGACTTTCTTTATTTTTCATGGTTGGGATCCCTTTCAGAAATGCGATATGGGCAGGCTCTGCTGGATGAGTAAAAGTGTGACGGCCGCCAGGCCGGGGAAGGCCAGTGGCGAGAGTGTTCCACTCTTTATTCGATCAGCGCGCGGCATACGCGTGTATGTGCCGAACCGCCGCGAGAGTTCTGTGTCTCAACCCCAAGTGCACTCCGAGGCGCAACCGGCTTCGTCAAGAAGAGTTAGAGCTAGCCGACGACCGGCTCAGGATGCTCGGCAGCAATGG
>DASQLH010000391.1:0-4535 GCA_035630155.1 Chthoniobacterales bacterium
GCCGATGCGCGCTGGGCGAAGCTCTCCAGTTTGCCGGAAAACATCCTGCAAAATCCGGTCACGTTGATGGCCATTGAGACCGGAAAAGGGTGGCAACTCAACTTCCAGCTCGCGGACTCGAGGGCGAAGGAGATTCTCTACAAAATTGACGGCAAAGGTGATTTCCAATCCACCGGCTACATGCCGACCAAAAATCCGCAAACGGGCGAGGAGATGGTCAATCCCGGCATCTTCCTGGCCAACCTTGAGCCGGGCGAACACACGATTGAGGTTAAATACCTCGATCGAACCGGTAAAACGAACGGGCCTTACCCGCTAAAATTCGATACGGGATCCCAGCAGTTGAAGAACGGCAAGGACGCCATCAACCGCACCTCATCGCTGATTAATTTTAGCCGGACCGACGACGAACTTCGGGCCTTCTTCATCCGGATTCTGTTCCACGGACCCATCATCAAAGAGATCCGTTACTCCATAAACAACGACAAGCTGGACCAGAGTTTTCCGTTTGAACCGATCACCAAGATTCAGGAAAACCCAAAGAAGGTGTATGCCGTTATCCCGACCGACAGCCAGTTCGTTTGCGTGCAGGTGACCTTCACCGATGGCACGAAATCGGCGGTGCAGAAATGCGTGGTGGAGCTCGATAACTGACCCCGGTTCCCGATGTGGCGCACCCGTGAAGATTCGAACTTCAAACCTTCTGATCCGTAGTCAGATGCTCTATCCAGTTGAGCTACGGGTGCGGAAGAGCAGGTAATTTGCGGAGGAAGACCGGGCCGTCAACCGCAGCGCAGTGCCTTTCAAAAATTGGCTTGACCATCCCGGCAGCGATACCCAGGATGCAAACGCGTAAAGCCCGTTACGCGCTTCCCAGAGCTCGTAACTCCCTTTCCGCGCGGGAAAATCGCAAACCGGTGTGTTTGCCACAACGCAGAAACGAATAGCCTTACTATGAAAATCAAATACCTCGCCTTAATTCTCGGCATTGCCGTCGTCGGCGTTTGCTGCATTTCCGGCGCCGAGCAGAAAGCGGCGACCAATAAAAAGCGGATCTCCGCGGCAGACAAAGCGGCCATCAAGGAGCTCTTGAAGGGCGCCGACGCTAACAACTATCGAATCCAGTTCGATGGCGGAAAAGACGCGATGGGAGCAAAGAAATTGACGCTGGCCAGCGTTAAGCAGGGGGGAAGGACCGGAGCCGGGACCGGAGCTTTCCTCGTCGAAGACGATATCATGATCTGCTGGAGAGGGACGGTACCTTTCAAGGAATTTGAGGGACAGCTGGGGCGGGAGAAAATCCAGCGCCTCAATTCGATCATGGCGAAATACCAGTAGCCGATTCGGTTTGTGGGGTGGGTCCGCAGAGTCTTCGCAAGGGCCGCGCGAACCCGCCGTAGGTTGGCAGCAGACAGTGGGGGCCGGTGGGACCGGCCCCTGCCCCAAAGAATCATCTATAGTCTGGCCTTTGTTCACCTGGCCTTGGTCGGGGCCGTAATTTTTCACGCCGCCGATCCGTGGATTGCCCGGGGTTGGTGGGAGAGGCCGCTCGGTTTCTGGGGCGGCGTCAACTTTTCCATGTGGCGCTTCGGCTTCTTCTCTCCTGATGTCGGACAAAGCTCGG
Source organism: Chthoniobacterales bacterium (assembly GCA_035630155.1). Classification (GTDB taxonomy): domain Bacteria; phylum Verrucomicrobiota; class Verrucomicrobiia; order Chthoniobacterales; family UBA10450; genus AV80. The sequence continues at coordinate 1,625 of DASQLH010000391.1, forward strand.
AGATTGAATTCAAGTTCACTCTTCGCGATGGACGGGTAGAGAAGTTGAGCACCTTGTCCGGCTTCGATTTCTTTACCGCAAACCAGGAATCACTCACCAGGTTTTACGGCTTTCGGATTCACTCGGCGGAGAATCCCGCTCTCCAGGACTTGTGTGCGCGTTCGGTCGTCGTTCGCTTGTTGAACGAGCTGGGCATATCCAGGGATGTGGTGGCCGTGGATTATGCCATGCGCAGCATTCGTTACCCCACGATGGAAGGCTTTCGCGCCGGCGAGCCGATCGAGACGACGGAATTCTACGCCACTAACTTTGTCATGGAACAAGAGTGAGCCGTGCCACCGAAAAACAGCCCTCGCAGTGAAACTCTCCGCGCGCGAGCAAGAGCCGCGGCCGTGCAGTTTTTTTGTGCGCCGCAATCTCCCGCGCCGCTTGGCGTTTTTCGGCTGTTGATCGCGGGTTTCGCGCTCTTCCAAGCGATCTTGTGGTATCGAGATTGGCCGGCGTTTTTTGGACCGGACGGCTGGGTTCAATGGGAAATCTCACGGGCCTTGGTCTTGGAATCGCAGATCCACATGTTGCATGTCGCCGGGTTGCTAAAACATTTCGGGTTCTCGCCGGATCAATCTGTGACGGTGTTTTATTGGGTTTACGTGATGTCTCTTCTGGCCCTGCTCGTGGGGTGGCATACCAGAGTCGCAGCCTTTCTCGTTTGTCTCAGCCACTACGTGATCATGAATACGGTCTCCATTTTTGTTTATGGGTTGGATATCTTTCTCCAGATTGCGCTCTTCTACCTCGTGGTAATGCCAGTCGCGAAAGCGTACTCGCTCGATGTCTGGCAGGGGCGAGTTTCTTCTGCGCCTTCCTGGGGAGTCACCCTTTCACGGCGCGTGTTACAGATTCATCTCTGCTTGGTCTATATCTCGTCCGGATTCGAAAAAGTGCAGTCCCCGGCGTGGTGGAGTGGAAATGTCCTTTGGCGGTCTCTGGTGCAGCCGGATTTTCGCCAATACGACTTCACCTGGCTGGCCCGTTTTCCCTGGCTGGCCATGCTGTCGAGTTGGTTTGTGATGTTAATCGAAGCTGGCTATTGCGTCGCCATGTGGGTTCCGCGCCTGCGCGTCTGTTGGATGGCGGGCATCATCGTTCTGCACCTCGGCATTGCGCTCTTCATGGGACTCGGTCTTTTCGGCCTAATCATGATCCTGTTGACGGTCTCCGCTTTCGGGTATGAAGCGTGGACCGACGTTCAAGACACAATGAGGCGGCCTTCCGTGAGACTTCATCCCACAGCGCGAGTGTAGCGACATGTTTGGGATTGGGCGATGGGTCATTGCGCCTTGAGCCTGTCGCCAGACGGACGATTCTCTGCGGTGACCGTCTTTGTTGGCTGCGGGTTTGCGGCGAAATATCCCGAAGGCGGCGGCAATTTCTCGGTGCCGCTGCAATGGATGCTTGGGCTGCGGCGGCTCGGTCTGGACGCGGTCTGGCTCGAGCTTTTGCCGGCGACAGCCGACCCACGAGAGGATGAATCGCGCATTCGCAAATTCCAGCGGCTGCTGCGCCAGCATGGATTGGGAAATTCTTATTGCCTGCTGCATCAGGCGCCCGCGAATGACCTGCATGAGGCAGGAGAAATGCGCTGCATCGGCCTGTCGCGCGCCGACCTTCTCCGCCGCCTCGCCGGGCCGAACACGCTGCTCAACCTCAGCTATTCATTCCATCCGCCGTTTCTTCTCCAGTTCGAGCGCCGGATTCTTTGCGACCTCGATCCGAGCGAAATCTTTTATTGGATGACGAAGATGGAGATGGGCCAGTCGCATCACCACGAATTCTGGACGATTGGCCTCAATGTCGGCGGGTCCGATTGCCAACTCCCTCCCGAAGCCGCTTCGCCCCCTGTAGCCGCTTCGCCCCCTGTAGCCGCTTCGCTATGCGAAGCGCCGGGGTCGTCTGGCAGTTCAAAATCAAATCCCGCGCCGCCCGCCCGCCTTCGTCGGACTTCAGCGTGGCAGGCAGGGCGGCGGCTACAGAAGAGGCTACAGTGGAAAACATTCTATCCCTTGGCCGACACGGAACTTCTGCAATCCCAGCCCCGCCCGCGCTCCGACAAATTCTGCACGATCGGGCAATGGTATTGGGGAGGCGGCGTCGAGGTGGCAGGCAAGTTTCCCGACCTCTCAAAGAAGTTCGCGTTCGAGCCCTATCTCGATTTGCCGAGCCGCGTTCCAGCAGCGCAGTTCGAGCTCGCCATGAACCTGAACAGCGACGACCCGGAGATCGAGCGGCTTCGCAAGCAGGGCTGGCGGGTGGTTTCGCCTCATCGCGTCGCGCGGACGCCGCTTGCCTACCGCAGTTATATCGCGGGTGCGACCGCGGAATTCACGGCGATCAAGGGTGTGGATGTGGCCTGGCGGACCGGCTGGTTGAGCGATCGCGCCGCCGCTTTTCTCGCGCTCGGCCGGCCGGTCATCACGGAAGACACGGGCGCAGACAAGTATTTACCGCGCGAGAGCGGCTTCCGTTTCGTTCGCGATCTGGAGACCGCGGAAGCGGCGGTGAAGGAGGTGAGGGCTGATTGGGCGCGGCTTTCCCGGCAGGCCCGGGCATGCGCCGTGGAAACCTTCGATTCCGCGAAAAACCTGCGCAAAATCCTCGGTATTTGACCGATCAGAAAAGCCGCGCGATTCCCCATTGCAAAAAGACTTGAGGGTGTTACTCGTTCCCACGTTATGGCTGACTTGCTGAAAGCAGACGAAGCGAAAGCTCGCCTGAAAAAGATCCCGGAATGGGAGCTGGAGAAGAAGCACATCGAACGCACGTTTGAGTTCGACGACTTCTCCGAGTCGATCGATTTTGTAAACGGTGTGGCCGAAGTGGCCGAGGATGAGGAACATCATCCCGACATCGA
>DASQLH010000392.1:0-7120 GCA_035630155.1 Chthoniobacterales bacterium
TGGTGTCCCACTCTTTTTCGTCTGCGGGCTACATGTTTTTATGAACGCCGAGTTTATTGCCATGCTGGATTACCTGGAGCGCGAGCGCGGGATCAAACGCGAGATCCTCCTCGAGGCCGTCTCCAATGCGCTCCTTTCCGCTTCCAAAAAAAGCGTGAGCGCGTCGCGCGATCTCCGCATCGATATCAACCCAAAGACGGGTGAGATTCGCGCGCTCGCCAAATTGCTCGTCGTGGACGCCGTGACGAATCCAGCGGACGAGATTTCTCTCGGCAAAGCGCAGAAGCTCGATCCGAATGCCGCCGTCGGCGGTGAAGTGGAAGTGGAAGTGACCCCGAAGAACTTCGGGCGCATCGCCGCGCAGACCGCGAAGCAGGCCATGATGCAGCGCATCCGCCAGGTCGAAAAGGAAATGATTTACGAGGAGTTCAAGGATCGCGCGGGCGAGATCGTGAGCGGGACGGTGCGCCGGTTCGATCGCTCGGATGTGATTCTCGATCTCGGCAAGTTTGAAGCGATCATGCCGCAGCGTGAGCGCGTGGTGGTTGAGGACTATAACGTTGGCGACCGGTTGCGCGCCTATGTCGTGGCGGTCGAGAACGGAATTCGCGGGCCGGAAATCATCGTTTCTCGGAGCCATCCAAATTTTGTGCGGCGGCTGTTCGAGCTGGAAGTCAGCGAGATTAACGACGGCACGGTGGAAATCCGCGGCATCGCGCGGGAAGCCGGGTATCGCACGAAAATCGCGGTCACGAGCGCGAACGAAAAAGTAGACCCCGTCGGCGCCTGCGTCGGCATGCGCGGATCGCGGGTGAAGAACATCGTCCGCGAGCTCAACAACGAGAAGGTCGATATCATCCGCTGGAGCTCCGACCCGAAGGAATTTGTCTTGGAAGCGCTTAAGCCGGCCAAGGTGAAAAACCTGGTCTTCGATACCGAGAAGAAGAGCGTCCAGATCTCCGTCGATGAAGACCAGCTTTCACTCGCGATCGGCAAGAAAGGCCAGAACGCGCGGCTGACTTCGCGATTGACCGGGTGGGAAATTAACATCGACCGCGACACGACCGCCACGCATCAGGTCGAGCAGAAGGTTGCGCAGGCTGCGCAGACCCTCGCGGCCGGACTGCCCATTACGGAGGAACAAGCGCTTACTCTGGTTAAATCCGGTTTCACGAACCTCGAAGGATTGCGCGACGCTGCCGTCGAGGATTTGGTGGAGATTCTTTCCGTGGATGAGGCGAAGGCGCGTGAGATTCATGACGCCGTTCATCAGGAGGCGCCGGCCGCGCAGTAAAATGGTTCGCGCCTAACCAGCCGGCCATGAGTAAATTTTTCACTTATGCCAACGAAAACGACGACCAAGACCGCAGCGCGCAAGACCGCGCCCGCTCGCAAACCGGTCAAGGCCGCCGCGCCTGAGTCGAAGCCCAAAGCGACCAAGAGCGTCAAGGCAGAGGCGCCCGCGAAACCGAAAAGCACGGTCGCGCACCCGCCCAGCAAGCCGAAGTCGGACACCGAAGCCGCGCGGAAGTCGCATGCCGCTGTTGCGCGCGCCGAGTCTGCGGCAAAGCCGGCTCAGGCTGCCCAGCCCGCCGAAACCGCGAAGCCCAAGCCGGCCATGGAAACGGTTTCGTTGATCGACGAGAAGAAGCCGCGCCCGAAACGAGCAGAAGGCGATGCCGCGCCCAGGCGAACTTCTTTTCTCCCGCCGATTTCACGGATTCGCGCGACCCACGAACCTGCACCCGGTCCCGTTCTCGCACCGCCGCCGGCGCCGCCTCCTCAACCGGAAGCACCTGCCGCCGTCGCCGAACCGGCCGTTGTCGCGGCGCCTGCTGAGCCAGAAGCCGAGCCGCAAAAAATCATTCACATCAAGCCGCCGATCATCGTTAAGGAATTGGCGTCGCAGCTTGGCCTCAAACCGCACCAGCTCATCGCCGAACTGATGGCGCTGAACATTTTCGCGAACGTCAACCAGACTGTCGAGCCGGACATTGCTACCCAGATTTGCCAGAAACACGGGTTCGTTTTCGAGATGGAGCGCCGCGAGAAAGGCGGCGGCGTTCATAAAGTCGAGCAGGTCGTGGTCGCGCCGCCTCCGCCGGTCATCGAGAAGGAAGAGGAACTCAAAGCTCGCGGGCCGATCATCACTTTCATGGGGCACGTCGATCACGGAAAGACGTCGTTGATGGACGCAATCCGCAAGACGCGCGTTGCCGCCGGTGAAGCGGGAGGAATTACGCAGCACATCGGCGCTTACACCGTCGATTACAAAGACACGCGCATCACATTTTTGGATACGCCGGGCCACGCGGCTTTCACGGCGATGCGCGCGCGCGGGGCTCACGTGACCGATATCGTTGTTCTCGTCGTGGCCGCGGACGACGGATTGATGCCGCAGACGATCGAGGCGATCAACCACGCCAAAGCGGCCGAGCACGTGAAGATCATGGTCGCGATCAACAAGATCGATTTGCCCGGGGCGAACATCGACCGGGTGAAGAAGCAGCTCCAGGAGCGCGAACTGTCTCCGGAAGATTGGGGCGGCGAGACGATTGTTGTTCCCGTTTCGGCGACCAAGGGAATCGGCATCGACCAGCTTCTCGAAAACATGGCGGTGCAGGCGGAAGTGATGGACCTGAAGGCCTCGCCGACGGCGACGCCGCGCGGCACGGTGATCGAAGCGCAGGTGGAATCGGGCCGCGGCCCGACCGCGACCGTCATCGTCCAAATGGGCACGCTCAAGACTGGCGACCCGTTCATCTGCGGCGATTACGGCGGCAAAGTGAAATCGCTCATGGACGATCGCGGCAAGCCGATGAAGGAAGCCGGACCATCCACGCCTGTAAAGGTGCTCGGCTTCAGCGGGCTGCCGCAGGCCGGCGACGAATTTCTCGTGATGGAATCCGAACGCTCGGCGAAAACCCTGAGCGAAGAACGGCTTCTCGACCGGCGCGCGGACAAGTTGAGCGCGCCGCAACGCGCCACCCTCGAAAGTTTACTCGAAGCAGCGGACGGCAAGAAGCATCTGCGCATCGTTTTGAAATGCGACGCGCAAGGTTCGCTCGAAGCGTTGACCGGCGCCTTGAACCAGATCGAGAGCAAGAAGATCGATCTCGAAATTATCCATGCCGGCGTGGGACCGATTTCCGAATCCGACATTCTACTCGCCAGCGCTTCGAATGCGGTCGTGGTCGGTTTCAACATCAAGGTTGAAAGCATGGCCGTGAATACCGCGAAGCGCGAAGGCGTGCAGGTGAAGCTTTACAGCATCATCTATGAGCTGATCGACCAGATGAAGGAAGCGATGGCGGGTCTGCTCGATCCGGAACATCGCGAGACCGTCATCGGCCACGCCGAAGTGAAACAGATTTTCAAATTGAGCAAGGGCATCGTGGCGGGCTGTCTCGTGACCGACGGGCGCATCGCCCGCACCGCGCGGGCCCGCGTCTTGCGGCGCCGCCAGCCGGTTTACGACGGTGGCTTATCGACGCTCCGCCGGTTCCAGGACGACGTGAAAGAGGTCCGTGTCGGCCTCGAATGCGGCATCAAGCTGGGCGACTTCAACGAATATCAAGTGGGCGACATCATCGAGTGCTATCAACTCGAGGCCGTCGCGCAGAAACTGTAGAATTGTTGGGCGTCTGTGTCAGACGCTCGCTTGGCGTTTCACAGAAACGCCCTACAACATGAAACATCGATTACTCCGCGTAAACGAACTGCTGAAGCGCGAGCTGAGCAGCATCATCACCCGCGAGATCACATTCGAGGGCGTGCTGGTCACTCTCAATCAAGTGGACGTCACGCCGGATCTGAAACACGCGCACGCTTATGTCAGCGTTCTCGGCAAGGAAGGGCAGGCCGCAGCCATGGCGAAGCTCGAGGAGAACCGCGTCATTCTCCAGACCGCCCTGGCCAAGAGCGTGACTCTGAAATACACGCCGCAGCTTATCTTTCATCTCGACGATTCCATCGAACGCGGCGCGCGCGTTTTCGAAATCCTGCAACAGATCGATATTCCGTCCACGGAGAAGGAATGATGCGATCCCGCCCGTTTTCTGTAGCCGCCGCCAATGTGGGCGGCGTGGGTATCGGCTACGTTTTCTCACGGCGCTTCGCACAGCGAAGCGGCTACAGAAGATGAGTAACGCCACCTTCGAGGAAATCGGCGCCGTCCTGCGCGCGAACCAGCGCTTCGCCGTGCTCAGTCATGTGCGGCCCGATGGCGATGCCCTGGGTAGTCAGCTCGGGCTTGCCCTTTCCCTTTCCAAGCTCGGCAAGACGGTCATGGTCCGAAACGAAGACGGGTTGATCGAGAAATACAGTTTCCTGCCGGGTGGCGAATTCCTCCAGACGCCAATGGGCGAACCGCAGGACGTGGACGTGGCCATCGCGCTCGACACCGCCACCCAGAGTCGTCTCGGAACTGCCACGGAGCTGGTTCGCAGCGCCAAGCTCTGGCTCAACATCGATCACCACCCGAGCAATCCAGGATATGGCGACCTCGTTTACATCGACTCCACCGCGCCGGCGACCGGCCAGATTCTGTTTGAATTAATCCAGAGCCAGGGCCTCCCGATGGATGCCGCGATCGCGGAAAACTTGTTCGTCGCCATTTCCACCGACACCGGCTCCTTCCAATATCCGAACACGACCGCGCGAACTTTTGAGATCGGGGCCGAACTGCTGCGTTGCGGCGTGGACGTGGGCCGCGTCAGCCAGCTTCTTTACGAAAGCTACCCGCGGCGGCGCGCGGAATTGTTGCGCGAGCTTCTCGGCACGATGCAGTTCCAAGGGCATGGAAAAGTCGCGAGCTTCAGCCTGAGCCTGGAGGTCGCGGCGAGATTGCACGCCAGGCCGGAGGACAATGAGGGCCTCATCGATCACATCCGCGCCATCGACGGCGTCGTGGTGGCGGTGTTCTTTGAAGAATTACCCGAGGGGAAAGTGCGGGTGAGCATGCGCTCGAAAACGGACGCCGCCGATGTGTGCGCCATTTGCGAGAAGTTCGGCGGGGGCGGGCACAAGCTGGCGGCCGGGGCGCGCGTAAAGGGGACGCTGGCGGAAGTGGAAGAGAAAGTTTTGAAGGAGATTTGTCATGTCGTTGACTGCAACTCCTGACGGCGTTCTGCTGGTGGACAAGGCGACCGGGATGACTTCGCACGATGTCGTCGCGATCGTCCGGCGGCGTCTGCAAATGAAAAAAGTCGGTCATTGCGGAACGCTCGATCCGATCGCGACGGGACTGCTTCTCCTCACCCTCGGTCGCGGAACGAAGATCCAGGATTTGCTGATGAGCGAGGACAAGGAATATGCCGGGACGATGATTCTCGGCATAACAACCGACACGCAGGACCGCGCGGGCGTGACTTTGGAAGAACGTCCGGTGCCGCCGCTCGATGAGCCCACCGTGCGCGCGGCGTTTGAAAAATACTCGGGCGATTTCTACCAGATGCCGCCGATGGTCTCGGCCATCAAACAAGGGGGCGTGCCGCTTTACAAACTGGCGCGCCAGGGCAAAACCGTCGAGCGCGAGCCGAGGCTGGTGCATGTCTATCGCTATACGATCGGGCGAATCGCGGCGCCGGAAATCGATTTCAGCGTCGTTTGCAGCAAGGGCTTTTACGTCCGCACCTACGCGCACGATATCGGCGAGACGCTCGGCTGCGGCGCGCATCTCAAGGACTTGCGGCGCACGAAATCGGGACGCTTCACTGTTGAGGGCGCCATCACGGTGGACGAGTTGCAGAAGTTCGAGCCCGTGGACATTCTTTCCCGAATCCTGACGCTGCCTGAAGTTTCCCGCATGCGCGGGGCCTAACGAGAGCAGCATGCAGGTCCTGCGTTCGATCTCGGAATTGGCCGAACTTCCCGGGCCGCTCTTTCTCGCCATCGGCGTGTTCGATGGCGTTCATCTCGGCCATCAGGCTGTGATTTCCACTTCGGCGAGACACGCGGCCGAGGCGCGCGGGACTCCCGTCGTCGTCACCTTCGATCCACATCCGGTCAAAGTGCTGCGCCCACACGATGCGCCGCATCTGATCACAGCGACCCAGCACAAGATCGCGCTCATTCGCGATCTCGGGGTATCTCATCTTCTTGTCCTGCATTTCGACCGGAATTTCGCCGCGACCGCGCCGGAGGAATTCGTCGGGCAACTCGTGACCCACTCGCGGCCGCTCCAGGAAATTTGCGTCGGGCACGAATGGTCGTTCGGAAAAGGGCGCGCGGGCAATCTGGCTTTGCTCGAACAACTCGGCCTTCAGCACCACTTCAACGTGGTTGGCGTTAAGGCGGTGACGATGAACAGCGAAGTGGTCAGCAGCACCGCGATCCGCAAAGCCGTGGCGGAAGGAAATCTGGTCAAGGCAACGCAGATGCTCGGGCGCGAATACACGATTCTCGGCACCGTGATCGCCGGCGAAAAGCTCGGACGAAAACTTGGGTTCCCGACCGCGAACTTGAGCGCCCACAGCGAACAGTTTCCCCCGAACGGTGTTTATGTGATCGAGGCCCGGCGATCCGGCACTCTCCATCGCGGAGTCGCCAATCTCGGTTACCGGCCCACCGTGAGCGCCGAAAAACCCGAGCGGCTGCTGGAATTGCACCTATTCGATCTCGACCGCGACATCTACGGCGAAGAGTTGGAAGTCCGTTTCCTCCGCTACCTGCGACCGGAACAGAAGTTCGAGAACGTCGAAGCGTTGAAAGCTCAGATCGCGCGAGACGTCGAGCAGGCGCGCGAATCGTTCTCAGTCCGAGACTGAAGTTATCTCAGACGGCTGCGCGTCTTCGACAGCGCCATGGCCAACCCGCCTGCCATGACCAGAACCGTGACCATGCCCGCAGTCAGCCACATCGTCGTCACCGGCATCATGGCGAGAACCGTGAGCCTCTCAGCCACGAACCATTTGCCACCGGCCAGGAAGTAGGCGACGACCGACGCCGCCAGCGTTACCGCCAGCAGAATCGCCGCGCGAGACGAACGGCGCACACTGCGCGCCGGAAGCTTTTGCACGATGCGCGAGGTGAATCCGGCATCGTCGATATACGCCGCTTCATCCCGCAACCGGGCATCAAGCCAATCTTCCTGAACCTTTTCTTCCATCTCTTTAATTAA
>DASQLH010000393.1:0-3806 GCA_035630155.1 Chthoniobacterales bacterium
GATACCGTGACCGATTTGCGTCATCCCGCGAAGGAACCGCTGCCCGGTTTCCAGGAGATTCATCCGATGGTCTTCAGCGGGATTTATCCGATCAACACCGGCGACTTCGAGCATTTGAAAACAGCGATCGGCAAGTTGCGCTTGAATGATTCGGCCTTCGTTTATCAGCCGGAGAGTTCCGTCGCGCTCGGCTTCGGATTCCGCTGCGGCTTTCTCGGGTTGCTCCACATGGAGATCATCCAGGAGCGGCTCCGGCGCGAGTACGACATGGATATTATCGCCACGTCGCCGAGCGTCATTTACGAAATCCTCACGACGCGCGGCGAAACGTTGCTCGTGGATAATCCGGCGCACCTGCCCGATCCGAGCGTGATCGACGAAATCCGCGAGCCGATCGTGAAAGCCTACGTGCTTTGCCCGAACGAAAATATCGGCGACCTGCTCCAGCTTATCATGGAGAAGCGCGGCCTGATGGATCACACCGAATCGCTCGACACGCGCCGCGTCATGCTCCATTGCGAGCTGCCGTTGAATGAAATTCTCGTGGACTTCAACGACAAGATCAAAAGCATCACGCGCGGCTACGGGTCGATGGATTACGAGCATTCCGGTTATCGCGCCGCGAACCTGGTGAAGCTCGATCTGCTCGTGAATGGCGAGCCGGTGGATGCGTTCTCGACCATTGTGCACCGCGACCGCGCCGACAGCCGCGGCCGCATGCTCGCCGCGAAACTGAAGGAAGTGATCCCGCGCCAGCTCTACCAGGTGGCGATCCAGGCCGCGATTGGCGGAAAGATTATCGCGCGGGAGAGCGTTTCGGCGTTGCGAAAAAACGTAACGGCGAAATGCTACGGCGGCGATATCACCCGAAAGCGGAAACTGCTGGAGAAACAAAAAGAAGGCAAAAAGCGCATGAAAAGCATTGGCAAGATCAACATCCCCCAGGAAGCCTTCATCCAGGTCTTGCGCGCGCAGTAATCGATCGGGCTCAACTCACATGTTTACCAGGCGCTACATCAAACACGGCCGGCTGCTGATTCGCCACGCGGAGAAGTTGCTCCGTTATCGCAAGGATGTGCTGAGCGAAAGCACGATGACGGAATTGAAAACCCAGATCGAGCGTGTTCGCCAGGCCATCAAAGATCGGAACGAGAGTGCAGTGAAAGTCGAGTCCGACAAGTTGCACACGCTATACACGCAGCATCTGCCCGCGCCGAAAGATGCGCACTGGCGGGAAAACGTGGAGGTCATTCTTGTCGCCGTCGTGGTCGCCATCGGCATCCGCTCCTACTTCCTGCAACCGTTCAAGATTCCAACCGGTTCCATGCAGCCGACCCTGAACGGGATCATCGGCCACCCCATGAACGAGCCGCCGCCAAATATTCTGCGGCAGGTGGCGGAGTTCGTCATTCTGGGACGCAACTATATCGATGTGGTTTCCAAGCAGGACGATCGCGTCGATCAAATCGTCCAAAGGAAATACGCGTTCTTCTTTACCTTTTCGGAGATCATCTGTGAGCGGCAAAAGTATCTTGTCTATGTTTCGCCCGATACGCTGCGCCAGGATTTCAAGGTCGTGCCGGGCAGCCAATACAAGAAAGGCGACGTAATTGCGCGCGGCGCCGTCGATACCGGCGACCAGGTTTTCGTGGACAAGTTCAGCTACAATTTCGTCAAGCCGAACCGCGGCGACGTCTTCGTCTTTCGCACCGACAACATCTTCGGCGTCCCGGTGGACCCGGTGACGGGCGACCATTCCTTCTACATCAAGCGCCTGGCCGGTCTGCCCGAAGACACCCTGCGAATCGATCCGCCTCTCCTTTATGTAAAGGAAAAGGGCGCTGAGAAAGAGGGGGTGGCGGAAGGCTACGGTTTTGCGCGGGTGATGTCGGCCAAGCCTCCCTACCGCGGCTACGCTCCCGGGCGCGACTACTTGTCGGACCCTTCGAAACCTTACGCCGTGCCGCCGCAACATTATTTCGCGATGGGCGACAACAGTTACAATAGTTACGACAGCCGCTGGTGGGGGCCGGTGCCGGAAGAAAATCTGGTGGGACGCGGGCTCTTCGTTTACTGGCCGTTCAACTGGCACTGGGGCCTGATTCGCTAGCCGGACAATGCTTTCGAGCATCCCGCGAATCTATCCGCTGCTGGGGCTCGGCATCGGCTATCTCATCGTCCTGTTTTTTAATCCGATCCGGCTCGCCCTTCGCGACGGGCTGCGTTGCATCCTGCGCTTCAAGCGCATCTGGTTGACCTTTGTTCTCCTCGGGTTCGCCTACTCCGTTTTTCAATTCGTGACCTTCACGCCGTTGCATGGGACGGCGGAGCTCGACTTCAGCCAGGTCACCTCGCCGGGAAGCTGGAATTGGCCGGTCTTTGTCGAAATCTGGCGCGACGTGCCGTTGCCCACGCTCGAAGGGGTAGCGGGAATTTTTGATAACGCCGCCACCACCTATCCGCTCTCCGTGGTAGCGGCGATTCTGTTGCTCTTCAACTGGCGCGGCTTGCATGTCGCCCTGGTAGCGGCGCTGCGGAAACGGTACGGGATTTGGGGTTACCTCATTTATTTCGTCCTGCTGATCAGTCTGATTGCCACGCTGTTGAAGCCGATCATTTTTTGGAAACTGGGCGGTTGGATCGGCGGGCCGGCCGCGGCGTCGTGGCTCCAGAAATCAGCCACCGTGAACGCGGTCGCCGAGATTTTTGAATACCTGTTCGGCGTTTACATCCAGGTCTATCTCATCACCGTCTGCCTCGCCTGGATCAAGGGCTTGAGCTTTGGCGAAGTCGATCTCTTCCGCTTCGCCATGCGGAGGTTCAGCTATGTCCTGGAATGGGCGGGAGTGGTGCTCATCGTCAGCACCCTGATTGTGCGCGCCCCGCTGCTTCTCGGTTTTTTCCGGGAAGCTCCGAACGTTTTCGAGTTTTCGCGCTACGTCATGAGCGCGTTCATTATTGCGTTTGGTTCCGTGCAGGTTTCGCTCGTGCTCCACAACGAGAAGTTGGGCGCGGCGCTCCAGGCGCATAAGGAATTCGTCCGGACCAATCTCTTCCGTTTCGGCTGGTTCCTCCTCATCGCCGCGCTCCACTACTTCATTCTGACCACTTGCGACGCGATTGTGCGGGACGCCATCGCGGACCGGGTGGTGGGCGTGATCGGATGGAAAATGATTTATGTTTGTCTGCGGGGATTTATCACCGGCTGGCTTCTGGCCTCGTGGGTTTGCCTGTTCCGCCAATGCGAGACGCTGCGGATCAACCAAGAGACGTGGATCCAGTCCGAGATCAAATATTAGGTGCGATCCCGTGAATGCGGCGAAAATCACGCGCGACAGTAAATCGAACCTGGCGCTCGCCTTCATCGCTCTTGGCCGGGAGCGCCGCGCGGATATCACAATCTTCTATGCCTTCTGCCGCGTCGTGGACGACATCGCCGATTCCGTTGAAAGCACGCCGGAGGAAAAAGCGCGCGCGTTAGCGGAATGGCGAAAGTGGCTCCATGGAAGCGCCCCGGAGGAGCCGGCTCTCGCTCGCGATGTTCGCGGATTGTTTGCCAAGTACGCCATCACGCCGCCGATGCTGGAAGAGATCATCGACGGCATGGAGATGGATTTGCGGAGCACTCGCTACCGCACGTTCGAAGAATTGCGGGTCTATTGCTACCGCGTCGCCAGCGCGGTCGGGCTCGTCAGCATCGAGATTTTTGGGTATCGCAACCCGGCCTGCCGCGATTACGCGATCCAGCTCGGCTATGCCCTGCAAATGACGAACATCATCCGCGATGTCGGCAAAGACTTGAGCGT
>DASQLH010000394.1:0-14004 GCA_035630155.1 Chthoniobacterales bacterium
CTCGTAATCGTGATGGAGGCCGCTCTCGTCGTCGTTGATGAAGACGGAGGCGGTGATGTGCATGGCGTTGACCAGGCAGAGGCCTTCGCGGACGCCGCTTTGGCTGACGAGGTCCTCGATCTTCGGGGTGATGTTGATGAAGCCGCGGCGGCCCGGCACTTCAAACCAGAGATGTTCGGTAAGCGATTTCATTAAGAGCTACTTGCGCCGCGGTGCGCGGCTGAGTTCGGCGTGGCGTGGGCAGGTGACGAGATGATCGTTGACCATGCCGGTCGCTTGCATGAGCGCGTAGCAGATGGTGGAGCCGACGAACTTGAAGCCGCGCTTGAGCAGATCGCGGCTCATCGCATCGGATTCGGCCGTGCGCGCGGGCACGTCGGACATGCGGCGCCGGCGATTCTGGAGCGGCTGGCCGCCAACGAAACTCCAGAGATAGGCGTCGAAGCTGCCGAACTCTTCTCGCACAACGAGGAACATTTTCGCGTTGTTGATGGTGGCCGCGATCTTCAACCGGTTACGCACGATGCCCGGATCGGCCAGCAGCCGCTTCGCATCGCGCGCGCCGTAGCGGGCGATCTTTTCCGGGCGAAATCCATCGAAGGCTTTTCGGTAGTTTTCGCGCTTGTTCAGGATCGTGGTCCAGCTCAACCCGGCTTGCGCGCCTTCCAGAATCAGGAACTCAAAGAGCTTCCGATCATCGTGGACTGGGACGCCCCATTCCTGGTCGTGGTAGGTGATGTTTGGCTCACTCGTGGCCCAGGAACAACGCGGCATGTGGGAAGGTGAAACGTCCAACGTCCAACCCCGTAAACCAGACGGGGTAGGCTGTCCAACGCTCAACGTCCAACGTTCAATGACGGAAACGGACGCGGATCGACAAAGGACGCGAGGCTACGAGTCGATGGATTAGAAGTGCGAGAATCGCGTCCGTCACTCTGAGGCATACGTTTTGAGGACGACGATGCGTTCATTGACGAGCTTCTCCTCAGCCTCCGCGTAGGCGACGCGGAGAGCGCTACCCCCAAGGGCGACGCGACGCGCGATGTAATTCGCTTCGGCATTTTTCCATTTGATCCAGGCGAGCTGCGCGGCTCGCAGCCGCGTCTTCATCTTGGTATCCGCCTTGGACATCAGGTCGTCATATACGCGATCGAGCTGCTTGTTAGCTTTATCGGCCGCGGCCTCTTCTCTCAAGCGTGGACGTTCCTCCTCCGCGCGAGCGTTGAGGGCTGGGATGGTGGTTAGCCCGAGAAGGAGAGCGACGAGTGCAGCGAAATTCAGGCAGGATTTCATCGCGGCAGCCTGAGCGGCCGCGAACGGTCTAGGCAAACCAAAAATGCAACGCGCGAGCAGCCGAATCGCAGGAGCCGCCTTCGCCCAGGCTTGGGCGTGGCGGGCCCGCTTTCGCCGCAGGCTTCGGCGCGGCCGGTCGCAGCAGAAGAGAATGCTGAACCCAGTCCGCTGTCAGTTAGCCGGTGAAATCAGGTAGATGACGTGAACAGACTGGCTCACCGTCATGGTCCCGAGCAGCGTGCCCGAATGGAACGGCAACGGCAAGAGGCGTAACGTTCGCAGCAGCGCGGCGGATGGGTCAGAGATTCGTCTGGACGAAAACTGGACTGGAGTGGATGTCGATCTGGCGCAGGGTCGTGTCGCCGGAGTTTATGAATCGATGCGGCGTGTTTGCCGGGATGACGACGATACCGCCGGCTTTCACTTCGCGTTGCTCGTCGCCGACCGTGATGGTGGCGCAGCCCTCGAGAGTGAAAGCGACCTCCACGTAGGGATGGGTGTGCAAAGGCGGGCCTTGACCCGGCCGGGCATTGACGATGTAGGCCGAAAAAGGCGCGCCTTGAGTTTCACCGACAAACTCATGCGACATTCCAGCAAACGGCAGCTGCTCAACGTTCAGGAAGCTCATGGTGAAAGTGACGAGCGGCGGGCGATCAAGGACAAGGAAAAAAATCGCCGAGGCTGCAGCGCAGACCTCGACGGGTGCCGAGCGGTGAAGTTTTTCGGAACTTTGACTGATCGCTTCCGTATTGCTTTTTACCCGAAGCGTAGGTCCCAGCCCAACCCAAACAGAAAGAACATTTATGCCAACCAACGCTGCGAAAAAAAGTTCCGGCTCAGCCAAGAATGCCCCGGCCGGAAGTGCCGGAACTGTCCCGAAAGAAGTAGCGCGCGCGATGGCAGAGCGAGCGCGTCTCGGTTCCCGCTGCAATTGGATTTTTGAAGTGGATTACTCGATCAACTCCAAGCATCCCCGCTTCTTTGTTTACAACATCCGGGACAACGAACTCTACACCTACAAATGCGCGCACGGGGGCGGCGGGGAAAACCGCGACCCGCACGACGGTAAAACCCGTAAGGTCTCGAACGTGCCCGGTTCGCACTGCAGCTCCCTGGGAGTGATCCTGACGGGCGAGCACTACGACTCGGAGAAGGTCGGCGACGCGGTGAGGCTAAACGGTCTCTCGCCCACCAATACGAATCTCATAGCCCGCGGCGTCGTTCTCCATGGCGGCGAATATGTTTCCGACAACAACCAGAACACCGACACCACCATCTGCGGTCGCTCCGAAGGATGCATTGTGGTGGACGATCAGTACATCGATTACGTGGCAGGCGGCGAACTCATCGATTGGCTGAAAGATGGTAGCGTTGGGGTGACGCACTACGACGGACGGTTCGCGATTTGAGACCTGAAGCACAAAGAGTTTGGCGATCCACAAAACCGAAAGCACAACCATGGCTAAATCGAACGTAGAAAAAATCCAAACCATCCTCGGCGTCGAACCGGATGGCATTTGGGGACCGAAATCGCAGGGAGCGTTGAATGCCCAGATCGGGGCGACGGGGGGAGGAGGCAATCCGAAGCTGAAGAAAATCCAGACGCTCCTGGCCGTGGAGGCGGATGGCTTCTGGGGTTCCAAGTCGCAGAAGGCGCTGAACAACGAACTCGGCGGCGGAAGCGGAGGAGGCGGCAGCGTAGGCGGCATCAAAGCCAAGGCCTCCAGTTTCGCGGACCCCGCGGATGTGCAGGCATTCAAGGCGTGCAAGGCAACAGGAAAGACGGACCTGCAATGCTTCGCCGTGGGTGACAATGGGATCGGCAAATTCGGCGCGGACACGGCACAGACGAAGACGCCGATGGTCGCGGTCCACCCGAGCGATGCGATCGCCAAATGGGGGAGCATGCTCGGCGCGGCTCACCGGCCAGTGCGGGTGACGGTCGGCAGCAGGAAAGTGATCGCGTTCGTCGAAGATCAGCTTGGCAAAGCGGGCCGAATCGACCTAAACCCTGCCGCCGCGAAAGAGCTTGGGCTAAAACCTCCCTTCCTGGTGGATTGCGTTTGGGAATGGCTCTAACCGCCGGGCTTACAGTTCGCGCGCCGTGAAGGTGTCGCCCTGGCGAAGGTCGCCGGTCTCGTAGCCTTTGCGAAACCAGCGGACGCGCTGCTCGGAGGTGCCGTGCGTGAACGACTCGGGCACGACGTGACCCTGGGAGCGGCGCTGAAGATTATCATCGCCGATCACACTCGCCGCGCGCAACGCTTCGTCGATGTCGCCGGGTTCGACGATGTGCTTGGCGCGATCGGCGTAATGCGCCCAGATGCCGGCGAAGAAATCGGCCTGGAGCTCGAGCCGAACGGAGAGGCGATTGTATTCCGCTTCACTAATGCGGCCGCGCTCGGCCTGCACGCGATCACTGATGCCGAGCAGCTTTTGCACATGATGCCCGACCTCGTGCGCGATGACGTAGGCCTGCGCGAAATCGCCGGGGGCGCCGAACCGTTCATGGAGCATCCGGTAGAACGCGAGGTCGATGTAAACACGCCGATCTTCGGGGCAATAGAACGGACCACTCGCGCCGCTGGCAAAGCCGCAGCCGGACCGGGTCTGGTTCGAGAAGAGCACGAGCTTCGGCTCCTCGTATTGGCGACCCATTTTCTGGAACAGCGGATGCCAGATGTCCTCGGTATCGGCTAGAACGACGCCGATGAACTTCGATGCGTCATCGCGCGGTGCGTTCGGCTCGACCTGCTGCGACGGCGCGAGCTGCGCTTGCTGCTGGGAATCGACCAGTGCCGCTGGATCGCCGCCGAGGAGAAGGTAAGCGACGACGAGGATCACTCCTCCGATTCCGCCGCCAACCGCGATGCGCCCGCCACCCGAGCGACGCGCGTCCTCAACGTTGTCGCTTTCCCTTCGTCCTTGCCAGAGCATCGCCTGGTAGAGTGGCGCGCTTCACTCGTATTTACAAATCGACTGAAGCGGAGAAGCGCGGATCTAGTCCGAGCGACATCCGGTCCGGCAGGCGCCGGCATGGCGGTGCGTTGGCTAAGTTTTCGTCAAGATCCGGAGATCATTGAGCGTTCCCGAGCAGGAAGCTGAAATCGGCATTGGTGTTTTGAGCGGTCGTGGCAACGCTGTGACACTTCATGCAACTGGAACTCGCGCTGGGCGAGAACGGATTGTAGCCCTGGTTCGGATAGGCAGTCGGGCCGTCCGATGGTGGTTTGGGACCTTGCGTATAGGTTTCGATCACGGTGTTCGCCATGTAGGCCGGTTTGGGCAGGCCGCCGAGATTGCCGGCCCATTGGGTCGCCACGAGTGAATAGTTCGCCCAGACGGAACCGGCCAGCAGCTGCTGGAAACCGGTGTTCATGGCGGTGGCCGCGTTTTCAATCGGGTTAATCCGCACGACGTTTACCGGGAGGTTGATCGGTTTTCCGGTTGGATCGAGTTCGGTGTAGGGCGTTTTGGCCGTTTGCACATTCGGTTTTCCGTCGGGATAACTGAACGCGGTCACATTGTCGTTTTGCTCAAAGGTCGACCAAACCCATTTACTTTGGCCCTTGGCCTTGTGCAGGATGTGGAGGCCGACCAGCCCGAGCGTAACCGGATTCGTCCCCGGACTGGGAGTTCCGTTAGCGTCGTTGAAAACGTTCGCCTGGATCTTGTAGAACTTCGTAGCGTCGTCGCCGGCACCGAGGACTTTCCAAGCGGCTTTGATCTCCATGGCGCCGACCGGGCCAAAGGTCGACTTGCCCTCCGGGAAGCTGATGGTTTTGTTAGCCTGCCCGGCTTTGTTCCAAAGGTTGTTCTTCGTGATGTAATTGTATTCGTCCTGATTGATCCGGACCTCGTAGCGGACAAAGCGCCCGTTCTTATCCGTCAACGCGCCGCCGACTTCCTGAATCCCGTCGATGCCTGCCTGAGATCCTTTCAGACCGGGCTCTTTCGGGCCGAACTTCGTAAGCATCCCGAAGAACCGGTTGACTTTGGTTTTCTGGGCGAGCTGTTTGGCCTCGGCACTAAGCCCGGTCATCCCCGGTGGGGCGCACCATTTTGCCGGCTTTTTCGTGGGGTCTACGAAAACGTCTGAATCAGTCAGGTAAGTTTCCCAGACAACCGGCCCCTGACCGCTGAGGATCGTCTTTTTAAGATCAGGCGAACACGTCTTCGTATTGGCTGGCCAATTGAGCGCGATAAAGGTGGACCAGGAGAGGTAGTCGAAATTCCCGTTCTCCAGCTCAGCACCTGGCGGCAAACCTTCGGGCATCTTCGCCAGATCCGGCGTGACCTTTGTGGGAGGCGTCGGAAAAGCCGGCCCCGTTGGAGACGTTGAAGCAACGGGAGACGCCTGGGCCTTGGGAGATGCCGGGGCCTTCGGAGACGGCTGCGCGCTGGGAGAGGTGGCGGCCGTTGGAGACGCTGGTGCAGTTTGGGCAAAGCACCGGGCAGCGTTCAACCCGAGGAGAACCACGAGCGTTAATGAGACGGCGATTTTTGTGGAGGAGTCAGCAATCTTAAGGGAGCGATTGCTGATACGAGACCGCGCCGAGGTGAGGGATGATTTCATAGGGTAGGGTTGGGTTAGGCGAATTCTCATCCGCCTGGCATTCTGTCGTTCTTGGAAAGAGGACCGCGTGACGCTCGAAGGATGGCTATGGACGCTTCCGTGGGCGCATGGGCGGGGAAGAGCATTGGATGAAGCGCCGGCGGGTGCGAATCCATGGGAAAACGGGGAGCAGTTGCATCGTGGGAAGAACGCCGGGTCGAGGCAAGCCTTTTCTGGCCGGCGGCCTCCTCGATTCCGCGGGCCTGGATTGCCAGCGTTGCCATTGTCGGGTATGAAGAGCCGACAGAAAGCGGGGTGACATTCACCCAGCCCGGACTCACCGACCAATGAATCTCCTCAGAGTGTGGAACGACCGTGGCGGTGGTGGCGGGCCGCGGCGTGATCGGTTTCTCGTGGCCCTGATTTGCGCGGTCGTTTTTGTCCGCGTCGTTTACGTCCTCTCCTATCCGTTAATCATCGAAGGCGATGGCGAAACGTATTACGCGCTGTTGCTGGAGTCGCGGGCGCATCTGCTTCACGCAACCGGATACGTCTTTTTTTCGCTGCCCATTTTGCTGCTGGCAAACCTCCTCGGGACAGAACCCGCCAATCTTCTCGGCTATTTTCAGCACGCTCTTTCCGCTGCCGCGGTGACGGTGCTGTATCTGGCACTCAAGCGGATTGTCCCTCGTTGGATCAGCTTCCTGATCTGCCTGCCACTGGGAATCGATGCCCAGCTGGTCGCGGCCGCCGGAACCACCAGACCTGAATTTCTCCAGGCAGATATTTTGATCCTGGTAATCAGCTCAGCCGTCTTTGGACTCACATCTGCCAGCCAACGGGCCAAGACCCTCTTTTATCTGGGAGCGGGCGTGCTGGGCGTGGCCGGTTACCTGACCAAATATAATTTTCTTCCCGCGCTGGCATTTTGCCTTGTCCCGTTGTTCGACGGCGAGCTGCAATGGAAGTCGCGTTTCTGGATGTTAGGAAAGGCGTGCCTGGGCGGGATGGTTCTCTTTGTCGTGTTCATCGCGACTTTTCACTATCCGACGACAGGTTCGTTCCAGCTCAATCTGGAACACGGATGGATCCACATCCTGAAATTAAAGGAAGCCGACATTCCGCTTCTGCCCACGAATGGGATTGCGACCCAGAAATACATCGTCTTGTCGGACTCCCTGCCGGCGATGGGCGCCGGGCCAGGGCCGTGGAAAAAAATCGATGAAGTTCCCGACGCGGTTCGCGCGCCCTTTAGGCAGAAATGGTCCGCCTTGCTGGCCACCAATGACGCCGGGTCCGTGCGCGAGGCCCTGGCCGCCTCGGAAAAAGGGGGCACCGCTTACCATCACCCCAATTCCTTCATGCCCATTTATTATTATCTGGGACTCAAGGAAGGGGAGAAACTGTTGCGCGCGGTTTTTTTGGAAGGGGTGCGCGGGTATTCCGGGCGCTATTTCTCGAACGTCCGGAAGTCGCTGATCCAGAGCGCCGTGTTTTCAAACGTGTATCTGCCTTATCAGCCGATCCCGGGCGTTTACCAGCCATCACCGCTCTTCAAATGGGCGAGGCCGCCGTTTCTCTCCGCGCGGGCAGGCTTTTACAAGGCGGTTGATTGGGCCGTCGCGACGCCGGAACAGCTCGCGACACTGGCCGACCAGATTTGGTATCCCGGCGCGAGGCTTTTTTCATTCCTCTCTTTCATAAAATACATTCCGACGAGCTGCCTTTGGATTGTGATGCTCGCCGGTTTCGTCCTGCTGCCGGTCTTCGTTGCGCGGCACCGTCGTCTCCGGCTGGCCGAGACGCTGTTCATTCTCGTGGCTCTCGCGCTTTTCGGAGAAATGATTTTTGCCGCCGCACTTTTCGTCTTTCGCAGCAAAGAGCTAGTTCTTTGTCAGCCGCTGATCTATTTGATGATGGGTCTATCTCTATCCCTTTGGGTCGAGTTCATCTCGACGTCGCGGCGATCAACTGAGCAGATCGGCCAAAGCGGCGGCGAGGCAAAAAGCGCTGACATTTGAGGAAAGACAAATTGCGCGACCGCGCTATGATGCCAATTTCCCCGTCATGAGTCAGGCCCGCGAACTCCGCCTCGCCAAACGCATGGCGCGTCTCGGCACCGAGACTGCGTTCGAAGTCCTCGTGAAAGCGCGCGCCCTGGAAGCAAAGGGACGCGACATTGTTCACCTCGAGATTGGAGAGCCGGATTTCGACACGCCGGGGAACATTATCGGAGCCGCGACGGACGCGCTCCATAAGGGGTTCACGCATTATGGACCGTCGGCGGGCCTGCCGCAGTTGCGCGAAACGATCGCGCAGTACGTGAGTGAGACGCGCGGGATTAGCGCGACGCCGGAAGAGGTGGTCGTGGTTCCCGGCGGGAAGCCGATCATCTTTTTCACGATCCTCGCGCTGATCGAAGAAGGGGATGAGGTCATCTATCCCAATCCGGGATTCCCAATCTACGAGTCGATGATCGACTACGTCGGCGCGAAGGCGGTGCCCATCCAGTTGCGCGAGGAAATGGATTTTCGTCTCGACGTCGGCGAGCTCGAAGGGCTGATCAACGACCGCACAAAGCTCATCATTTTGAATTCGCCGCAAAACCCGACCGGCGGCGTGCTCACGAAAGAAGACATCGACGGGATAGCGCGCGCGATTGGCGACCGCAACATCATGGTGTTGACGGATGAGATCTACAGCCGCCTGATTTTCGAAGGTGAGCATCACTCCATCATGTCGGTAGCGGGCATGCAGGAGCGCTGCATTTTGCTCGACGGTTTCTCCAAGACTTACGCGATGACCGGCTGGCGGATGGGTTACGGCGTCATGCGCGCCGACCTCGCGACGCACGTCGCCCGCCTGATGACCAACTCGAATTCATGCACGGCGAGCTTCACGCAAGTCGCCGGCATCGAGGCGTTGCGCGGGCCGCAGGCGTCAGTCGAGGCGATGTGCGCTGAGTTCAAGAAACGTCGCGACGTGATGGTTGACGGCCTGAACAAGATCAAAGGTTTCTCGTGCCGCTTGCCTAAAGGCGCGTTCTACGTTTTCCCGAACATCAGGAACACCGGATGGCCATCGAAAAAATTAGCCGACGCGCTCCTGGATGACGCCGGCGTCGCCGGTTTGTCGGGGACAGCGTTCGGCGATTTCGGCGAAGGTTATTTGCGCTTCAGCGTGGCAAATTCGATCGAGAACATCGAAAAGGCGCTCGAGCGGGTGAACGCCTGGGTGAACAAAAATCTCTAAGGCGACGGTTGGGGTTGCTGCGTGCCAGCCGGCTGCGGGGAGGCGGTATTTCCGGGAGGATAGGGTGTCGTGGTAGTTGGGATTGGCGGCATCGGGATGACGTTCGCCGGCCCCGGTGTGACCCAGATTTCGAACAGGCGCGGGCTCGCAATCGTGCTGGGATTTTGGGTCACCAACCCGCTGTAGGGGCCATATGATTCGATCCCGCCCACCATGTGGCCTACCAGGGTGCGTCCGCCCAGTGAGGCGAGGTTGATCACCTCGTTGGGAAACATCTGCCCCGCGGCTTGCACGGCCGGGTTAAATAGAAAGCGCGCGCCGGTGCCGATCAAACCCGGCAGGGGCGAGGGCTGAATGAACTGAGCAAACTGGCCTGGGTTTGGCAGATGCTGGATCGTAGAAATCGAGTCGATGAACGGGAGCCCATCTATACCACCATTGGCGAGATCGACGGTGTCCTGGATGAGTGTATTGGTCGTCGGGTCGTAGTGGTATTGGCTGATGCCCCCCAGGAACGTCGTGAAAGAACTTGCGCTCGTTTGGTCAAAGACCGTCAGGTTTGCGCAATTGTAGTGGTTCAGACCTTGTTGGAAGGATTTTTGAACTACCGGTGCGGGAATGGCGGTAGGACTTGGGTTGGGAAAGGGGATGTCAATAGGCGCGTTTTGGCCGGCCACCTGCCCGGCCTTGAATACGCCGCCGTAGGCGACCGCCGCCGGTGTGACCCAATCGGCCTGGATGATGTCCACCACATTGAGGTCTCGCCGATGATACGGGAGGGTGTCGTCGTAAGCTCCATCGTCATTCTGGAATGTGGCGATCGAAAGGTCCGGATTCAGGGTGAAGACACGCACCGTTTCGGTGTATTTCTGAAACTGTCCGCCAGCGCGGTTGTAATCGCGGTTTTCCACCGAGTAGACGCCGGTGAAGTCCTGTCCGTAGCAGAGATAGAACATGTTTTGGAAAGCTTTCAGCTCGCCGCCGGCGACCTTCAGCCGGTTATCCGGCGCCGGGTTTTGAGTGAAGTATTTGGCGATCGAGGCGTTGTTGATGATGGCGTTGATCACTCCGGCGACGTCCACCTTGATAATGGATCCAAACGTCGTCATCGGCCCGGAAGTTGAGCTTAAATCCATCCCGTAACCGCCGACGATGTAGAGATCGCCGCCCACCTGGACAGACTCCGCATTGGTGGCGGTGAGGGGCCCCACTAATTGCGGGGAGTCGGGGAGCGACTGGCCAAGGTCGACGGCACCGAGAACTTGGTTTGCGCTGGGATCGATAACAAAGGCGAAGGTATTGGCGCTGGAGCGGGGAAAATTGTCGGGGCCGGAACCAAAACCATGGAGGCCGGCAAGTCTCCCGCCGATGATCAACCATTTTCCGTTTGCCGTGGCGGAGGCATACGAGTGCACAGCCGGCATGGTCGAGTTGGGCACCTCGATTACATCGACCGCGAACGGGATGGTGGCGGTCGCGTTCGCGAGGGCCTTTTCACTCTTCGCCGTCACCGAAGCGCGGGGCGATGCGGTCGGAGCTGGACTGGTTAACGCCGTGTTCGTTTCCGAATCGCAGCCGGCCAGCATGAGTTGGAAGAGAACGGCGACAGCGGTGAAGGCGAGGGATGGGCGCCAGCCGCGGACGACACTTGGCAATTTTGCTTTCATGGGATGGGGTCAGGTTGGGCTTTGGTGCGGCGAGCCGTTAGTCGCGCTTTATGGGGACGGAGGAAGATTTCGGCATGCCGTTCTCGAACCACTGGTTGATCATGGCCAGCTTGTCCGGTGAGAGGTCGCGCACGACCGGCATATAATGGGGATCGTTGATCGACAGGTTGAGGACATGTTTGATGGCGCCGGCATTTTGTTGCACGGTGGGGTAATCGCCGAGGTCGATAATTCCCTTCATATAGGGATACATGTGGGCAAAATGGCTTAGGATCGGCCCGACATGCTCATCCCAGTTCGGTTGCGCCGGCATCGCATAGCTGCTGAAAACCAGAATGTTGATCGGCGCTCCAGGGTAGAGGAAAATCTGGCCCCAGGCCGCCCACGGCCCTGTGATCCAGTAAATCTGCCCGTCGGGTCCCGGTTGCTTGTCCGGATATGTCCGCGGAGTCCCTGGGTCGTGGGCGGTTAACTGCAATATGGCGGTGCCATCAGGACCGGTCGTCAGGTTGGTCGCATTGAGACACGAGGCATCCTGCGGGTCGGTGGTCGCGTTGAGACACAAGGCACCCTGCGGGTCGCTATTCTTCCAAGTCACGGGGGGTGGGGGATTCAACGGAATCGGATTGCCGTTGGCGGCAGCGGCCGGGGCTTGGAGTTGGACCTGCAGGGACGCTCCATTCCAAGGCTGGCCAAACTGAGTAGCCCAAAGTGTGACTTGGGTGACGTCCTTAGCATTGAGGCGGAGGAAGGGGACGTCCACATCCACATACCGGCCCTGTGCATCTTCCTGCGCCGCAACGACCGGCATCTGGCTGTTGGTCACATCGGTGAGGGTGAGCGGTTGCGTCTGGAGTAAACTTACGACCGAAGGTGAGGAAACGGATAGCTCGACGATGCCGGCGTAAGTCAGGTACGTCTCGAGCGAGAACTGGAAGGGCGCACCGACCACGGTGGGCGCCCCGGCTGCCGCTCGAAATGGCAGGCCACTTTTTAAACCCGCAAAGCGAACATTTGGACTCACGCTCGGTCCGGGAATGGTGAGCTGCAACGTGGCGGTCGGAATTGGCCATCCCAGGTCCGGAACCGAAGGCCCGGATGCGGGAGGCGTTCCATCAGTCGGAATGCAGTTTCCCAAATCGAGGATTAGGACGCCACGCTGATCATCCCAAGCCGAACCGGCAGGCCCGTAACTACTGAAGATCGAGGGGGTAGACGGGGGGGCCGGGGGGGGTGTGCTGAAGGTGACCGGAGCCAAGCGCCGGGGCGTGGAGCGAGGCGCATCACCTGTCAAAGCCGGCCCGATGGTGCCAACGACGCGGCCGAAAGTGAAATTCGACTGGTTCGAATCCGACTGATAACTATCCAAATTGAACAGAATCGAGAGGGTATCGGGACTAATGCTTTGCAAAGCGGCCAGCAACGGTGAGACGGAGGCATTCGCCCACACCACACCGGTAAGCACTCCATGGAACGAGGCGCACATGGTCCCCATGCCTGCGCCCGTATAGGGAATATTCGCACAGCGACTCCACAAATCGCCGAATGCGGCGGCCGCTACCGGGACGCCGTCTA
Organism: Chthoniobacterales bacterium; assembly: GCA_035630155.1. Classification (GTDB taxonomy): domain Bacteria; phylum Verrucomicrobiota; class Verrucomicrobiia; order Chthoniobacterales; family UBA10450; genus AV80. The sequence goes on from DASQLH010000394.1 coordinate 12,343, forward strand.
CGACGGTTGAGAGCGTGCCGGTGACCGAAGCCAGGACCTTGGTTGGGTCCGTCGGATCGGCGATGCTGACCTGCACCTCCAAACCCCAGATCTGGGAGACACACTGATTATCCGGATCGAGGTCGACCAATTTTGCCGGATACTGGCCGGAGGAGAGCACGCGGGCCCCGATGATCGGATCGCTGCTCGGAGCCGTGAACTGGCCTTGATCGTTGGCTGCGCCGCGCACTGTGCAATCGAGGAGCTTCCAGTTGTGGGTGCCGTTGGGATTCCAGTAAACCCACCCCACGGCGTTTGGGTCATTGCTCAACTGGATATTGGGATCCCAATTAGCATCGTTGTTGTCCAACGTGGATGGATCGGCTTGGAATTTGCCCGTGAAATGAAGACGAGGAATGTTTAGGTAGCTCATGTGTTAGGGGTATCGAGTTGAGAGCGCGAAAGTCGCGTTAGCAGCGGCCAGCGAACGAACGGTTAGACGAAGCCTCAGGGCGGACGGGGCCGCGCGCGAGCGAGGGGTGGAATCCATGGAGGGCAATCGAGGGAACACATTCGTGCTCAAAATGGATGGTCGATGCAAGCCTTTTCTCCTTGCACGTGAGGAGGTCCAACTCATTGTTCTGTTCCCACCGTTCCTTTGATCGATCTGGCCAAAACCGATGAGCGATAAGAAAAGAATCTTTGCCACCGCGCGCATCGGCGATCCGGCGGAGAACCTCTTGCGCGAGCGCGGTTACGACCTCGAGGTCTTCCAAGGACCCGAGGCGCCGCCGAAGAAGTTAATCGTCCAGAAAGTGCAGAGCGGCATCGACGCGTTGATCACGACGCTCCGCGATCCGATTGACGCCGAGATTTTCGAAGCGGGAAAGGGCTCACTCAAGGTCGTGGCGCAGATCGCGGTCGGCTTCGATAACATCAACCGGGCTGACGCGAACAAATACAAGATCCCGTTCACGAACACCGCGGACGTGCTCACGGAAGCGACTGCGGAGTTCGCCTTTTTCATGATGGGGATGCTGGCGAGAAAAATGTATGCGAGTGAGCGCCTGGTGCGGGAGCAGAAATGGCCGTCGTGGCATCCGTTCCTGCCGTTCCTGGGCGATGAGGTCACGGGCAAAACGATCGCGATTATCGGCACCGGGCGCATCGGGCTGGCGATGATCAAGAAATGCTCGGGATTCGACATGAACATTCTCTGTTACGACCCGGCGTATCATAACGACGATTACATCGCCGGCATTCAGACGGTCATGGACCTGCGCCAGGCGCGCGGAATTCAGAAGGAGAAGACCGCGATCAAGTACGTGGAGCTTGAGGAGGCGCTGCGCGTCGCCGATTACGTAAGCATCCACGTCCCGCTCTTGCGCGAGGGCGAGACCGACAAGCCGACCTATCACCTCATCAACGAGAAAACACTGAAGCTGATGAAGCCGACCGCCTACCTGGTGAACAGCTCACGCGGTCCGGTGGTTGACGAGAAAGCGCTTGCCCAGGCGTTGAAAGACAAAGTCATCGCGGGCGCGGCGCTCGACGTTTTTGAGAAAGAGCCGCTGCCGGCGGATTCGCCGCTCCTCGATCCTGAGATCGCCGACCGCGCGCGGCTGTTCCATCACTTTGCGAGCGGCGGCCAGATCACGCGGCTCTCGATCGATCCCGAGAAAG
>DASQLH010000395.1:0-23443 GCA_035630155.1 Chthoniobacterales bacterium
GACGCTCGCCACCGCGATGGCCGTCTGGCAGCCGAACGTCTGGAACGTCGCGCGATCGATCACCTTGCGGCCGCCTTCCTCCTTGAATTTCACCCACATCCGCAGCATGTCGCCGCAATCCGCGCTCCCCACCGTGCCGACGGCGTCCGCGTCCTTCATCTCGCCGAGATTGCGCGGATTCTTCACCGCTTCCTCGATGCGCGTCTGTAGATCGTCGCTCATGCCTGCTCCACGTGATAGCGCGGCAATTCCGGATCGACCTCCGCGCTCCAGGCGTCGATGCCGCCCCGCAGGCTTTTGACGTTCTCAAACCCGTGCCCTTGAAAATACGCGGCGGCGTCCATGCTGCGCGCGCCGGTGTGATCGTAAACAACAAACAAATTTGTCTTTGAAGCGCTGCCCAACACCTCCTGCATCAGCTCCTGGGTAAACAAATGCGCGTCCGGGAGTTTCACCGTTTCGAATTCTTCCCGGGTGCGGACATCGAGAAGGTAAACCGGTTCGCCCGCCGCGATCCTCTCCGCCAACTCGCGCGGTTCGATTTGCATTGTCAGGTCCGCTTCATGGCTCGTGATGATGTGTTCGGTCACTTCATCGACGTTGAGATTCTCGTTTCGCCCGCAAACTCCCGCCAGCGTTTCCTCCGGACTGAATCCGCAACTGCTACAGCCGCCGATATGATATTTCCGAAACAGCGCGCGCTGTGCCCCGGGGAATTGCACGAGCAATTCCCGCATGGTGATGTTCGGATCGATGGTGGCTGCCGCATCCATATTCGGAAGCAACCTAAGGTTGGGCATGCAATCCGCAAGGTCTGGGGAGCGCACGCGCCTCGCGTGCTGGCGATGGCGCCCTCGCCGTCGCGAACTTTCTCCGGAAAAGATTGTTTCGGCGAGGCGCCGAAACCAGCACGCGAGGCGCGTGCGCTCCCCAGATCAGAGCTTCGCCGGATCGCTCAGAAACTCGACGATCCGCTTCAGCAACCGGCCCGCGCCACCCCCATCGAGGCTGCGATGATCGAAGCTCAGCGTCACCTGCGCTTCCGTGCGCGGCACGAACACGCCTTTGCCTTCATCCCACGCCGGCACTTTTTTGCCGACACCCAGCCCCAGCAACAGCGTCTGATCCGGCAACGGAATCGGCGTCCCCCATTCGAGGCCGAAGCTGCCGAAGTTCGAAATCGACGCGATTGCCCCGGAAGTCATATCTCCCGTCAGGCGGCGACGCCGCGCGAGATCGACCAGCTCCGTATAACGGCTGGTCAGGTCAGCCAGTGAAGTCTTGTCCGCGTTTCGAATCACAGGAACCATTATGCCGTCCTGCGCTTCCACCGCGACGCCGATGTCGATCGATTCGGAGCGTATCGCGCGGCCGCCAATCAGGCGCGCGGCGGCGTTCGGCTGCTCGGCGAGGGCGAGGGCAAGGGCGCGCAACGCGTAGAGCGCCGGCCCCGGCTTTGGATCGCGCTTCGCCCGGTCCTCCAACACGGGATCGATGGAGACGGAAAGCCCCACCGTAGCGAGCGGCCGCGTCCAGCTCCGCCGCATCGCATCAGCCACACCAGTCCGAATCGCACTCGGTTTCTCCGCCGGGTTGCCTTCAATTTCGCCGAGGAATTTTTCGAGATCTTTGACCGTGACCCGCCCTGCGTTGCCGCTGCCGGCGATCGCGGCCAGATCGGCCTGCGTCAATTGCAGCTCCATCATGCGTGCGCGGACTCGCGGCGAAAGATAGCCCGCGCCCTTCGTGCCCGCGGGGACTGGCAACACGCCGGCTTGATCGACTTGAAAATGCGAGCCGGCTGCCACTTGCGGGAGGGCTGTTTCGTCCACCTGAAAATGCGAGCCGCTTCCGTTTTGCGTCTTCACCGCGGTCGCCGATTCTTCTTCGCGGCCGGGCACTTCCTTGGCCACGTCGCCTTGGGGCGGCTGGGGCGCGCGCTTCTGGAACCGCGCGGCATCGGCTTCGCTCGCCTCGATATAACCGAGCACGGCACCGACCGCATAAGTTCCCTTCACTTCCGCATCGATCTTGGCGATCTCCCCCGGGCACGGCGTCGTCACCCCCATGACGGCCTTGTCGGTCTCGACTTCAATGATCTCCTGATCGGCGGAAACCTTTTCGCCCGGCTTAACCTTGATCGAAACGATCGTTGCCTCGGCCATCGACTCGCCGAGCTGCGGCATGGTGATTGGAACTTGTGGCATAAGTTAAGTGCGGCGATCCGCGCGATGTTCATACGCACAACGTTTGTCGTCGCCAAACGCTGTAGCCGCCCCGCTATGTCGGGGCGCAGGGGGATGCGTCGCGTCTACGACACGGCGACATAGCGCCGTGGCTACAGCGCGATTTGGTGTTACAGCGGTTAAAGACATATCGAGAATACTATTCCTGAAGGACCTGGCGGGCTTTCTCCGCAATCGTCTTCGCGTTGGGCCGGTGTTCGTTCCAAAGATTCGGATGATAGGGAATCGGCGTGTCTTTCGCGTTGATGCGCGCGGGCGCGGCATCGAGGAGATGAAAGCCTTCCGTGGTGACGCGCGCGATCACTTCCGCGGTCACGCCACCCCAGGGGAAGGCTTCGCCCACGCAAAGCAATCGCCCGGTGCGCGCGACCGAAGCAAGCACCGTGTCGGTATCGAGCGGTTTCACTGAGCGAAGATCGACCACTTCGATCTCGATGCCCTCCGCGCTGAACTGCTGCGCTACCGCGAGCGCTTCATGCACCATCGCGCTGTTGGTCACGATGCTGATATCGCGCCCCGGCCGGACGATTCGCGCTTTCCCGATCGGCAATTTTTCCTTTGGAAGCGCGTCGGCCTTGAGGTGGTAATAGAGATATTTGTGCTCGCAATAGATGACGGGGTCGTCGATCGCGACCGCGTCGATCAACATCGTGTAAGCATCTTCGACCGTCGCCGGGGTGAGGACGACCAGGCCGGGATAATGCGAGTAAATCCCTTCCATGCTCTGGCTGTGAAACGGCCCGCTCCCTTTCGTGCCGCCCGAGGGCAGCCGCACAGTAATAGGGCACGGGGTTTGCGTGCGCCAATACTGGGTGCCGGCGTTATTCAGAATCTGGTTGAGCGCGATGCTGGAGAAATCGGCGAACTGCATTTCCACGATCGGCCGCATGCCCTCCATCGCCGCGCCAATCGCGGTCCCGACCATCGCGTCTTCGCTGATCGGCGTGTTCAAGACGCGCCCCGGAAATTGTTCCGCCAGGCCTTTCGTGGCCTTGAACGCACCGCCAAACTTGCCGGCGATGTCCTGTCCGTAAATGAACACGCGCGGATCTTCGCGAAGAAGATGAGTCTGCGCCTCGCGGATCGCTTCGAGGTAAGTAACGCTCACGGAATTTTATCCACGAGTTCGCGCATCGAGACCGCGCACCAATCTTCTTCGCTGCCGACAGGCGCGTCTTCCTGTTGCGCAATCGAGACCGCCTCGTCGACTTCCGCCGCGAGCTCGGCCCGCATTTGCTGCAAGCCTTCGCGATCCATGAGCTCGTTTTCGAGAATGAACTGCTCGGTCCGTTGCAGGACATCCTGGGCGAACGGCTCCCGCCTAATGTCGTCGGTCACGTAACTCGCGTCGTCATGTTCGCCGTGTCCGGCGAGACGCAGAGTCGAGGCAACGACCAGCTGCGGGGGTCGCCCAGAGCGCGCGCGTTTGATTGCGCCGCCGATGACTTCGAGGCACTGCGCCAGGTCGGTCCCGTCAACCGAGCTCCCTTCGTAACCGTAGCCTTTTGCCCGATCGACCAGGTCAGCGCAGCCGAACTGCCGGTCGTTCGGCGTGGAATAGGCATAATGATTATTGGTCGCCACCATGACCAGCGGCACGCGCTCGACCGCGGCGATATTCATCCCTTCATGTGTCGCGCCCGTCTGCATGCCGCCTTCGCCAATGGTGGTCAGCCCGACAAATCCTTTCTCGCCCTTCATCCGCTTGGCCAGCAATTTGCCGACAACGACCGAGACCATCGCGCCGAGATGACTGATCATGGCGAGCTGGCCAGTGCTGGGGCAACCGCGGTGAATATTCCCGTCGCGCCCCCGCATCGGGCCGGAGCGCGAACCTAGATAAGTCCGCGCCACATCGACGAGCGGCTCACCGAACGCCGTGCGTCCGGCCTGATCGCGAATGAGCGGCGCGAAGACATCGCCCGGCTGCAAAAAGATACCGCAAGCCACGCTGACCGCTTCCTGGCCTTTGCCGAGGTAAACGCCGCCGGTGATCAAACCGCCGCGGTAAAGGCTCGCCAGCTTCTCCTCAAAAATCCGCGTCTGGAGCATGATGCGGAACGCCTCGAGATATTTCTCGTGCGGCGCTGTTTTGGATTTGGAGGCGCCACGTTCCGCCGTTTGAAGCATCCACGATTTAGCCATTGAGCGGAAACCGGCGCAAAGTGTTTTTTGTCTACGAGGAAGGGACTGCGTCTGCACATCCATTCACAAGGGCTACCTGCGGGGCCGCAATGTCAGGGACGCATCTCTCGAAAACTTCGCCTGGTGCGATCCGTAGTAGATCGCGTGAGGAGGTAAGGATACGACAGCAAAACGAACACGGGTCTCCACCGACCTTAATCCTCCGCAGAACCTTCCTGCACTTCACATTGATGTTTAAGTGCCCGCCCAGTGAAACCCGTGACTGCTAAAAGGCGAAAAGGCGTTGCTCCTGGAGGCTTTGTGGCCCGGTTATGGGTCGCTTTTAAAGAGCTGTGGTGCGAGTCGATGCCGCTGTGGTTTCCGCTCCTCAGCGTGCTTTTGGCAGTCGTCGCAGGATTAGCGCTGGACCAGACGGAGGGCATTCTTCAAGCAATGATAGACCCGCCAGTCGCCACGGTAACTGAAAAGGCTCTAGCGACAGCCCAACGGTACCATTTCCTATTTTTCCTGGCTGGGCTTTGCCTATGGAGTTTCGTCAATTTCCAAGCCACGCGGCTGCTCCACGAGTTTGACTACAATTCTCCGGAGTATGCGGGCAGGCTTTCCGAGCACAAAGGCTGGATCGGTTGGCTCTTCAAGCGATTAGAACGGCTCTCACCTATGCTTGCGGGCCTGGGACCCGCAGTCGCGGTCGGACTGGCGTTCTACCTATTGGGACGACGTTATTCGGCAGCGAATGCACTTGCCGTCGAAACCCAGTTCCTCTTGTTCACTCCATGCTTCGTTATTTTATTGCTAGTCGCACTGCGTCCATGGCGGCCAAGCCGACGATTGCGAGAAGGACAACGTCGTGAACTCGATGACGTCCTTTCAAAAACAGAGATCAGACTCATGTGGATCTTCCTCGCCTTCATCGCCGCCTTGATTGCAGGCACCACTTTTGCACCAGAGCTCTGGTCGTTGATCGGCCCCGCGGCGACTCTTTGCGTCGCTGCCGCAGTCTTTGTCAGCGTCGGCTCGTTACTTGTGTTTTGGGGTAGCCGTTTGCGTATACCGCTCATTTCCATCACGCTGGCCGGCTGTATCCTGCTCAGCCCATGGAACGACAATCATGGGGTGAGAATTACGCGCGGGCGGGAATTTGCCTCGATTTCGGAACCCCCCATGGGGATACGCGATGCGTTAGCTGCTTGGACACGGCGGTTGCCCCTCGATGAGCCGAATCGGAAATCCGGACAGAAAACACCGTTAATCATAATTTGCGCCGAAGGCGGAGGAGTTCGCGCGGCGTATTGGGCGGCCCGTCTTTTCGCTTATTTGGAAGACACAACCCGAAAGTATCCTGACCAATACGTTCCTTTTTCCAGCCGGATTTTGGCCATTAGTGGTGTTTCCGGAGGCAGTCTCGCGGCCGCCACATTTACCGCATTAGTGGATGCAAACCCGGTTACCGACGGAGAAAAGGCAAAACCGGACTGGTTTTCAAACCACATCGCCAATTTCCTAGGACGCGATCACCTTTCGGCTCCCCTTGGTTCCGCAGCTTTTATCGATACTACCCAGAGATTTTTGCCATTCCCATTGTTCAATCAACGCGACCGCGCGATGGGACTGGAACGGGCTTGGGAACACGCTTGGCGCCAAAGTCTGCAGTCCGTCGACCAAAACCAGGAAAACTTCTGCGACTTCGACGACGATTTTCGGACCCTATGGCGTAAGCGCGGCGATCCATACGACGAGACTACAGGTGACCGGAAACGATGGATGCCGTCTCTTTTTCTCAACGGCACCTCAGTTGAGCTGGGAGGTCGAATTATAGTGAGCGATTGCCTGATTCCGCCCGGAGACTATCCCGGTGCTCAAGATGCTCTGAAGATGCTTAAGCTTCGTAACGGAGAGGGCGAAGATATTGACCCTGGATTGTTTCGCTTAAGTACGGCAGTCAATTTCAGCACTCGTTTTCCCGGAATTAGTCCCTCCGGGGAAATTCCGCCGCGTCGCAAGCAGTTACCCCAACGCGTAGTTGACGGGGGATATTACGACAACTCTGGCGCGCGGACGGCTTGGGATAACCTTGTTCCCATTTATTACAAGCTGCTGGAGGATTTTGATGTAACCAGAGAATCGTCGGAAATAATTCCCTGGGTCGTCATCGTACGAGCCGGTCCTCCTATCAAACGGGCCGCTGCCAGTTTTCCGGCCAAGCCGGCGAGGCCATGGAATGTGCTCTGTGCAACCCCGCAGCATTTTATGGTGGACCTGCTTGCGCCAGCGAGGGCCTTCTTAAACGCTTGGGTATCGCGTTCCGCCGACTCCGCCGAAGCGCTCAAAGACGGCACCTGTCTCATTTCACGGCGCCTCGCGGGACCGGAACGCCACGACAACGATATGAGCAAGAACAGTAATCTCGAAGCTGCCCTCGAACGGGTGGACTATTCTCCCACACGTCCTGCGTTCCAACGCGAGCAGGATGGTCCCCGCTTCCATGATCCTTTTGTTATCGACCTGAATCTTGAGCTCGACGAAAGGAATATCGAATCGACTGAATCTGACGAGAGAAAGAAACGTCTTCTCCCTCTAGGTTGGATGCTTCCAGGGAAAGCCATGGCAGTAATGGAAGGGGAACTGAAAAGCAGGCTAGCGCCAACTGTGGAACTACTGGACGAAAAAGAGCACAATGAAGATTGGTTCCGAAGACTTCAACAGACCCAACTCGGTCGGGTCCTCGCGCTCCTGCATCGGGAGCGACCCGGCAGGCTTAATGGAAATTGAAGATACGTGGAGAACACAGGTCGAGTTTCCGACGAAAATAAAAAGCTGAGCGAGAAACTCCTTATCGCCTCGCGGCCGCATCGCGCCGGTGCTCCTCGGCTTCGCCGGCCATGGCGAACTGACCCTGGCGCTGCGTTTCGTGCCCCCTCGAGCCGTTGCCATTCCCATTCGACGATGTCCGCCGCAGCTCCCCATCGCTGCCCTTCTCCGCGGCCAGTCTCATTCCGACGAGTTTGCTTACGCCGCGCTCTTCCATCGTCACGCCGTAAAGGATGTCCGCTTTGGCGATCGTGCGCTTGTTGTGGGTGATGATGATGAACTGGCTCTGCGAAACGAACCGCTCGAGCACTTTGATAAACCGGTTGATGTTGCTCTCATCCAGGGGCGCGTCCATTTCGTCGAGGATGCAGAAAGGGCTCGGCCGCACCATATAGATGGCGAAGAGGAGCGCGACGGCGGTCATGGTGCGTTCGCCGCCGGAAAGGAGCGACACGCTTTGGAGTTGTTTGCCCGGTGGCCGGGCCGTGATCTCGATGCCGCAATTCAGCGGATCGTTTTCATCCTGGAGCGAAAGGTCAGCGCGTCCGCCCCCGAACATTTCGGCAAACATTTCGCTAAAGTTGATCCGCACCTGCGCGAAAGTTTCCGCGAATAGCTTTTGGGTGGTGCTGTTGATTCGCGTGATCACGTCGAGCACTTCGCGCCGCGCCGCGGTCAGGTCGTTGTTTTGGGTCTCGAGAAAACGGTAGCGCTCTTCGAGCTCGTCGTATTCGTGGACGGCCTCGAGATTCACCGGGCCCATGTTGTCGAGCTGCCGGGTTAGATCGGCAATGATCTGCTCGAGGTTGGCCTCGCCATCCTGGTGGATCGGCCGCTCCGCGGGCGATGCCGAAATTGTCGCGGCTTCGCCGCCATCATTATCATCGAGCGATCCCGCAGGAGCGGGACTCGATCCACCAGCCCGGCGCTTCGTCACGACGCTCAACGTTTTCTGAAACGCGAACAGATCGGTCGTGAAAGCGCGCAGATCGATCTGATAACGCCGCGTTACGTGTTCGACCAGATTTTCGATGCGCAGTTGCAACTGCGTCTGGCGGACCTCTTCCTTCCCTCGAAGATCGCGCAGATCGTTCAGCGAATCGCGCAAGCCGCGGAGTTGGGCTTCCTGTTCGGTGACTATGGCCAGACGCGCGCTTCGTTCCTGCCCGAGCGCCGCGGCGTTTTGTTCCGCCGCCGCCAACTGTGAAGCGTGCTCTGTGATTTTCCCTTCGGCTTCTTCAGATTCCGCAGCCTGCCGGGCCAGACGGCTCTGATATGTCGCGATATCGCCGCGACGCGCCGCGACGAGATCGGCCAGCTCCGCTTCACGCGCGGCCATTGGCGCGCGGTGATGCACCAAACTTTCATGTCGCTGCCTCTCGGTAGCAACGGCCAGGCGCAGTTCGCTCAATTTGTCGGCTGCCTCTTCCTCACGCGACCGCGCATTTTCTCGCGCTTGCTCCGCCGCCGCCTGGCGGCCTTGCTCGTCTTCGAAATTTTTCCGGTCCGCCTCCAGTTCGCGTTCCAGTTGGGTGATGCGTTCGTCCGCGCTTTGCACCTGTTGCTCCAGCGTGGCCTTCTCGCCTTCCAACTGGGATAACTTCCGTTCTTCGTCGGCGACGGCGCGCTCCGCGGAAAGAATATCAATACCGGTTTGCGCGGATTTTTCGTGCGCACTTTCGTGACTGCGGCGCGCGTCCTCGACGGCAGCAGTGGCGGACTCAAGCTGTTGGTTCGCCTGGTCGCGCGCCTCGATCGAACGGGTTCGCTCAGCCTCGAGCCCCTGGCATTCCTGCTCCAGACTCATTACGATCGCCCTTCGGCCGAGAAGAGAATCGCTCGCGGCGTTTGCGGTTCCGCCAAAGATAATTCCTTCCCTGGAAATGAATTCGCCCCGCAGCGTCGCGAACTGAAGATCTGGCGAGCCGCGTTTCAATTCTACTGCCCTGGCGAGCTCAGGGACAATCGCGACATCGAAGAGAAGATGCCTGACGAGCGGCGCGAGGTCTTCCGGCGCGTCCACTTTGTCCTTCGCCCAAGCCACCGCTCCATCAGGAAGATTCGATGGCGCCGAGCTCGAGGAATTCCCGGCCAGCTCGGGGATCGCGAGCGCCGCCTGCCCCAATTTTCCGTCAACCAACTTTCCGAAAATCTCCGCAGCCAACCCGGTGTCCCGCAGGACCACCGCATGCATGTTCCGGCCGAAGGCTGCTTCGAGCGCGGGAACGAATTCGGGCTCAACATTCAGGCTCGCCACCAGCGCGCCCGCGATCGCCGGCCGAATTCTTTCCGGATCGTTGAGGCCTTTCAGAACCGCCTGCGAACCCTTCTCGAGTCCTTCGCCTTCTTCGGTCATTTGGCGCAGGACTTCGAGACGGGCTTGTTTCTCCGCGCTCAAGCGCTCCAGCCGCGCGATTTCCTTCTCGGCGTTCGCGACTGCTCCATGGTTTTGCTGCAACCGTTCTTCGGCCTGGCGCAGGCTCTCTTTTCGCTCCTCGGCTGTCCGCCGCTCACTCTCCATCGCGGATCGCGCGGCCGAAAGGTTGGCGCGGGCGTCTTCCAGGTGGCGCATCTCGTCTGCGACCAACCGTGTCAGCTCGATGATGCGCGTGGCAGTCGCGTCGCGGCGGGCGGTGATTCCAGCCAGATCGTTCTGGAGGCTCGCGATTCGGTTTTCGAGCTTCGACAGTGTAAGCTGGAGCGCCTGGAGCTCGTCTTCTTTTTCCACGCGTTCACCGCGTGCCGCGCGCAAAGTCTCACTCAGTTGCTCGACTTCGCTTTCCTTGGTCGCGAGAAGCTGGTTCGTCCGGGCGATCAGCGCGTCGGCTTCCTGAAGCTGCGTCGCCTGTTCGCTGCGCTTTGCCTCCGCGGCGGCGATGTCATTTTCGTAGCGCTCGATCAACTCACTTAGTTCCTGGGAGCGCTGCTGGTTGAATTCGATCCGATTCCGCAAACCAGCCATCTCGCTCTGCAAACGCTGTACTTCCGCGCGCGCATTCCCGATTTCGCCATCGATCTTATCCAGACTCCGCCGTTTTTCGGACAAGGCATTCTCGCTCGTCTCGATTTTGGCGTGAGCGGCATGCTCCGCCTCTTGCAGCCGCACCACTTCCGCGCGGCCCCGTTCCGCGTCCGCTTCCAGTTCGTCGAGCTGCCGGCGGGAGTGATGCGTATCGAGCACCTGCAAATCGGCCAGCAAGGTCTGGTAACGGCGCGCTTTTCCCGCCTGGCGCTGGAGCGAACCGATCTGGCGTTTCACTTCCTTAATGATGTCGCCAATCCGCAGAAGATTCGCCTCGGTCGCCTCCAGCTTTCGGAGCGCTTCCTTCTTTTGGGTTTTGTATTTGGTAATCCCGGCCGCCTCTTCGAAAACCGTCCGGCGATCCTCGGGCCGCGAGCTGAGAATCAAATCGATCTTGCCCTGCTCCATGATCGAGTAGGCGCTGCGGCCCACGCCGGTGTCGGCAAAAAGCGCCTGGATGTCGCGCAAACGGCAGACCGTCTTATTAAGAAGGTATTCGGAATTTCCGTCGCGATAGACCCGCCGCGTCACGCGCACGTCGTGCCAGTCCACCCCGAGCTCGCTACCGCAATTCGTAAAGGTCAGCGAGACCTCGCCAAATCCGACCGGCTTGCGCGTTTCGGTGCCGTTGAAAATCACGTCCGCCATTTCGCCGCCGCGCAAGGCCTTGGCCGATTGCTCGCCGAGCACCCAGCGGACGGCGTCGAGCACGTTGGACTTTCCGCAGCCGTTCGGCCCCACGATGGCGGTGACGCCCTCATGAAATTCGAAGACGGTTTTGTCGGCGAACGATTTGAAGCCGATCAGTTCGAGCGAATGGAGATGCATGAATTGAGGCGATAACGCCGGTAACGTTGCTTACGATAAACGTTCGGCGCTGACAAGCCCTTTTCCTACAATTGGCAGGGGTGGAGCCCTGGCCCGGCCACACTATATTGTGGCCTGGCGGCTATCGCCCGGACGCCAAGCCTCTTCCGCCCACCGCCCATTGCCGCACGAAGAAGAGGATCGAAGCTACCACGAGCGAGGCGCCGGTGATCATGAATTCATCTTTCGTCGCGTGCGCCAGGACCCAGACAATGAAAATGATTCCCGCGACCGGGATCAGGCTGGCGCCGCGGAATTTGAAGGGCGGGCCGTCGCTGCGGACATCGCGCCGGTTCAATTCGAGCGCCGCCAGACAGCAAAGGATGTAGAGCAGCAGCACCGCCATGTTGGAAAGAATGGCGAGTCTCTGAAAGGTCGAGCTGAACGAGAGAGCGAACGCGATCGCCGCATAAGTAATGATCGCCACATCGGGCGTGCGAAATCGCGGGTGCACATGCGCGAACCATTTCGGGAGGAAGCCGTCGCGTCCGAAAGCGAAGAGGATTCGCGGCGAGCTGAGAATATCGCTCGTGGTCCAGCCAAAGGCGGAAACAGCCAGCCCGACCAGCATCAAAGTGCGGCCGGCGCTGCCGAGAAATCGGGAAGCGGTTTCGGCCAGCGCTGTTTCTCCATATTGGCCCAGCTCAGCTCCGAGAACGCCGAGCGCCACAAGCTGAATCATAATGTAGAGAAAAGTCGTGATGCCGAGCGCGGTGAAAATCGCGCGCGGCACGGTGCGCGCGGGATTCTTGACTTCGCCGCTCGGCACGAGCGCGACCTCCACGCCGACGAACGCGAAGAGCAAGGTGAGAACGCTTCTCCCCAGCACGTCGCCTCCAGGCCAGCCGGGCCAGGCGAGCGCTTCCGGCCGGATGAAAAAAATGCCGGCGACGATGAAGATGATTAACGGCGCCAGCTTGATTAGCGTAATGGTTTCAACTGCGCGTGCTCCGAAGCGAACGCCGCGAATATTTATCGAGACCAGGAACAGCAGGACGAACAGAATGATGGCCGCGCGTCCGAGTTGTGAATGGAAAACGGGAATCAATTCGCCGATTGACGTGGCAACCAGCCCGACGACGCCGGAAATGGCGAGGATCGCCGTGAGGAAATAAAGCACCCCGGCAAGGAATCCCACGTAGCTGCCGAACGCGGCCTCGACGTATGCGTACAAACCACCGGTGAGCGAAACGCGGCTGCCCGCCATCGCAAAGCAGGTGACGAACAAACACATGGCCACCGCGCAAACGACATAGGCAACAGGCGAAGCCGCGCCGAGATTCAGCGCCACGACCGCGGGCAGCGCGAAAATGCCCGCCCCGATGGTCGCGTTTACGATATTGGCGGTAAGGCCTGCCAGCCCAATACCGCGAACCAATTGCGCGTCCGCATTCCGCGTGGGTTCCACAGCCATGACGAAACACTGGCCGCTGCGCTCGATGCCGACAAGCCTTTCGAGACGCAGGCGCCGTCGAACCGAATGTAGCGGTAGCCAAAGCCCGCGAAGTCGGTTTAGTTCTGATTCTATGCGCGATAGCCACCTCGAAGATTACTATGCGTTCCTGCGGTTCCCGAGTGTCTCCACCGACGAGAAGTTTCGCGGAAAAGTGGCCGAGTGCGCGCAGTGGCTCGTGAAAAAATTGGAAAGCATCGGCCTGGAGACGCAGCTCGTGCCGACGCCTGGTCATCCCGTGGTTTGGGCCAGGAACAAGCACCAGCCGGGGCGCCGCAGCGTGATGATTTACGGGCATTACGATGTGCAGCCGCCCGACCCGCTCGATCTCTGGGATTCGCCGCCGTTCGAGCCGGTCCTGAAAGATGGCTACGTTTTTGCCCGCGGCGCGACGGACAATAAAGGCCAGATCCTGTCCCACATCCTCGGCGTTCAGGAAGCGCTCGAGCAGCATGGCGATCTGCCGGTGAATTTGCATTTCGTCATCGAGGGCGAGGAAGAGATCGGGAGCGGGAATCTCGGGAAATTTCTCACGGACAATCGCGAGGCGCTGCAATGCGATGTGGCGGTAGTTTCCGATACCGGCATGGTCGCGCGTGGCGTGCCGACCCTGAGTTATGGGCTGCGCGGCGTGACGGCGCTGGAGGTCAAAATCACGGGCCCGAAAATGGATTTGCACTCGGGCGTTTTCGGCGGCGCGGTCGCGAACCCGATCACGGCGCTGACCCGCTTGCTGGCGACGTTGCACGACGAAAACGGACACATCGCGATCGAAGGATTCTACGACAAGGTGAAACCGCTGGAAGATTGGGAGCGCAAGGCGTGGCGCGAATTGCCGATCAATGGCGACAAAGCCATCCTCGAAGAAACCGGCGCGCCCGCGCTGTTCGGCGAGAAAGATTACAGCACACTCGAGCGAATTTGGGGACGGCCGACCGCGGAGATCAACGGGATCGGCGGCGGCTACCAGGGCATGGGGACCAAGACCGTCATCGCCAGCCACGCCATGGCCAAGATCACCTTTCGCATGGTGCCGAACCAGGAAGGGGACGACATTTTGAATCTCGCGACGCGGCACCTGGAAAAACATTTGCCGCCGGGCGTGACCATGGAAATCACGCGCGGGCATAGTGGTCCGTGGTATCTGACCGATCCGCATTCGGAGATGGGAAAGGCCGCGCAGCGTGCGTTGCGGGAGGCGTTCGGCAAAGACCCGGCTATGATCCGCGAAGGTGGGAGCATTCCCATCGTCTCGCAGTTCCGCAGCATTCTTGGGGTGGAGACGCTGTTGATGGGCCTGGCCTTGCCCGATTGCCGGGCGCATTCGCCCAACGAGAATTTTCCGCTCGAGAACTTGGAAGGCGGCATTCGTCTCAACAAGGCGGTGCTCGCGGAGTTCGGGAAGAAATAGGCGCATGCAATCGAATGGAGCCGGCACGCCCTCGTGCCGGTGGGGCTTGGCGTGGCCCGCTCTCTCCGGCACGAGGGCGTGCCGGCTCCATTAAGCGCTTTTGCCGCACCATCCTTCCCTCGGTCTGTGCTACGTTCCCGCTCCATGCGAATTCTCTGCACCTTGCTTGTCATCGCGCTCGTCTCTGGCGGTGCAGCAAACGCGCGTGCTGAAGAATCATTCGGCAACAAGCTGAAGAAGATTTTCGCGCCGACACCCACTCCCACTCCGCGCAAAACAAAAAAGAAGGCGACCGCCACGAAGTCGGCCACGCCGAAGCCAACGGCATCGCCTGAGAAATCGCCCTCTCCGAAAAAGAAGGCGACCCCGAGCCCCACCCCCACCGCGAAGGAAGAGCCGAGTGTCTCGCCTTCGCCGAAAAAGAAGAAGTCCTCACCGAGCCCGAGTCCTTCGCCGGAAGTTTCGCCAAGCCCTTCCCCGAAGAAAAAGAAACGCAAAACCTCACCGACACCGTCGCCCTCTCCGACAGAATCAGCTTCGCCTTCGCCCAGTCTGAGCGTAACGCCCGAAGCGAACGGAACTCCAACCCCGGCGTCATCCGCTTCTCCCTCGCCTTCGCCGAAGAAAAAAGGAGCGCCCGCGACAATTTCTGCCAGCGAGATTTCAGGCTACGAAAATTATTCGGAGCAAGTGCGGAAAATAACCGAGACAGCCCTCGAGCTCACCACCCGCAACCTGGATTACAAATACGGCTCGGCCGATCCGGCGCAGGGTGGGATGGATTGCTCGGGTTTCATCTTTTACGTCCTGAGCCAAAATGGTGTCCGCGACGTGCCGCGCGATTCGAGCCAGCAATACGTTTGGCTGCGCAAAGCGGGGAACTTCAAGGCGGTCAATAGCCGAAACGAAAATACCTTCGAGCTGGATGAGCTGGTGCCCGGTGATCTCCTTTTCTGGACCGGCACCTACGCGATCGAGCGCGATCCGCCGATCACTCACGCCATGATTTATCTTGGCCGCAAAAAAGGGACGAACCAGCGCATCATGGTGGGCGCGAGTGATGGGCGGACTTATGAAGGCGAATCGCGTTATGGCGTGAGCATCTTTGATTTCAAAATCCCAAAGCCCGCGAAAACCAATGAAGGAAGAATGAGTCCGAGCTTCATCGGTTACGGTCGCATTCCGGGGCTGTAGCGGTGTTTTTTAACGAGACGCTAACAAGGAGCGGCGATTTGAAATCGCCGTGTTGATTAGGTCGGCGATTTCAAATCGCCGCTCCTTGGGGGCTGATCATTGGTCGGCGGGGGAGGGGGAAGTGACGCTTGGCGCTGGCCCATTGTATTTCAGGTCGCGTTGCTGCTTCAGCCACGCACCCGCGACCAGGAGCAACACAACAAAAATGATGAGGCGTTGTTCGGCGGGTGTAAGAACGAAAACAGCGAACAACCGTTTCATCTGTTCGCGTAGGGAATCGGATCATTCAGCCCGGCGCTGCGAAAACCTTCGAGCCTGATCCGGCAGGAATCGCAGGCGCCACAAGCGAGGCCGTCCGCAGTCGGATCGTAGCAACTGTGGGTCAACGAAAAGTCGACGCCAAGCTCGGCACCTTTCCGGATGATGTCGGCTTTCGACATCGAAATCAGCGGAGTGTGAATCCGGAACCGGGTGCCTTCGACTCCGGCCTTCGTCGCCACGGCGGCCAATTGCTCGAAGGCCGAAATGAAGGCCGGCCGGCAATCAGGATATCCGCTGTAATCCACCGCGTTCGCCCCGATAAAAATGTCTCCCGCGCCCAGCACTTCGCACCAGGCGAGCGCGTAGGAGAGGAAGATCGTATTCCGCGCCGGCACGTACGTAACTGGAATTTCCTCGGCGTCTCTTACAGCGTCGGTTTTCGGAACGGCGATTTCATCCGTCAAGGCCGACCCGCCGAAGATACGCAAATCGATTGCAGCGAAGCGATGCGCGCGCGCGCCCAAAGAAGCGGCGACGCGTTTCGCCGCCTCGACTTCAATGCGGTGGCGCTGCCCGTAATCAAACGAAAGCGCATACGCCTCGAAGCCGTCGCGGACGGAGATGGCGAGCGTCGTGGCCGAATCAAGGCCGCCGCTGACCAACACTACCGCGCGTTTCATTCCAAGGTAGGGACGGCGCGCTGCGCCGTCCGAACGTTTCTGGCCACGGCCGGACGCCGCAGCGCGGCGTCCCTACCTTGCATCGGGAGACTCGGCGCGGACGGTGAGGGCGATGCCGCCGCGTGCCGAGAACTCCGCGGTCACGCTGGCGTAGCGCGGGGCGCAGGCGCGCACAAAGTCGTCGAGGATTCGGTTGGTGACGGCTTCGTTAAACGCCCGTTCGTTTCGAAAGGAAGCCAGGTAAAATTTCAGCGACTTGCTCTCGATGCAGAGTTTCGCGGGCACGTACTCGATGGTGATCTGCGCGAAATCCATTTGCCCTGTCACGGGACAGAGCGAGGTGAAGTCGGCTGTCTCGAACCGGATCCGATAATTTCTTTTCGCTGGGTTTGGGAAGGTCTCGAGTCGCGCATCCGCGGGCGATGCAGGCAGGCCCGCTTCGCTTTTTCCGAGCAAGGTCAGGCCGCGCGGTTTGGTTCGTTTCGCCACGAGCAGATTAAACGCGCTCGGCGCGTTGGCTTCAATCGCTTTCGATCACGAGCAGGAGCACGAGTACGATTACGATTACGATACAAAGGGACCGTCAATCCGGATGGCGCAACATCGGATCGGCCAGGGCGCGCTCGCGGTCGCCGGGTTTGTTGAAGTTCCAGTAATCGACTCTCAGACTGCGTTTCATCTTCAGTTTGCTTCCATCGGCGGCGTTCCATTCGCGGAGGAGATGCGGGAAGCGTTGATCGAGACTGAACCGATCGCTCCCGCCGGCATGCTCAACGGCCACTTCGATGGTGCGCTCGGTCGATTTGTAGGAAATCTTCGCCGGCTTGAAGACGATGGTGTCCTTCTTCGAATTGATCGTCGGGCCGGCGAGCTGAATCTCAAACCCGCCGGTTGGCTTGGCGATAAAATCGATGGTCCGGACAAGCCACGGCAGCTCATCGTAGAAATAGCCATTGGCCGGCACGGTGACGTCTTCTTTGCCGTCGGCCATCCCGTCCCAATAAGTGTGATATTCGTAAGCGAGTCGATCGCCCTCGCGGCGCGCCTGCTTGAAGGTGTTGCCGCAACTGTCGTTGCTCGTCAGCGAAAACTTTAGGAGCTGGGCGTTGTCGACCCGCCAGAAGTTCGAATGCATCTGCTGGTAAACGTAAAGGCCGGTCGGCACATGCAGGATCTGGTTCATCTTCAGGACGGGGATCGCGCCCGGCTGCTTCGGATTGTCCGGCTTGACCAGTTGCTTCGGATCGAATGGCTCGCGCACGAGAATGTGGAGCACTTCGCTGGGGCGGGGGATGCCGTAACGGGAAATCTCCGCGCCGTAGATGTTGAACTCGGCCTTGCCGCTATCCCAGTAGCTGTCGTTTTGCAAAAGCGCGGGGGTGAACTGGGCGAGAGCGTTCCCGGCCACGAAGAGGAGAGCGAACCAGAGCAGGCGGGCCATTCTCCCAAGCTATGGCATTCCGGGAAGGAGTCGAGGCTTCTGCATTCGGAGTTGGACGTTGGACGTTGGACGTTGGACGTTTCTTCTGAATGACGACCGAGCACGATCACGAGCACGAGCAAGAAGCTGCTGCCGCGGGGGTGGCCAATCCCGCTGTCATCGATCTCCTCGCGGTAGATCAAAAGAGCGGCGAGGTGCTTCTCGCGATGCACGAGGCTCGCCCCTGGGATGGCTCCGACGAGCGGCTGCATGAACTGCAGGAGAAGTTCAACGCTTACGTTTCTTTTTTGCTCGACGGCGAAATGATCGCGGCCCACCCGGAACTAGCCGGCAAACCGTCGCGGATCGAGCTTCGCTGCGATGAAATGCCGGACGATCGCGCGCTTGGCTTGCTCAATCTCATCCATGACCAGCTCGCCCTGCAGGAGATAAAAATGGAAGTGATTGTGGCTCGGCAAGGATGCGGCGAAGGGTGCAGCTGCGTGGAGAGCTAGCGCGATAAGCTGTCATCCCGAGCCGCGAAGACGGCGAGGGACCTCCCAGTTGCTCAAAGATCACACAAGCTAAGACAGGCAATCGTCAACGCATTCGCTTCGTAGAGCGCAAAGCGTTTCTTGCGTGATTATCCCTGCGACTGAGAGGTCCCTCGCCGTCTCCGCGGCTCGGGATGACACACGTTCAATACTTCAGAAATGAAACGACCGGCGTGGACTCGAGCTTTTGGCGCCCGTGCAAGAATTCCAACTCAATGAGGAATTGCGCCTCCACTAAAACGCCGCCGACTTTCTTGATCAGCGCGGCGGCGGAAGCCGACGTCCCGCCGGTGGCGAGAAGATCGTCGATCAAGACAATTTTCTCTCCGCGCTCGATCGCGTCGATGTGGAGCTCCATCTCAGCCTCACCATATTCGAGCGAATATTTGGCGCTTTCGGTTTTGTAAGGCAGCCTCCCTTTCTTCCGGAGCGGGACAAACCCGATCCCAAGCTCATACGCCACGGCTGAACCGAAAAGAAATCCCCGCGCGTCGATTCCCACAATCTTGTCGATCTCCTTGCCGCGGCAACGCTCGAGAAACGCATCGATCGACGCCCGGAAAAGCTTTCCGTCACAGAGAATGGGCGTGATGTCCTTAAAGATGATGCCGGGCTTCGGAAAATCCGGCACATCACGCACCGCGGCCCGTAGTTTTTCGAGTGAATCGGAGCTCATCGCCGGGAGGCTAGCGGCTGCGTCGGAAACGTCAACGACCGCCATGATGGCGGTTGACGGACTGCCATTGTGTCTTCAAGTCAGACCATGAAACGATTTCTCGCGCTTGTTGCCGTTCTCGCTGCCACGGCTCTTTGTCTTCCAGCCCAGGCGGAATCCCCCAAAGATTCGACCGCCACGCCCGAGGAAAGCATCCGCAGCTTTTACCGGTGGTACGTGACGGCGTTGCTTGCCAACCGCGACCCCATGGAGCAGCGCGCGGAGATGAAGCGTTTCGCGACCGACCGCCTCCTGAAGGAAATCGACAAGATGAAAAAGGGACCGGACGGACTCAATGGCGATTACTTCGTGGACGGGCAGGATTTTGACGAGCAGTGGGCGAAGAAGATTTTGGTCTCGAATGTGAAAATTGAGGGCGCCAGGGCGACGGCGCACGTGCTTCTCGATGGTCCGGAGGGAATGCGGAAAAAGCTTGTCGTTCAATTGGTGAACGACGCCGGCCGCTGGAAGATCGACAAGGTCCAGGGCCGGGACGGCGGCGATTAGGGTTGCCGCGCCGAGGTTTGCCAAGCGCCAGCCTAACTCCTAAGCTGGGTGCTCCCGATGGATCGCCAGCTCGTCCTTCTTTCCACTCTCTGTTTTTTCGTCGCGGTCGCGCACACGTTGTTCGCGTTGCGAGAAGGCGTTTTTCGCCCGGGCCGTTTTAACTTCTTTGCGATCGCGCTCGGGTTTGTCCTGCAAACCGCGTTTCTCTGGATTCGCGGGCATTCCCTGGGCCGCTGTCCGATCACGAATCTTTTCGAGGTTTTCATTTTCCTGGCCTGGTCGGTCGCGCTCATTTATCTGCTGATCGGGCCGGCCTATCGGTTGTCGCTCATGGGAGCTTTCACGGCTCCACTGGTTTTCCTGATCCAAACATTCGCGCTGCTCGCGCCGGTCGACATTCCGCATCGAATCCGGATTGCTCCAAATCCGTGGCTCGAATTCCACGCTTCCATGTCGATGATCGCCTACGGGGCGTTCGCCCTGGCCTGCGTCGCCGGCATCATGTATCTGGTTCAGGAGCGGCAACTGAAGACCCATCAGTTGCATTCGTTCTTCTACCATCTGCCGCCGCTCACGAATCTTTTCGCGGCGATCACGCGGCTGCTCTGGCTCGGCTTCGCGCTCTACACCGCCGGCCTCATCAGCGGATTCTTTACCGGCGGACCGTTGCCGCGGGTGAAGATGATTTGCGCGTTTGCCGTCTGGGTTTTTTACGGGGCGATCCTTCAGGGGCGGCATTTGCACCGGCTGGCGCCGAAACGGATCGCCACCCTTTGTGTTCTTGCATTTACCGCCGCGGTCTCGGTCCTCTGGGCCATCAACTTCGTATCGCAGCCCCGCCCGATGTGATGAACCTTTTTTGCGTCGGAATCAGTCACCACACGGCGAACGTCGAAACGCGGGAGCGTTATGCCGGCGCGAGCCGCGAGAAGGCGCTTCGCGAGGAGACCGGTTGCCGCGAAGTGCTGATGCTCGAGACGTGCAATCGCGTCGAGATCTACGCTTCGGCGGAGCGGCCGGTGACAACGGATGAGATTCTTCGATGTCTGCAAAGCAGCCGCGGCCTGGCCGGAATCGACAATGCCGACGCTTTTTATCGTTACGATGGGGAGACTTGCGCGCAGCACCTCTTCCGGGTGGTGGCGGGACTGGATTCGATGGTGGTAGGCGAAACCGAGATCCTGGGGCAGGCGAAGAAAGCCTACGCCGGCGCACGAGAAACAGGGAGCGCGGGACCTCTCCTGCATCGTCTTTTTCAACGCGCGTTCCGCGTGGCCAAGCACGTGCGCAGCCACACCGACATCACGCGCGGCGCCGTCTCGGTCGGCTCGGTCGCAGTGGACTTGGCGGTGAAAATTTTTGGCGACTTGAGCGAACGCAAGGTGCTCATCCTGGGCGCGGGGGAAACGAGCGAGCGGACCGCGCGCGCCTTGACCTCGAGGGGCGTCACCGACATTCGCGTGAGCAACCGGTCGATCGAGCGGGCGGAAAATCTGGCAACTCTGGTGCGCGGCCGGGCCATCCCGTTTCATGATTGGACCGCGCAATGCCGTGAGATCGACATCCTAATTTCATCGACTTCCGCGGAGGAGCCGCTTCTGACGCCGCCTATTCTCGCGCCCATGATTCGGGGCCGCGCCGACCGGCCGCTATTCATTATCGATATTGCAGTGCCGCGCGACGTGGCGCCCGAAGTGAATGAGATGGATGGCGTTTATCTTTACGATATCGATTCGCTCCAATCGATCGCCGAACAGTCGCTGGCCATGCGCCGCCAGCAGATGGCGGCCGGCGAAAAGATCATTGCGGAACATGTCTCGGATTTCTGCGCGCGGTTTGGACGGGACACGGATAAACAATCGCCGCCGCTGGCGCCGCGTGTTTTGGATGATGCCGCGATGCGCGCTTCCGAATTGTAATCCGACGCGTGCAGAAGATGATTCTCGGTTCGCGCGGGAGTGAGCTGGCGCGCAGGCAAACGGCGATGGTGCAGGATGCGCTCAAGCGAGCGTGGCCAGAGCTGGAGACAGTGGTCGAAATACTCAAGACTCGAGGCGACGAGCAGAAGGCGGAGCCGCTCGATCCGCGCGCAGGCCGCAAGGGATTGTTCACGGGCGAAATCGAACGGGTCCTGGCAAGGGGCGAGATCGACATCGCGGTCCACAGCGCGAAAGATTTGCCCAGCGACGCCGCTCCCGGTTTGGAGGTGGCGGGTGTGCTGGCGCGCGCTTCGGTGGACGATGTCCTGATCAGCAAGCAGTCGGAAGCAATCGCTCTTCCACCCAAGGCGGTCGTCGCGACTGGAAGCGTGCGGCGACAGCATCAATTGCGTTGGAAAAAACCCGGCGTCGAAGTGGTCGATCTGCGCGGAAATGTTCCGACGCGTTTGCGCAAGCTCGTCTCGGGCGACTGGGACGCGATCGTGCTGGCGCGAGCCGGGATCGAGCGCCTGGGGTACGACTTGGGCGGCGGTGGCTTCGATTTCGAAGGCGCTTCCCTTCGCGCGCAGATCCTTCCGCTCGATGATTTCCTTCCAGCCGGGGGCCAGGGAGTAATCGCGATGCAGGTGCGGGAGGACGACGAGAATACCAAAAGGATCGTCCGAGGCATCAACGATACGGATACGTTTTTGTGTTTGGAGGCGGAGCGGGAATTCCTGCGTCTGCTTCAAGGCGATTGCGGTTCGCCGGTCGGTGTAAGGGCGACGATTTCCGGTTCCGCCATGACGATGCGCGCACAAGTTTTTGAGCCGCCGCGGATTGAACCGCGAATGGCGCGGGTCGAAGGTAACGCGACATCGGGGAAGCAATTAGCGAGGGAATTATGGGAGGCGATTAATGGTTGAGACAGCGAAGAATGGGAAGTGCTTCCTCGTCGGGGCCGGGCCCGGGGACCTCGGGCTGGTGACGCTTCGCGCCAAGGAGTGCATCGAGCAAGCCGAGGTCATCGTTTACGACTACCTCTGTAATCCGGAAATGCTGCGCTGGGCCCCGGAGAGCGCCGAGCTGATTTTTGCCGGGAAGAAAGCGGGCGCACACACGTTCAGTCAGGATGAGATCAACGCGCTGCTCGTTGAGAAAACGGGCGAAGGGAAGCAAGTCGTTCGGCTTAAGGGCGGCGATCCGTTTCTCTTTGGCCGTGGAGGAGAAGAGGCGCAGGCCCTGGCGTCAGCGGGCCTTCGTTTCGTGGTTGTTCCGGGCGTCACTTCGGCGATCGCCGGTCCGGCCTACGCGGGGATTCCGGTCACGCATCGCGGGAAGAATTCGCACGTCACCTTTTTCACCGGGCACGAGGACCCGGAAAAGGCCGAGAGCTCAGTCGATTTCAAGGCGCTCGCGCAACTGGGCGGCACCCAGGTGATGCTGATGGGGGTGGAGCGAATCGACGCGCTCGCGCGCGAGATGCTGGCGAACGGGATGCGAAAAAATTTGCCGGTGGCGCTGATTCGCTGGGCCACGACCGGACAGCAGGAGACGCTGGTCGGAACGCTCGAGAACATCGCGCAGCGCGTGGCGGAGCAGGAATTTGCAGCGCCGGCCATCGCCGTTTTCGGGGACGTCGTCAGTTTGCGCGCTGAGCTAAACTGGTTCGAAGATCGCCCGCTTTCGGGCAAGCGAATTGTCGTCACGCGGACGCGGGCACAAGCGGGAGTCCTAAGCGAGCAATTACGCGGGCTCGGCGCGGACGTGATCGAGCTGCCGACCATTCGGATCGAGCCGCCGAGCGATCTCCGCGCGTTCGCCGAGCTGGTGCAGGACGCGCATGGCTACGACTGGATCGTGTTCACCAGCCCAAATGGAGTGAACGCGTTCTTCGATTTGTTCTACAAGCTTTATGACGACGCCCGGGAAATCGGCGCGGCGCGCATTGCCGCGATCGGACCCGCGACGACGCAACGGCTCAAGGAATTCCACATGCACGTGGACCTGCAACCGGAGGAATTCGTGGCCGAATCGCTCGTGCGCGCGTTCAAGAAAGAGGGCGGAATTGAGAATCTCCGCATTCTTCTGGCCCGGGCGGAGAAGGCGCGGGATTTGCTACCGAAGGAGCTCTCGGCTTTGGGAGCTATTGTGGATGAAGGTTTCGCCTACCGCACGGTCCCCGAAACGCGCGACGATGTCGGCGCGCGGCGCCGTTTGTTGGAGGAAGGCGCAGAT
>DASQLH010000396.1:0-7102 GCA_035630155.1 Chthoniobacterales bacterium
GAGAAAACGGCGCCGAAGCTCAAGGTCGATATCGGCGAAAACGATCACAAACTGGTGCGCGACATCCTGGATGTGAAGCAGCGGCTCAAGCGCGGGAACCGGCTCGAAAGCTTGCACGACATCCAGCAGATCAAGGAAGAAGCGCAACAGACGTTCACGCTGGGCCTGCTCGAGCTCGAGTCGAAAGCCAAGATCGATTGCGTTTACTGGCAGCTCGCGCAGCAGATCGTGAACATGCATCGCGGCCTGCGTTACGTCCCTGAGGAAGTGAAGGAGATGGAGACATCCCTGGCCGACCAATACATCTGCAACTTCTCCGTGTTCCAATCGCTTCTCGATCATTGGGCGCTCGGCCAATTGTTCCCGATCATGCCGATCCATCGCCTGACGACACCGCCGGACCGCAACGGAATGCTGGTCGATATTACCTGCGATTCCGACGGCAAGGTCTCCAAGTTCATCGACCTCCAGGATGTGAAGGACACATTGCCGCTGCATCGCATCATTCCCGGCGAGATTTATTACCTCGGCGTTTTCATGGTGGGCGCTTACCAGGACATCATGGGCGATCTGCACAATCTTTTCGGGCGGGTAACCGAGGCGCACGTTTTCCTCGATCCTGACGAAGAATCCGGCTGGTACATCGAGGAAGTGATCGAAGGCAGCACGATCGGTGAAGTGCTCGCCATGACGCAGTGGGACAAGGTGGAATTGATGCGCCTGCTCAAGACGCAGGTGGACAGCGCCATCAAGAGTGACCGGCTGAAGCCGAACGACGCCATGAAGCTGTTGTCCGATTACGAACGTCTTCTCCAGGAGTACACGTATCTTTCACTGACGGACGCGAAGCCTCTCCCCCAGCCGGGCAACTGGCTTCCGCTCAGCTAATGCGACTGATCGCCGCAGCTCTTTTATCGCTGGTTGCTTTTTTTTGTGTGACGTCGTGCGCCGGGACGAATACGGCGCTTGGGATTACCACCAACCAGGATGCTGACGCCGCGCAAAAAAGGGCGCGCTAGCGTGCGAAGGTGCGGCGCAGTCTTGCTGTCATCCCGAGCCGCGCAGACGGCGAGGGACCTCGCAGTCGTGGCCTTGGCGTCCAGGCTGCCACTAGCGTCACGTGCGGAGCGCAATCTTTCGAACCTGTCCGTGCTGATTTGTGTGATCATCCGCTTACGCGAGGCGTGTAGCGCACGCTGTCGACCATGCCGGAGGTAATTGTGTGATGGCCTACCGGCTGTGAGGTCCTTCGCCGTCTGCGCGGCTCAGGATGACGGCTTCGGAGTTTTGTTTCGTGCGCTTACGGCACGTTGTAAATCTCGACAAGACCAAGTCCCGTCCCGCCATTTTTTCCGGCGAGAATGGCCGTGAACGCGCCCGGTGGTAACGACGTGAAGATTCCGGACTCGATGGGATCTTGGGGGGCGAGGCCGTGCGCGCTCAATTGGGCCGCCGACGTGGAATCGCTCCCCCAGTCGTCGTTCGAGATCAGCAGGGCACCGTTGCTGTCGCGCAGCTCCAGGGTCGGATCGGCCAGGACTGGGTTAAGGCCGGACTGGCTTAACGACGGCCCGATGCCACGCAGAGCCACCTGGGTGTTGCCGCCACCGCCGAGAATGAACCCGCCGATCATGACGTTGCTGCCGCTCTGAACAAAGCCGCGTGTGCTGATGTTGGCCAATTGCGCGTCGGCCGCCTGGTTGACGTCGTAAATCTCGACCAAGCCTACGCCCGTGCCGCCGTTTTGGCCGGCCAGGATGGCGGTATAGGAAGCACCGGGATTAAGGGTGGCGACGATGCCCGACTCATCATGATTCTGGAGGGCAAGGCCGTGGGTAGTTAGTTGGGTCGCTTGCGCCGGATCGTCCTCCCAATTGTCGTTCTGGGCAAGCAACGCGCCGCCCGAGTCACGGAGCTCGAGAGTTGGATCGGCGAGGACATCACTTAATCCAAGATTCGCGAGCGATGGTCCGACGCCGCGCACAGCCACGCTCTTGGGCGCGCTGCCGGTAATGATAAATCCGCCGATCATCCCATTGTCTCCCGTTTCAACTCGCACTCGCGTCGAGATATTGAGTGCGCGGGTAGCCGGCAACGGCAGCGCATAGATTCCTCGGCCAAACGTCGCGGCGTATAGGGAGTTGGACGCGGCCCGATACTCCAGGTCGGTCACCGGGACATTTGGGAGATCCTCCCCGGCGGTGAGCCAGGTCGATCCACCATCGGCCGAACGGAACACGCCTACATCTGTGCCCACATACAGCGTCGAACCCACGAGCACGATGTCGTTAACCGGAGCCTCAGGAAGATCTCCGACGATGCTCGTCCAGGTGGCCCCGCCATCACTTGTCTTGAGCACGTAGGGCAATGACGCCCCCGCCCGGAAGCCCGAGAACGTGGCGTAAGCCACCGCCGCGTTTAACGGATCGACCATCACTCGCGTCACCCAAGTCCCGGGCAGGTCCGGATCGGTCACGCGCGTCCAGTTAGCGCCAAGGTTGGTGGTGAACCAGAGCCTGCCGTCGTCGGTCCCGGCCAGGATCCGGTTCGGGTCGGTCTTCGCGATGGCCAGCGTGGTCATCGTGCCGAACGGATAGCTGGGATCGCGCCCTGGCCCGCCGGTCAGGTCCGGGCTGATGACCGACCAAGTGGCGGCGTTGTTGGTGGAGCGGTGGACGCGGTTGCCACCATAGTAGAGGACTGCGGTGTTATTGGGGTCGAATTGGAGAGGCGCGAACCAATTCCGCCGGGACGACCCGATGGCAGGGGTGAAGTAAGTTGTGGTGGTGCCGCCATCCGACGAGCGATAGCAGTTCCCATATTGGAAGCACCCGTAAACCAGATCCTGGTTCAAGGGGTCGATCAGCGCCGCCAGCCCGTCACCGAATACGTAGGAGTTCCATGAGGTCCCGCCGTAGGAACGGTTAACGCCGTTATCCTGGGTTCCGCCGACGAGCCGACTCTCGTCCTGCTCGCTCACGTCCACGCTGTAGAACTGCGTAAACGGTTCGTAGATCGCTTTCGTCCATTGGTCGTCGGTGCCGTTGACGTCCGATCGGTAGGTCCCGCCATCCGTGCCGAGGTAAACGCGACCGGGCACTTTGAGGTCCCACGCCATGGCGTGATGGTCGGCGTGCGGGCTAATATGTTCGGTGAACGACGCCCCGCTGTTCTGCGACTCGCACAAAGTCACTCCGGCCGCGAAGACATGGGCTTGATCGAGAGGGTCGACCCACAACCGGCCGAACCACCATCCGAAGGTCGCCTGCGCGTCCGCCAGCTTCGAGTCGGTAGGGAGATTGCTCCACGAGTTGCCGCCGTCATCGGACCGATAGAATCCTTGGAAAAGCCCGTTCGCCTGATTGACGATGGCGTAGAGGCGCTGCGGGTTTGACGCGGCCAGGGCGACTCCGATTCGGCCGATCGTGGCGCCGGCGCCGGGAAGCCCATTCGTCAGGCGCTCCCAGGTGGAGCCGCCGTCGGTCGATCGGTAAAGGCCCGATCCCACGCCCCCATACCTGCGCAGATCGGGTTCCCGGAGGTGATCCCAGATGGCTGCGAAGATGCGGTTCGGATTGAGGGGATCTATGGCCAGGTCCACTGCCCCCGTAGTGTCGTTGTCGCCATTGAGCACGCGGGTCCAGGTTGAACCGCCATCCGTTGACTCGTACACGCCCCGCTCTCCGCCCGGGTTAAACAAGTCGCCCGCCGCAGCGACAAAGATGTGTTGCGGGTCAGTGGGATCGACCGCAATCCGGCCGATCGCGCCCGAATTTGTCAGCCCGACGTGCTGCCAGGTCGCGCCGCCATCGACCGATCGGTACACGCCCGAGCCACCGTAAGTTATGCTGCCTCCGCCCGGGTTGGCCTCGCCAATCCCCGCGAACAGGATCCCGTTCGAAGTGATGACCAGTGCGCCCATCGACTGGGGGTTTTGCGCCGGCCAGATCGAGGTGAACTGCGCGCCGGCGTCTGTGCTCTTCCAGACGCCTCCGGTTGCCGCAGCGACATAGATCGTATCGGGGGCCACCGGATCCACGGCAACATCCACGACACGGCCGCCAATGTTCGTGGGCCCGACGAACTGCCATGTCGTCGCGGCCAGCTGCGAGTCCGATTGCCCGGAAGCCGAGCTGCGCGCTGCGTTCCGGGCGCGAGTTGCCTGGGCGCGCGCTTTTTCCCGAGCCCCGGCGGGGATCCCGCCGTGAACTACGCGCTGGGTCAGAAACGAATCCTCCGGAGGGGTCTTTCCACGCTCATCTTGGCGATCGTTCGCTTCGCGCCGTTCCCGATCTGCCTGGCTGGACTTGCGCAGCGAGGCCAGAGACAAGACCATGGCCGCCAACAGCAGAATCGTTAGAAGTCCAAGAATTCGGAAACGTCTGTGAAGCCGAAAGATCATACGCAGAAAGTGGGCAAAAGAGACGATAGCGTCAAGGTCGTAGGGTCAATTTGGAGACGGCCTGCCCTCAGGCCGTTGGGAGAAATCATCCCCTCGCTTTCCGGCACGAGGGCGTGCCGGCTCCAATGATGCCACAGCGTTGTGTCAGGCGCCGGACGAAGATGGCGTTTCACAGAAACGCCCTACAAACTGAGCGATTGCAGCGAGCATTCGCTGATCGACCTCTTCCTGCGTCTCGCCCGCCTTTTGAAGCTCGCGCTTCAGGACCATCAGGGAATGATCGCCGCCTTCCACCACATGAAGGAAGTGCAGCGCCTGCATCTCGCTGATCACACTTTGCAGAAGTTCCAACGGGCAAAGCGAATCGCGCGTTCCCTGCACAAATAAGATCGGAGTCAGGAGTTCGCGCAGGACTTTATCGCGCAGCTTTGTGGGATCGCCTCCACCGCAGAGCGGGTAGCCAAAGCAAATGACGCCGGCGACTGCCTCTTTCAGCGCGACATGACAACCGACCCGGCCGCCCATGCTTTTCCCGATGAGGAATGCGGGCCGGTCGCTTCCGTGAAGCGCGTCGGTGAGGGCCTGGCGATGCGCCGCAATCAATTGCGGCAACGGGTCGGGCCGCTTTCTCCGCTCCTGCATGTAGGGATAATCGAACGTCACCACATCACCAAGAGCCGAGAGTCGTTCCTTCCAGCGCTGCATCCACGGGTGGGAGGAAGGCGCCCCTGCGCCCGGAGTAAACAAGAAGAGCGGCTTCGTCATTCGATGGGTGCGCTTTCCTCGCGTGCGATGGCTTCGCGAAGCCGATCGAGGAAGACGGTCTGTGCCTGATTGATTTTAGTTCGCGCCAATTCCAGCGAAAAGAACCTCGCTTCGTCCACTTCGGGAAACGGCTGCATCTTGCCTGACCTCGGCGGCCACTCCATCTCGAAGCTGTTCGAGGCCAGTTTGAAATCTGGTTCCAGATCTCCAGCAAACGCCCAGGCATGGACGGTCTTGCCGCCTTTCTGCTTCACGCTGCCGAGGTCAATCCACTCTTCCAGGGCCGGCGTAATGCCCAGCTCTTCTTCAAACTCGATTCTTGCCCGGCCGCGCAGCTCTTCACCTTCCGCGGCCTCGCCTTTCGGGATGGTCCAAGCCCCCTCATCCTTCTTTCGAAAATAAGGCCCGCCGGGATGAACGAGCAAGACTTCGAGCCGATCGTGCTTGCTTCGAAACATGAGCAGCCCCGCGCTTGTCTTCGACGGCATGGAAAAAGATAACCTCGCCCGCTCGGAAAATCAGCTCGCCAATCGCAGTTAACCCCCGCTTGACGTTCGGTCCTGCGCGCTAACTTATGGCGCGTATGCCCGCTCGCCGCTCAATCTGGATTGCTTTGCTGGGCCTTGCGCTTTGCATGTCGACGGCCGACGCCCGCAAGAAGGACCCGGCGTTCGCCACTTCCGCCAACGATCCCGTTTTGCGCGGCAGAATCATGGCCCTCTCTTCGAGCGTCGATCCCGAGGAAGCCCAACGCGTGGCCCAGATTGCCTACACGATCGGGCGAGAGCTGAAGCGCGAATGGCGGGTCACCTGGCCACCCGGCCTCCACAATTTCCTCGTCAACACCGGCGCCAGGAAAGGCGGTCTCTGTTTCCAATGGGCCGAACGGCTGCTCCTTCGTTTAGCCGAGCAAAATTGGGAGACCCTGGAATTCCATTGGGCCGAATCGTTCGAAACCACCGCGAGTGAGCACAACGTGATTGTCGTGACCGCAAAAGGTCAACACTTTTCGCACGGCATCCTCCTCGATAACTGGCGTTATGGCGGTCGCCTCATCTGGGGGCCGATCGTCGAAGATCCTCATTATCACTGGACGGAAAACAAGGCGCAGTACCGGCATGTCTTGAGCAAGCGAGCCGTGGCCGCGCCCTCATCTGCTCCCGCGAAAAACCCTGCGCCGGCTCCGAAATCGGACGTGCAGACGAGATAGAATTCTGCTGAGGTCGGTTATGACCGGGGAGCTTCATCGCGCGTGGGCTTTGCTCTTCGCCCGGCTCGTTCTCGGCCTGATCTTTTTCATGGCCGGCGTCGGCAAGGTCTTTCAGCTCGGCCCGGTTGAGCACGCCCGAAAATATTTCCTGCCGTTTTCGGACACGTTTCTGCCGGTCTGGTCGCTCTGGTTTGTCGGCGTCACGATTCCGCTGATCGAACTTGTGGCGGGCGCGTTGCTCATTCTCGGCTTGCGAATTCGCGATGCTCTCATCGCGCTCGGGTTCGTTTTGGTGATCGTGACTTTCGGGCATCTGTTGCGCGAGCCACTCTTCAACTTCAGCGGCCACGTTATTCCGCGCCTGGCCCTTCTTCTTTTCCTCCTGTGGTGCCCGCGAGAGCTGGATCGTTATTCGATCGATAGGGCCCTGTCGCGGCTGCGGGCGGGCCAGACAAGCCCCGAACGCTAAGACCGGGCGCCATCGGCCCGAATCATTTTGGTTGCCGTCCATACCCTGGCCCTGATATCACCGGCTTGTCCCCTCGAGAACCATGCCGAAGCCCACCTCCCTCCCTCCGAGTCTTAACGTTGAAACGTTCCCGGCCCAGCCTGGAGGACCGTTCCCGGAACAAGATAATCCGCGATACTCGGCATCGTCCGGGCTTTGGGCCGCCTGTTTTTCCGGAGGCGGACCGCGTTCCTTCGCGGCATCGCTGGGGCAAATG